>NZ_JBJGYI010000045.1:0-36087 GCF_054049915.1 Geodermatophilus sp. SYSU D00766
GTGCCGGCCCCGGCCGGGCCGGCACGGCGTGACGCACCTCACCGCTAGCAATCCGCTTGCAGGAGTTAGCAGGCGCGGGGTGCGGGGCATGACCGAGACGTCAGGTCATCCCCGATGTCTGGAGTTCCCCCGTCGTGACCGACCACGCCAAGATCGTCAACCAGCTCCGCGCGCTGGTCCTGCTCTCCCAGACCGAGGAGCAGGTCGCCCGCACCCGGGTGACCCAGGCCCGCACCGACGCCGTGCGCCGCGAGCTCACCCAGAACGCCGACAACGCTGCCGAGCGCACCCGGCTGATCACCGCCGAGCTGCGCGAGCTGGGCGGCGTGCCCGACGTCGTCACCCCGGTCGTGGGCCGGCTGTCGGCCGTCGTCAAGGCCGCCGTCGAGCAGGCCGAGCCGATCGAGGAGGCCCTGCTGCAGGACCTCTCCCTCGAGCACCAGCTGCACGACCGCGCCACCTACCTCAAGGTGCTCGGCCAGGCGGCCGGGCTGGCCAAGGTCGAGCGCCTGGCCGAGGGCCTGATCCGCGCCCACGAGGCCACCATCGAGTGGCTGACCGTCGTGCTGGCCGAGGAGGCACTGGGCGGCCCCGCCGCGCTGCAGGCCACCCCGTTCCAGCAGGTCGCCGGCGTCGCCGCGCGGGCCGCCAACGCCCCGTACCGCTTCGTCGCCAACCGGGTGAACGAGGCCCTCGACACCGCGCAGCAGCGCCGTGAGGCCGCCGGTGACAAGCTCGGTCAGGTGGCCGGCCGCGCCTCCACCCTCACCGACGCCGTCCGCGAGACGCTGACCGTCGGCCGCGCCGCCACGCTGCGCCGGGCCGAGCGGATCGCCCGTCGCGAGGGCAACCGCACCGCCGCCGACGCCGCCAAGGCCGCCCGCGAGGAGCTCGGTGACGTCTCCGCCGACGAGCTGCCCGTGAAGGGCTACGACTCGCTGTCGACCTCCGACGCCGCCAAGGCCGCCAAGGCCCTGCGCGAGCCGCACGACATCCGCGTGCTCATCCGCTACGAGGAGACCCACAAGAACCGGTCGAGCGTCATCAGCGCCGCCCAGGTCGCCCTCGCCGCGGTCGCCAAGGAGGCCGTGGGCGTCGACAACTGACACCCGCCGCTCGCCGGACGGCCCGCACCCCACCCCGGGTGCGGGCCGTCCGGCGTTCGGGGAGATCCCGGTCGCAGCGGGTTTGACCCGCCGTGGCGGTCGGGGATCGTGACGGCATGCAGATCACACCCGAGGCCCTGGAGCAGGAGTTCTCGCTCCAGACCGCCGTCACCCGCCTGGACTTCCTGAGCCGGCGGGACTCCGGGGCCACCCCCCGCGCCCGGGCGACCGGGAGCGACGAGGACTCCTGGAGCTCGCTGCTCGACGACTCCACCTCCCTCGACGTCGCCGAGTCCCTGGAGCTGCTCGCCCTCGGCGAGGTCGTCGCCCGCAAGGCCCACGACAGCCAGCTCGTCGGCTTCCGCGCCGCGCTGCGGGGCGGGGCCGGCTGGGAGGCGATCGCCGCCGCGCTCGACCTCGCCCCGGCCGAGGCGTGGGCGGCCTACCACCGCGTCATCGACAGCCAGGAGCGCGCGGGCGTCCTGGACGCGCAGGACGCCGCGGACGCCCGCGCCCAGGCCGGGGACCGTCCCGCTTAGCTCACCTCGACGCCGCGCCAGAAGGCCACCCGGCCGGTGATCTCCTTCGCGGCGTCCTTCGGCTCGGGGTAGAACCACGCGGCGTCGGGGTTGACCCGGCCCTCGACCTCCAGCGTGTAGTACGACGCCTGGCCCTTCCAGGGGCAGGTCGTGTGCGTGGAGGAGGGGCGCAGCACGTCGCTCCGCACGGACTCTCGCGGGAAGTACGCGTTGCCCTCCACGGTGACGATGTCGTCGGACTCGGCGATGACGGTCCCGTTCCAGGTCGCTGTGGTCATGCCGCGATCGTCCCCCACCGGACACCGGTGCGGGTGGCGTGCACCACGCGTACGAGCCGGTGGGCTGGGCATGTGACCGGGAGGCGCGCCGACCGCGTCGCCCCCGGTGGCCCCGCCGCCGGTCCGGCCCGTCCCCGACGACGAGGAGCGCGACCGATGTCCCAGGCCGCCCGACCGCCCGACCCCCAGGACCCGCGCCGGGGGATGCAGCCGCGTCCCAAGCGCGGGCGCGCGGTGCTGCTGGGCACCTTCCTCGGCCTGATCGTGCTCGTCTTCGGCTTCATCCTGCTGGTCAGCCAGTGCAGCGCGGACGAGGACGACGACGGCGCGCTCGGCCCCACTCCCACCGTCGTCGTCGAGCAGGGCGCGGCGCCGGCGAGGGTCTGACCCGCCGGCGGTCCTGGGTCAGCGCTCGAGGAGGGCGAAGGTCGCCACGGCGTGCGCCAGGGCCTCCCCGTCCTGCTCGACGTCGGCCTCGCAGACGGTCAGGTGCTCCCCGCGGGTGCGCACCCGGCCGCGCACCTCGAGCCGGCCGGGCTTCCCGGGCCGCAGGTAGGTCACCGTCAGCTGGCTGGTCGCGGGCACCTGGCCGTCGGTGGTGGTGGTGCGCACCGCCTGACCCATGGCCGTGTCGACCAGCGTCGCGACGACGCCGCCGTGCAGCGTGCCCGCCGGGTTGAGGTGCTCCTCGCGCACCTCGAACGCGAGCGTGGCCGCGCCATCGTCGCTCTCGGCCAGCCGGGCGCCGAGCCCTCCGGCGAAGCCGCCCACGTCGCCGTCGTCCGCCATGCCCGGGCCCGTACCCGCCCGCCCGCCGGTCACGCCCGGCCGCCGCGTGCCGGACGCCCCACGGATCGCGGCCGCGCGGCTAGGGTCCGCCGCCGTGTCGATGCGGCGGAGGACGTGGGTCTGGCTGGGAGCGGCGGTCGTCGCGGTGGTGCTCGGGGTGGTCACCCTGGCGTGGTTCCAGCCGCAGCGGCTGTTCTACGACAGCCGGGTCGACGAGGCCCTGCCCTCGGCGGCGGCCGGGGCGGCGGACACGACCGGCAGGATCGGCAGCGCGCTGCCGGCCGACCCGGTCGACCTGGCCACCGGCACGTTCGTCTCGCTCGAGCACGAGACGGTCGGCACCGCGCGGGTGGTCCGGCTGCCCGACGGGTCGACCGTCGTCCGGCTGGAGGGCTTCGAGACCACCAACGGTCCGGCGCTGTTCGTCTACCTCTCGCAGAACGCCGCCACGGGCGAGGAGGCCGCCTTCGACGACGACTTCGTCGACCTCGGGCCGCTCAAGGGCAACGTCGGCGACCAGAACTACGTCGTCCCGGAGGGCTTCGACGCGACCGGCTACGTCAGCGTCGTCATCTGGTGCGAGCGCTTCGACGCCGCCTTCGGCGCCGCCGACCTCGCCCCGGTGGCAGCCACCTGAGCGCCGCCCTCAGGCCGGCTCGCGGCGCATCGGCACGTGCGGGATGCCGTCCTCGACGTAGCCCGGGCCGCTGACCCGGAAGCCGAGCCGCTCGTACCAGCCCTGCAGGTGCGCCTGGGCGCCGAGCGTGACCGGGAACCCCGCGCAGAGCTCGATGCCCGCCTCGACCAGCCGCGCGGCCAGCCCGCGCCCGCGGGCACCGGCGGCGGTGGCGACCCGGCCGATCGCGCGGGTGGCGCCGTCGTCGAGCACCCGGATGGTGGCCAGCACCTCGCCGTCCTGCTCGAACCACAGGTGCCGGGTGCCCGGCTCGACGTCGCGTCCGTCGAGCTCGGGGTAGGGGCACTGCTGCTCGACGACGAACACGTCGACCCGCAGCCGGCACAGCTCGTAGACCTCGAACGGGGTGAGCTCGGCGAAGCCGGCGGTGTGCAGGAGCGGGGCCACCCGCCCGTTGTAGCGCACCGCCGCGGCGGGCTCAGGCGCGGGCGCGGTAGCGCCGCATCGTCAGCGGCCCGAGGACGGCGACCAGCGCCACGGCCCAGACCAGCACCCACCCGACGTCGGCCACGTCGACCCCGCCGTGCACCAGGCCGCGCACCGCGCTGACCAGGTGGCTGACCGGGTTGACCTCGACGACGGACCGCAGCCAGCCCGGCATCGTCGCGGGGTCGACGAAGATGTTGCTGCCGAACGTCAGCGGCATCAGCACCATCATCGACCAGCCCATGACCGCCTGCGGGGTGCGCAGCCGCAGCGCCAGGTACGTCCAGACCCAGCCGAGGGCGAAGGCGAAGACCAGCAGCAGCCCGACCGCGGCCAGCAGGCCGACGACCCCGCCACCGGGACGCAGCCCCAGCACCATGCCCAGGCCGAGGACGACGACCGAGGCGAGGGTGAACCGCACGACGTCGCCCAGCAGCGCGCCGACCAGCGCCGAGGGCCGCCACACCGGCAGCGAGCGGATGCGGTCGAAGACGCCCTTCTCGATGTCGGTGTTGAGGGCGACGCCGGTGTACATCGTGATCATGAGGATGCTCTGCACGAGGATCCCGGGCAGGAAGAACTGCACGTAGGCCTCGACCGAGCCGGCCAGGGCGCCGCCGAAGAGGTACGTGAAGATCAGCGTCAGCATCACCGGGAAGACCGTGACGTCGAACAGCTGCTCGGGCACGTGCTTGATCCGCAGCAGCGTGCGCCACCCGAAGGTGGCCGAGGCCGCCAGCGGGCCCTGCGGCCGCGGGCGCTCCCCGGAGCCGAGCGCGGCCAGCACCGCGGCGGTGTCGGGTGCGGCGAGCGGGGGAGGGGCGCTGTCGAGAGCGGTCATCGTCGGTCCTCCGGGTCGGGAGCGGGGGTGCCGGCGTCCTCGGCGGGCCGGCCGGTCAGGGCGAGGAACACCTCGTCGAGGCTCGGCTGGCCGAGCGCGAACTGGGCCAGCTCGATGCCGGCGCCCTCGAGTGCGGTGAGCGCCCGGGCCGCCGGTCCGGCCTCGGGCACGCGGGCGGTGAGCGCCGCCGGGTCGCCGTCCTCGGCCACCGGCACGCCCAGCACCCGCTCGAGCAGCTCGCGCGCGGTGCCGCGGCGGGCCGGGTCGAGCACCCGCACGTGCAGCGTGCCCGAGCCCACCGACGCCTTCAGCGCCCCCGGCGTGCCCTCGGCGATGACCCGGCCGGCGTCGATGACCGAGATGCGGTCGGCGAGCTGGTCGGCCTCGTCGAGGTACTGGGTGGTGAGCAGCACCGTCGTCCCGCCGCGGACCAGCGCGCGGACGACGTCCCAGACCTGGTTGCGGCTGCGCGGGTCGAGGCCGGTGGTCGGCTCGTCGAGGAAGACCAGGTCGGGCCGGACGACGATGCTCGCGGCGATGTCGACCCGCCGCCGCATGCCGCCGGAGTAGTGCTTGACCTGCCTGCCGGCCGCCTCGGTGAGGCCGAAGGCGCTCAGCAGCTGGTCGGTGCGCTGGCGCGCCGCGGCCCGGGAGTAGCCGAGCAGCCGGGCCAGCAGGAGCAGGTTCTCCGCGCCGGTGAGGTCCTCGTCGAGCGAGGCGAACTGGCCGGTGAGGCTCACCCGCGCGCGGACGGCGTCGGCGTCGGTGACGACGTCGTGGCCGAAGACCCGCGCCCGCCCGCCGTCGGGCGGGATGAGGGTGGCCAGCATCCGGATGGTGGTGGTCTTGCCCGCGCCGTTGGGCCCGAGGAAGCCGTGGACGCCGCCCTGCGGGATGCACAGGTCGACACCGGCCACCGCCGTCGTCGCGCCGAACCGCTTGACCAGTCCCGTGGCCTCGATGGCCGGGACGTCCCCGCCGCCCGCCGCCTGGTCCCCGGCCGGCACCGTGTCGCCGACGTACGCCGTCACGTGCCCCACCTCCCGCTCCCGTGTCGGTGCCCGCACGGTCCCGCACGGGTCTGACAGGAGGACCGGGGCGGCACCGGTGACTCATCGGTCCCGCACCCTCGGCACGTCTGCTTAGGTGTGCCTACCCTGGGCGGCTGACGACACCGCCGTCCCACGTCTCTTGGAGGACCCGTGACCAGGCCCGGCCGGGCGACCGCTGCTGCGCTGACCGCCGTCTGCCTCTCCGGGGCGCTGGCCGCCTGCGGCAGCGCGGGGGCCGCCGACGCCGACACGCTCACCGTGTACAGCGCCCAGCACGAGAGCCTGGTGCGCACCATGCTCGAGGGCTTCACCGAGGAGACCGGCATCGAGGTGGAGTTCCGCGACGGCAACGACGCGGAGCTGGCCAACCAGATCGTGCAGGAGGGCGAGGCCTCCCCGGCCGACGTCTTCCTCACCGAGAACAGCCCGTCGATCGCCGTGCTCGACCGCGAGGGGCTGCTCGCGCCGCTGGAGCAGGAGACGCTCGACCAGGTGGGCGAGCAGTTCCGGCCCTCCTCGGGCACCTGGACCGGCTTCGCCGCCCGCTCCACCGTGCTCGTGTACGACCCCACGGCCCTGCCGGAGGACCAGCTGCCGGCGTCGATCCTCGACCTGGCCGACCCGGCCTGGGAGGGCCGCATCGGCATCGCCGCCGGCGGCGCGGACTTCCAGGCGATCGTCGCCGCCGTCCTGGCGCTGCGCGGCGAGGAGGCCACCCGCGCCTGGCTCGAGGGTCTCGAGCGCAACGCCGCCGTCTACCAGAGCAACACCGCCGTGATGGTCGCCGCCGACGAGGGCGAGATCGACGCCGGCGTCATGTACCACTACTACTGGTACCGCGACCAGGCCGAGGGCGGCCTCAAGGGCGACGACGCCCGGCTGCACCTCTTCGGCAACGGCGACCCCGGCGCCTTCCTGAGCACCTCCGGCGCCGGCGTCCTCGCCTCCTCCGACCAGCAGGACGACGCCCAGCGGCTGGTCGACTACCTGACCGCGCCCGAGGCGCAGGCCCGGCTGGCCGAGAGCACCGCCCTCGAGTACGCCGTCGGTGTCGGGGTGCCGTCGGCCGAGGCGCTGCCGCCGCTGGACACCCTCGGCGCCCCCGCGGTCGACCCCGCCTCCCTCGACCAGGAGCGGGTCACCGAGCTCATGCAGGAGGTGGGGCTGCTCTGAGCCTCGCCGCCGGACCGGCCGCCGCGACGCCGACCGCACGGGCGTCGCGGGGCCGTCGCGCGTCCCGGGCCCGCCGCGCCCCGGTCACGGTGGCGCTGGCGGCGGCCGTCGCCGCGCTGGCGCTGCTGCCGCTGGTGCACATCGCGGTGGCCGTCGCCGAGGTCGGCTGGAGCGGCGTGGCGGAGCTGGTGTTCCGGCCGCGGGTCGCCGAGCTGCTGGGCAACACCGTCCGGCTGGTCGCGGGCACCGTCGCCGTCACCGCGGTGCTCGGCGTCGGCGCCGCCTGGCTGGTCGAGCGCACCGCGCTGCCCGGCCGCCGCGTCTGGCACGTGCTGCTGGTCGCGCCGCTGGCCCTGCCGGCGTTCGTGAGCAGCTCGGCGTGGATCTCGCTGCTGCCCGGCCTGGACACCTACGGCGGTGCCCTGCTGGTCGTGTCGCTGGCCTACGCGCCGTTCGTCTACCTGCCCGCCGTCGCGGCGTTGCGCGGGCTCGACCCCGCGCTGGAGGAGACCGCCCGGGGGCTGGGCCTGTCGACGTGGGGGGTGTTCCGGCGGGTGCAGCTGCCGCAGCTGCGGGTGGCCGTGCTCGGCGGGACGCTGCTGGTCGCCCTGCACGTGCTCGCCGAGTTCGGCGCGCTGGCCATGCTGCGCTACCCGACCTTCACCACCGCCGTCTACGACCAGTACCGCGCCACCTTCAACGGACCCGCCGCCACCATGCTCGCCGGCGTGCTCGTGCTGCTGTGCCTGGTGCTGCTGCTGGCCGAGATCCGGCTGCGCGGCACCCGCGGCTACGCCCGCACCGGGGCCGGCGCCGCCCGCCGGGTGCGCCCGGTCCGGCTCGGCGCGCTCACCGGCCCCGCACTGCTGGCCCTCACCACGGTGGTGGCGCTGTCGCTGCTCGTGCCGCTCGCCGCGCTGGTGTCGTGGTTCCGCACCGGCACCTCCGCGCGGGTCGACTGGGCGGCGCTGGCCACCACGACCGGGACGACGCTGGCGCTGGCCGCCGCGGCCGCCGCCGTCACCACCGTGCTCGCCCTGCCCACCGGGTGGCTGGCCGTGCGCCGCCGCGGGCCGGTGGCGACCCTGCTCGAGCGCACCACCTACCTCGGCAGCGCGGTGCCGGCGATCGTCGTCGCGCTGGCGCTGGTGGCGGTGAGCATCCGGGTGCTGCCGGCGCTGTACCAGACGGTGCCGGTGCTGCTGGCGGCCTACGCGATCCTCTTCCTGCCCCGGGCGATCGTCACGGTGCGCGCCGCGGTCGAGCAGTCCCCGCCGGTGCACGACGACGTCGCCGCCTCCCTGGGCGTCTCCGCGCCGGCCCGGCTGTGGCGGGTGACCCTCCCGCTGCTGGCCCCCGGCATCGGCGCCGGCGCGGCGCTGGTGTTCCTCGCGGTGGTCACCGAGCTCACCGCCACGCTGCTGCTGGCCCCCACGGGCACCGAGACGCTCGCCACGGCGTTCTGGTCGGCGAGCAGTGCCCTCGAGTTCGGCGCCGCCGCCCCCTACGCCGTCGTCATGGTGCTGCTCTCGGCACCGGCCACGGTGCTGCTGTCCCGAGACGCCCTCCCCCGACGAGGTCCGACCCCATGAGCGCGCTGACCGTCTCCGGCCTGGCGAAGTCCTACGGCCGCACCCCGGTGCTCACCGGGGTGGACCTGCACGTCCCGGGCGGGACGACCACCGCGCTGCTGGGCCCCTCCGGCTGCGGCAAGACGACGCTGCTGCGGATCGTCGCGGGCTTCGACGACCCCGACGCCGGCACCGTCGAGCTCGGCGGGCGGGTGGTGGCCGGCGCCGGCCGCGGCGTCCCCGCCCGGTCGCGCGGCATCGGCTTCGTCCCGCAGGAGGGCGGGCTGTTCCCGCACCTGAGCGTGGCGGGCAACGTGGCCTTCGGGCTGCCCCGCCGGCTGCGCCGCGACCGCACGCGGATCGCCGGGCTGCTGGCCCTCGTCGGCCTCGACGCCGCCCTCGCCGACCGCGCGCCGCACCAGCTCTCCGGCGGCCAGCAGCAGCGGGTGGCGCTGGCCCGCGCGCTGGCGCCCGAGCCCTCGCTGGTGCTGCTCGACGAGCCGTTCTCCTCCCTCGACGCCGCGCTGCGCGAGGACACCCGCCGCGCGGTCGCCGAGGCGCTGCGGGCCACCGGCGCCACGGCCGTGCTGGTCACCCACGACCAGGCCGAGGCGCTGTCGACCGCCGACCAGGTGGCGGTGGTGCGCGGCGGCACGCTGGCGCAGCTGGCCGACCCGCGCACGCTCTACCGCGAGCCCCGCGACCTCGACGTCGCCGCGTTCGTCGGGGAGGCGGTGGTCCTCGACGGCGCTGCGACCGGCGGGCGGGTCGCCTCCGAGCTCGGGGAGCTGGCGCTCGGGCGGCCCTGCCCCGACGGGCCGGTCCGGGTGATGCTGCGGCCCGAGCAGCTGCGGCTCTCGCCCGGGGCGGGGGTGCCCGCGCGGGTCCGCGGCGTCGACTTCTACGGCCACGACGCGCGCATCGAGCTGGAGCTGCCCTCGGGTCTGCGGGTGAGCGCGCGCACCGAGGGCGGCGACCTGCCGGCCGAGGGGACGCAGGTCGGCGTGGTCGTCGCCGGCCCCGCGGTGCCCTTCCCGGCGGCGGCCCCGGGCGTGCCGCGGACCTCGGAGCCGACGCCGGCCTGACCCTGGGCGCCGGGTCCGAGTTAGGTGTGCCTAAGCTCACCGCCGTGGACCTGTTCCTCTTCACCGTGGACGCCGCCTGGGGGCGGGACGTCGTCGCCGCCGGCGCGAGCGGGATCGTCGTCGACTGGGAGCGCCGCGGGAAGCACCGGCGGCAGGCCGGCGAGGGCACCCAGATCAACGGCGACACCCTCGCCGATCTCGTCCGCGTGCGCGCGGCCACCGACGGCCGGCTGCTGTGCCGTGTCAACGCCGCCGGCCCGTGGACGCCGCGCGAGGTCGCCGACGCCGTCGCGGCCGGCGCCGACGAGATCCTGCTGCCGATGGTGCGCACGCCCGAGGAGGTCGACCGCACCCTCGAGCTGGTCGCCGGCCGCTGCGGGCTGGGGATCCTGGTCGAGACCCAGGACGCCGTCGACCGGGTCGCCGAGCTGGCCGCGCGGCCGCTGTCGCGGGTGTACGTCGGGCTCAACGACCTGCGTATCGACCGGCGGTCGACCGAGCTGTTCCGCCCGCTGGTCGACGGCACGATCGACGCCGTCCGCGCCGCCGTCCCGGTGCCCTTCGGCGTCGGCGGGCTGACCCTGCCCGGCGGCGGGTTCCCCGTGCCGGGGGAGCTGCTGGCCGCCGAGCTGGTCCGGCTGGGCACCGACTTCACCTTCCTGCGCCGCTCGTTCACCGCCGACATGGCCGGCCGCGACCCGTTCACCGAGGTGCCCCGGCTGCTCGCCTCGCTGGCCGACCTCGCCGACGCCGACCCGCTGACCGCGGCCGGCCGGCGGGAGGCGTTCGTGGCCGCGGTCGAGGAGGCCGCCGCCCCCGTGCCCGTCCCCGCGTGAGCGGCCGGGCGCTGGTCACCGGCGCCGGCGGCTTCGTCGGCCGGCACCTGGTGGCGCGGCTGGAGGCCGACGGCTGGGCGGTCACCGGGCTGACCCGGGCCGACGTCGACCTCGCCGACCCGCTCGCCGCCGCGGCGGCGGTGCGGGCCGCCGACCCCGACGTCGTCTTCTCCCTCGCTGCGGGGCGGGCGAAGGCGACCCCTGCCGAACGGGCGGCGACGGTGGCCGTCAACACCAGTCCCTGGCTGGTCGACGCCCTGCCCGACCGGTGCCGCGCGGTGGTGCGGCTGGGCTCGTCGACCGAGTACGCCGCCGGTCCGGCGCCGCTGGACGAGGACGCGCCGCTGCGCCCGCGCGGCTTCTTCGGCGCCACCAAGGCGGCCGGCTCGCTGCTGCTGCAGGCCGCCGCGGCCGAGCGGGGGGTGCGCGCCGCAGTGGTGCGCGCCTTCCAGGTCTACGGCCCCGGCGACCACCCGACACGGCTGGTGCCGGTGGTGCTCGCCGCCGCCCGCACCGGCGCGGCGGTGCCGCTGCCGGCCGCGGTCAGCCGACGGGACTGGGTGTGGGTGGGCGACGTCGTCGACGCGTGCGTGCGGGCCGCGCTGGCCGACGACCTCCCGCCCGGCGCGGTGGTCAACGTCGGCACCGGCGTGCAGACCGACGTCGCGGAGCTCGTCGCCACCGCGGAGCGGGTCACCGGCCGCCCGATCGCCACCGTGCGGGGCGCCCACCCGGGCCGGCACTGGGACACCGCCGACTGGGTGTGCGACCCGCGGGCGGCCCGCGCGCTGCTGGGCTGGACGCCGTCGGTCGACCTGGCCGAGGGGCTGGCCCGCACGTGGGCGGCGTGACCCCGCTCCGCGTCGCCGTCGTCGTCCCCGTGCACGGCAACGAGGCGACGCTGCGGCCCCTGCACTCCCGGCTGGCCGCGGCGCTCGCGGGCCGGGACTGGCGGCTGCGGCTGGTGGTCGACGCCTCGCCCGACGGCAGCCTGGCGGTCGCGCGCTCGCTCGCCGCCGGGGACCCGCGGGTGGCCGTGACCGCGCTGGCGGTCAACGTCGGCCAGCACCGGGCGCTGGCCACCGGGCTGGCCGCCGAGGACGCCGACGCGTGGGTCTGCCTCGACGCCGACCTGCAGGACCCGCCCGAGGCGGTGCCGGCGCTGCTCGACCGGCTGGCCCGCGGCGACGTCGGTGCGGTGTTCGCCGGCCGCCGCGGCCGCTACGAGTCGCCGGCGCGGCGGCTGACCGGGGGGCTGCACCGGCGGGTCGCCGCCGCGCTCACCGGCCTGCCGCCCGACGCCGGCGCGTTCCTCGCCCTCGGGCCGACGGTGCGCGACGCCGTCGTCGGCGCGGTGCTCGGCGGCGACGCGCCCAGCGTCGTCCTCGCCGCGGGCCTGGCCGGCACGCCGCTGACCAGCGTGCCCGTCGCGCGCGACCGGCGGCCGGTGGGGGAGTCGGCGTGGACCGCCCGCGCGCGACTGCGGCAGTCGCTGCGGTCGCTGGCGTGGGCGGTCAGCGGGTCCAGAGCTGCACGACCAGGTCGGTCTTCACGGCCGGCAGGTCCCAGGTCCGGGTCAGCGACAGCCCGGCGTCGCTGAGGATCGCGTCGTCGTCGGTGGGCACCGGCTCGCCGTCGACCAGCCGCCGGACCAGCCAGACGCGGTCGGCGTCGGCGGGGGCGTCGTCGGGCGGGAGGACGACGTCGGGGCGCAGCCGCGGGCCCTCCGTGCGGACGAAGTGGTCGAGCCCCATCGCGGCCCGCTGGTCGGCGGCCACCACCGGCTCGCCGGGACGCTGCTCGCGCAGCAGCAGGGCGACGACGTCGTCGGAGCGTTCCCGCGGCTCGCGGACGGCCAGTGGCGCGGAGGCCACCAGCGACAGGCCGAGCAGGGCCGCGGCCACCGGCGTGCGGGCGCCCCGGGGCAGCGCGGTCACCCCGGCCGCGGCCAGCACACCCAGGCCGATCAGCCCGGCCAGCAGGTAGCGGGGCAGGTACACCGGCCGGACGGTCTCGGCGGCCAGCAGGAGCAGCAGCGGCACCAGCAGCCAGCAGGCGCCGACGACGCGGACCCCGGCGCCGCGCAGCGCGCCGACCACGGCCAGCCCGACGGTGAGGTAGAGCAGCGGGGTGCGGCCGCCGGACCAGGCCGCGACGGCGAGGTCGGCGAGGGTGCCGCCGGTGTCGCGCAGGTGCTCGGCGTTGCGGGCGCCGGTGCCGTTGAGCAGGTTGACCCCGACCAGGCCGACGGCCGGCAGGGCGGCCAGCGTGCCGACGACGGCGACCCTGGTGGCGGCCCGGCCGCGCAGCAGCAGCGCCGCGACGACGAACGCGGCGAGGACCGTGACCGCGTACCAGTGCGCCAGGCCCATCCCGGCGCCGGCCAGACCGAACAGCAGCAGGCCGCGGCGCTCCTGCAGCCAGCGGGTCAGGCCCAGGACCGCACCGCCGGTGGCCAGCACCGCGAGCCCGTAGCTGCGGGCCTCCACGGCCTGCTCGAGCAGCAGCGGGGCGCAGGCGGGCACCAGCCCGGTGAGCACGCCCGTGGGGCGCCCGGCCAGCCGGGTGACCGCCCGCGTGACGAGCGCCAGGCCGCCGGCGGTGGCCAGCACCGACAGCACCCGCAGCGACGTGTCGCCGCCCAGCCCCGGCAGCGACACCCAGGCGTGCACGACGAGGTAGTACGGGGCGTTGTAGGACGGCGGGACGTCGGCGAGGTAGCTGGTGACGCCCTCGCCGGTGACGATCGCGCGCAGGATGTCGCCGAGCGGGCGGCGGGCCACCTCGGAGGTGAACGCCTCGTCGAACCACAACCCGTGGCCGGGGGCGAGCAGGACGGCGCACAGCAGCCCCAGCACCGCGGGGGGCAGCAGCTCGACGGGCGACCAGCGCGGCGGTGCGGTCGCTGACGGGGCGTCGAGCGTCCGGTCGGCCGTCGCGGTCACGGGGAGGAAGGGTAGGCGAACCTCACCTGCCGGTCGGTGTCGGTGGGGCGGTGGAGCACGTCCGGATGACCTCGGCCGGCTCCGACCCGACGGCCGGGCCGGGGCCGGCGCCGCCGCCGTCCTCCGAGGTGGTGGCTGCCCGGTTCCGCCGGCAGGGCCGGCGCGACACCCGCCACGAGCTGGCCGTCCGCCGACGGCTGCACGCGCGAGGAGTCCGCTATCGCGTCGATGTGCGCCCCTGTCCCGAGACCCGCGCCCGGGGCGACATCGTGTGGAAGGGCCGGCGGCTGGTCGTGTTCCTCGACGGGTGCTTCTGGCACGGGTGCTCGACCTGCGGACACCTGCCGAAGGCCAACCGGGAGTGGTGGGCGGCCAAGCTGGCCGGCAACACCGCCCGCGACCGCCGCGCCGACGCCGTCCTCACCGGGCTGGGGTGGCGGGTGCTGCGGTTCTGGGAGCACGAGGACCCCGACGACGTCGCCGACGCGATCTGTGCGGCCCTCGGTCGCGTTGCTCCTGGTCAGGGCCCCGTTCCTGTCGTACCCCGTGCGTAGGTTGGGGTCGTGGAGGTCGTGGAGTACGTGTCGCCGGTGGAGCGGGCGCTCGCCGGGTGGCTCGTGGAGCGGCCCGTACAGGTGCCGCGGCTGCCGGTGGCGGTGCTGTCCGATGAGCAGGCCGCCGTCGAGCTGCAGCGGCTGCAGGCCCGCAAGGCGATGGAGGCGGCCTACGAGGCGGAGCTGGTGCTGCGGCTGGCCGAGGCCCGCCCCTCCGATGCCGACCCCGCACCCGGCACGCCAGGTGCGCGGTCGTGGAAGCCCGATGGTGAGTTGCCGGGGGTGTCGGAGTTCTTCACCGCCGAGCTGGCGCTGGTGCTCAACTGCGGGCGGGGTACGGCCAACCACCTGGCCACCCGCGCCTGGACCTACCGCGAGCGGCTGCCCGCCACCTGGGCGGCGCTCGCCGCCGGGGAGCTGGACGAGGCCCGCGCCAGGGCGCTGGTCGACGTGCTGCAGCACACCGCCCCGGCCCTGGCCCGCCGGATCGAGGCCGCCGTGCTGCCCGAGGCCGCCGGCCTGACCGTCGGCAAGGTCAAGAAGCGGGCGCTGGAGCTGCTGCTGGAAGCCGACTCGGAGGCCATCGACGAACGGCGGAAGACCGCCGAACGCCGGTCCGACGTGCGGGTGTACCCCTCGGCGTCGGACGGGATGAGCACGCTGGCCGCCGACCTGCCCACCGACGTGGCCGCGGCCTGCCACGCGACCGTCGACGCACTGGCCCGGATGGTGAAGGCCGACGGCGATCCCCGCCCGATCGGGCAGCTGCGCACTCTGGTGTTCGCCGACCTGCTGCAGCGACCGTGGGACGACAGCCGCCCGCCGGTGACCGCGCACCTGCAGATCGCCACCACCCTCGCCGCCCTGGCCGGGCGGTCGACGCAGGCCGGGGAGGTGAACGGGCTGCCGATCACCGCCGCCCACCTGCGCGCGCTGCTGCACCAGTTGGACGCCCTCGGCGTGCAGGCGCCCGAGGGCGGGACGGTCACCGTCACACTCACCGAGGACGACGGGACGCTCCGGGCGACCGCGACGCTGGACCGGCTGCGGAAGCTGGCCGCCCGAGGCTGCCCTGATCATGCGGAGACCGAGTGCGGGTGCGCGGTGCTCGACCGGCCGGCGGGCCGGGACGGCTACACCCCCTCGGCGGCGCAGCAGGCGTTCGTGCGCACCCGCGACCGCACCTGCCGGATGCCCACCTGCGGGCAACGGGTCGGCTGGGCCGACGCCGACCACGTCCTCCCCCACGCCCACGGCGGGCCCACCGACTGCGCCAACCTGTGCTGCCTGTGCCGCAGCCACCACCGGGTGAAGACCTTCGCTCGCGGCTGGCGCTTCGAGATGGCCGAGGACGGCACGCTGACCGTCACCACCCCGTCGGGCGTCACCCGGACCACCCGTCCACCGGGCCTGCGACCACCACCGCCGCCGGAGCCCGAACCACCTGGAGCAGAAGAACCGGCCGCCCCGGACGACGACCCGCCGCCGTTCTGACGACCTGCAGCCGTCCCGATCCCGTCCGTGCGGACGACGCTGCCTCGACCCGTGTCCCTGCTGGCCACCATGGCTACGGCGTCACGGTCCTCCGGGCGGTCCAGGCGCGGGTCTCGTGCACAGCGGGCCGGCGCCCTCCGGCCGCTGCTCGTGCTGCACCTCGTAGACGCACTCACCGCACTCCGGGCCGTCCACTCCTGGTGTGCCGGGATGCTCGCGGCTGTCGTGCCCGCAGGACGAGCAGCTCCCGAAGAAGGGGAGGCGCTGCCGCCAGCGGTCGAGGATGCGCCCGGCCGGAACCTACGGCCACGCCCGACGGCGACATCCAGATGCCCGCCCCTGTCTCCGTCAGGTGCCCGGGGGAGTCGCGACCGCTCGAGGTCAGGCGGTGCGCCGGACGTCGTCCGACTTCGCGGACAGCGCCGACGCGACCTGGTCCAGGGACAGGCCGAGTGCCCCGGCCAGTGCCGCCACCGTGAAGAACGCCGGCATCGGGATCCGGCCGGACTCGATCTTGCGCAGCGCCTCGAGGCTCACTCCCGAGGCGGCGGCCACCGCGGCCTGGCTGCGCGGCCCGCGAGCAGAGCGGAGCAGTTCCCCGAGCCGGCGGCCGCGGTCGCGTTCGGCGGGGGACAGCGGCGGGCGCACCATGCCGTGATACTAATACCGGCATACCAATACCGGTCGGCGAGGAGGCCCGGACGATGGTGGAGCTGCGGACCCCGGGCGAGATCGACGCCATGCACGCCGCCGGGCAGGTCGTCGCCCAGGTGCTCACGGCCGTCTGCCGGCACGCCGTGGCGGGGGTGCGCCTGCGCGACCTCGACGAGGTGGCCCGCGACGTCCTGGAGCAGGAGGGGGCCGGGTCACCGTTCCTCGGCTACCGGCCGCACCGGTCGATGCCGCCGTTCCCCGCGGTCATCTGCACCTCGGTCAACGACGTGGCCCTGCACGGCATCCCGACCGACCGCCGCCTCGTCGACGGCGACCTGCTCAGCGTCGACGCCGGCGCCAGCCTCGACGGCTGGGTCGGCGACTCCGCCGTCACCGTCCCGATCGGCACGGCGAGCCCGGCGGACGCGGCCCTGGTCGCGACGACGGAGCGGGCCCTGCGGTCCGGGATCGCCGCCGCCGTCCCCGGCGGCCGGCTGGGCGACGTGTCGGCCGCCGTCGGCGCGGTCGGCCGGGCCGCCGGGTACGGCGTCGACACCGAGCACGGCGGGCACGGGGTCGGGCGCACCATGCACGAGGCCCCCTACGTGCCCAACGACGGCCGGGCGGGCCGCGGCCTGCGACTGCGCGCGGGCCTGGTCGTTGCCATCGAGCCCTGGTTCACGGCCGGCGGCGACGACGACCACCGCGTCGACGGGGACGGCTGGAGCATCCGCACGGTCGACGGCAGCCGCGCCGCCCACGCCGAGCACACCGTCGCCGTCACCGACGACGGCCCCCGCGTCCTGACGGCCGGGACGGGCTGAGCGCCGCCGGATCACTCCCGGGATGTGCTCCCGCGGGCTCGTTGCAGCAGCGGGCTGCCGATCCACAGCCAGCCCAGCAGCACCGCGACCAGGCCGCCGGTGATCAGCGCCTGGGGGAGGGCGAAGAGGAAGTCGACGACCAGCACCACCGCCGAGACGATCGCGACCGCGAGGACGCACAGGCCCGAGAAGGCCAGGCGGTTGCTCCGCCGCAGCAGGTCCTCCTTGTCGTGCTGCCGGAACAGCGCGCGGTGCTGGGCGGCCGGCGAGATCAGCAGCGCCGTGGCGACGACGGCGGCGATGAGCGTGACGAAGTAGACGTCGCGCTGGAACTCCGTCGCCCGCTCGGTGGCCTGCTGGAACGGCACCACCAGCAGGAACGCGAACAGGAACTGCACGCCGGGCAGGGCGATCCGCAGCTCGTTGAGCAGCTCCATGAGCTCCCGGTCGATGCGTTCGGCGTGGGACTCGTCCCGGCCGTCGGCGCCCCGCCCGTCCTGCTGCGCGGCAGCCCGCCGCACGCCCGCCCGTGCCCGCTGCCCCGATCCCGTGGTGGCCATCTCCTTGGCACCTCCTCCGTCCGTCCCCGCCCACGGCCCTGCCGTGATCCGGCCTGTATGCCCGCCGGACGCCCGTTCGTCACCTGCCGGCCGCCGGCCGGTCACCCGCCGGTCGCCCGGTGGTCACCCGTTCGGCCGACCGGCGGGTACCGGACCGCCATGACGTCGATGTGGGAACCGATGACCCCCAACGCGAACGGCCCGGCCGAGGAGATCGCCGCGGCCGACCCCGGCGCCGGCGCACCGGCACCGGCCGAGGGCTTCGGCGTCGCCGGGGAGGAGCCCGACCGGACCGCCGGGACCGACCCCGCGGACGAGTCCGGCGCGCCCGACCCCGCCGACGTGGACACCGTCTTCCGGACGCCGGATCCCGCCGACGTCCGCCGCGACCCGGCCGGCTGACGGTCCCGTCGGGGCGACGGCCGTGGACGCGCGGGCCGCGGCGGCCGGTCTCGTACCGTCGGGGTGTGGACCTGCTCGTGCTGACCCCCCGCACCGCCGACGAACTCGACGCCATGCGCGACGCCGGCCGGGTGGTGGCGCAGACGCTCGCGGCCGTGCGGCACGCGGCGGTCCCCGGCGTCCGGCTGCGCGACCTCGACGACCTGGCGCAGACCTGCATCCGCGAGGCCGGGGCGACGTCGTCGTTCCTCGGCTACAAGCCGGCCTGGGCGCCGACGGCCTACAACGGCGCGCTGTGCCTGTCGCCCAACGAGGTCGTGGTGCACGGCCGGCCCAGCGGCCAGCGGCTCAAGGACGGCGACCTGCTGAGCATCGACTGCGGCGCCGTCGTCGACGGCTGGAACGGTGACGCCGCGATCACCATCCCGATCGGGTCGGGCGGGACCGAGCAGGACACCCGCCTGGTCACCGCCACCGAGGAGGCGCTGGCCGCCGGGATCGCCGCCGCCGTCCCCGGGGCCACGCTGCTCGACGTCGCGCAGGCCGTCGACGCCGTCGCCCGCCGGCACGGCTTCGCGCACCTGCCCGACCACGGCGGGCACGGCATCGGCCGCGCCATGCACGAGCCGCCGTTCGTGCCCAACCGCCCGCAGACCGGGCTGGACCGGGTGCGGCTGCACGCCGGCAGCACGCTGGCCATCGAGCCGATGCTGCTGGCCGGCGGCGACCGCTACCGGCACAAGAAGGACGGCTGGGCGGTGGTCACCGCCGACGGCAGGCGCGCCGCGCACGTCGAGCACACCGTGGCGGTCACCGACGACGGGCCGGTCGTCCTCACCCGTCTCTGACGGTCACCGGCGCCGGCGGCGGGTCACCGCCCGGCGGACGGCGCGCCGCGAGGCCGCACCCAGCGGCGGCGGCGCCCACGACGTCGACGGCGGCTGCAGGGCCGTGGCCAGCTCCACCCGCAGCAGGTCCACGGCGTCGAGCAGCGCGCCGTGCTGCGACCAGGCGGCCGGGTCCGCCCGGGGATCGACCAGCAGCGCGTCGGCCAGCCGGCCGCGCAGTTCCAGCAGTGTGTCCAGGCACGCCGGGTCGATGCCGGAGGTCGGCCCGGTGCCGTCCGCCACGGCCCCGGCGTCGCGGACGGTGGCTGCGACGGCGAGCAGCACGTCGGCCAGCGCCTGCCGTGCCGGCCCCGCCCAGGCGCGGTCGGCCTCGTCCTCGGGCACGAAGTACGTGCGATCGAGCAGCACGCGGGCGACGGTCCGCAGGCTGACGTGGACCCGCTCGAGGGCCGTCAGCGTGTTGCGCAGCCGGGGCTGGGCCTCGCGGGCCGCCCGGCCGCGCGGGTTGAGGCGGGCACTCTCCTCGGTGCGGGCCAGCCGGCGGTCGGCCCGGGCCACCTCCGTCCCCACCCCGCGGGCGCGGGCCAGCAGCTCGTCGGTGAGGAAGCGCGACCACGGGCCCCGGAGCGACGCCGCGAGGTCCTCGCAGAGCTCCGCCATGCGCTCGGCCAGTTCCGCGATCGCCTCACCGGCCGGCTGGACGTAGAGCGGCGGCGCGATCACGAGGTTGACCAGGACACCGACGGCCGCGCCGACCAGCGTCTCGGTGACGCGGTCCAGCGCCGCACTCTCCGCGCCGCCGACGGCCAGCACGAGCATCGCGCTGATCGGGACCTCGAGCAGGTTGGGCCCCAGGCGCAGCAGCCGGCCGACGACCAGCGAGAGCGCGACGACGAGGCCGAGACTCCACCAGGTGAGACCGACGACGGAGGCGAACAGCGCCGCGATGAGGACACCGGCGGTGACGCTCGCGATCCGCTCCCACCCGGTCGTCAGCGTCTCGTACATCGTCAGCTGGACGACCAGCAGCGCGGTCAGCGGGGCGAGGACCGGCGAGCTGCTGGTGTCCAGCCAGGTCGCGAGCTGGAACGCCAGCACCGCGGCCAGCACGGTCTTGGCGGTGCGCAGGCCGGGGGTGCGTCCTCGGCGCACCAGCCGCGGCAGCCGGCGCGGCAGGGCGTGCGATCCGGCCACGGGTGCCGGTGTTCCCCGCACCGGGGCCGGACACGCACCGGCCGCCGTCCGCGGTGCGCGGACGGCGGCCGGGTGACACCGGGGTCAGCCGAGGCCGAGGGCGCCCGTCGCGCGGTCCACCAGGTCGAAGCGGCCGACCGCCCAGAACACCAGCGCGGCCGCGGCGAGGCCGCCGACGGTCACCGCGAGCGAGCTGACCGGGTGCTGCTTCGCGTGCCGCCAGGTGTCGACCGCCTTGCGGCGGAAGGTGGCGAAGATCCGCCGCGCCCACTCGAACTCCGTGGACCACACCCACAGCCCGACCAGGATCGGCGGGATCGTGAGCGGGCCGGGCAGCACCGTCAGCGCCAGGCCGAGCAGCACGAACAGCAGGCCGACGACGAAGACGGCGATCCGGTACGGCAGCGCCAGCGCCGGGTTCTTCCGGACCCGGTCGCGCCACGAGCCCGGCTCCACCGGACGCGGCTGGCCCAACCCGTCGGTGCAGTCGGGACAGCGGGTCGCCCCGCGCGGGCCGTCGTCGTGGCGCCTGCCGTGGTCGGTCCGGTCGTCGGCCCGGTTGCCGGCGAAGGTCACGCTGCGGGTGTCGGTGCGGTCCACGGTCCCCCCGGTGGGTCGCGGTGCGGTGTGCGGTGCGGTCAGCGCGAGACGCCCTTGAGGACCTCGCTCGGGCGCTGCTGCTCACCGGCGTAGGAGCTCACCCACACCAGCGCGCCGGTCAGGGCCGGGATGACCCACTGCAGCGTCTGCAGCTGCTCCTGCGCGGCGGCGATCTCGGCCTTCGTGCGCTTGGTCGGCTTGGTGCCCGACTTCGCCGAGGGGTTGTCCTGGCTGTTGACGACCATGCCCAGCGAGCGGCTGTAGGCGGTGGCGCCGAGGGCGGCGGCGGTCAGCAGCGTCTTGGCCGCCGACATGCCGGCCACGCCCTGCTGCTGGGCCACCCGGCCGCGGTTGCCGATCAGCTGGCCCACGCTGCCGACGAGGTGCGCGCCGATGGCGACGGCGTTGACCGGCGTCCAGCGGTTCCAGCCCTCGTTGGCGACCCGGCCGGTGTCCTTGCCGGCCTCGGCCGCGGCGGCGTTCAGGGCGACGGCGTTGGCCAGCGTGCCACCGAACCAGGCGGACAGGCCGAGGTCGTGCAGCGCGCGGGACAGGGTGTTGCGGGCCATGTCGGAACTCCAGGTGCTCGGGGGATCGGAGTTCCCGACCTACCCGTTCCGACCCGCCCCATGCCCGCGGACGGCAGTTGGGTCGTGCACGACCCGCTGCCGCGTCAGGTCCCGTAGCGGAGGGAGGCGCGGGCGCGGGCCTTCTCCGCCTCGACGGCGCGGTCCTTCGGCGGGGCCGTGGTGACCAGCGCGTCGAGCAGCCGGGCGGAGGCGGCGGCCACCTCGGCGACGGCGCGGTCGAAGGCCTCGGCGTTCACCCGCGACGGCTTGGCCGAGCCGCTGATCTTGCGCACGTACTGCAGCGCCGCGGCGTGGACCTCGTCGTGGGTCGCCGGCGGCTCGAAGTTCGACAGCGGGCGGATGTTGCGGCACATGCCCGCAGCGTATGGCCGGGGTAGGACCGGAGGGCCCGATCCGGGGACCGGGCCCTCCGGGACCTCAGGCGCGGTAGCCGACGCGGTCGACCCTGCGGTGGTAGCGGGTGCCGAGCTTGCCGCCGAGCAGCGCGCCGACCAGTGTGGCCACCAGGATCGCGGCCAGCGTGACGATGCCGGCGGTGGTGGCGGTGCCCTCGTCGACCGGGATGCGCGGCAGGTCCAGCTGCTGCAGCACGTTGTACTCCGAGCCGAACGCGTACCCGAGCCCGGCCAGCAGCACGACGACCAGCAGGCCGATCACCCACACCGCCAGCCCCTGCTTGATCCCGTCGAAGCGCGCCATCCGGCCGGCGACGTACCCGCCGGCGAGGTAGGCGAGGAACAGCACCACCAGCGCGGCGATCCCGCCGCCGAGGCCGATGCCGGCCGCCTGGTCGGTGGCCTCGTCGACGCTGTCGACGCCCTGCGCGAGGCCCAGGCCCACCCCGGCCGCCGACACCAGGGCGATGAGCAGCACGGCCAGCCCGTTGGCCGACAGCCAGCCGAAGAACGCCGCTCCCCAGGCGATACCGCCGAAGCGGTCGCGCTGCGCGTCGACGGCGTCGCGGGCGGGGCCGCGGGTGGCGTGCGCCCCCTCGCTGGTCACCGTCGCGTCGTGGTCGTACTGCGTGCGGTCGGAACTCGCCACCGGTCCTCCTCGTCTCGGGAAACGTGCGTCTCACCTGCGGGTACCCGATCGTGATCACCCCGAACCGGGCGGCGCCCGGTCCACCCGACAGGAGGACGCCGTGACCGTGCTGCTGGTCGACGCGGCCAACGTCGTCGGCGCCCGCCCGGACGGCTGGTGGCGGGACCGGGCCGGCGCCACCGCCCGGCTGCTGCGGCGGCTGGCCCGCGTGCCCGGCCGGCGCGTGGACGGCGCGGTCGTCGACGAGGTCGTGGTCGTGGTGGAGGGCGCCGCCCGCGACGTCGAGGCGCCCGGGGGCGTCCGGCTGGTGCGCGCACCCGGCAGCGGTGACGACGCCCTGGCCGCCACCGCCGCCGACCTGGTCGCGCGGGGCCGCGCGGTGCTCGCGGTGACCGCCGACCGGGGGCTGCGCGCCCGGCTGCCGGAGGGGACGGCGGTGACCGGACCGGGCCGGCTGCTCGACGTCCTCGACCGGCTCGACGTGCCCGATCGCATGGCGGACAACGGACCTGGGTAGCCGGGAGCCGTCCACCGAGCCGAGGAGACGCCCCGCATGCCGCAGACCGTCCTGATCACCGGTGCCTCGAGCGGCATCGGCCGCGCCACCGCCCGCCTCTTCGCCCAGCGGGGCGCGCACCTGCTGCTGCTGGCCCGCGGCCGCGAGGCGCTGGAGGAGACCGCGGCGGAGGTGAAGGAGCAGGGCGCGGCCGACGTCGTCGTGTGCCCGGCCGACGTGCTCGACGAGGAGGCGCTGCGCACCGCCGTCGACGGCGCGGTGACCCGCTTCGGCCGCCTCGACGTCGTCGTCCACGCCGCGCAGGTGGTGGCCTACGGCCGCGTGGAGGACGTGCCCAGGGCGGTCTACGAGCGGGTGGTCGACACCGCGCTGCACGGCACCGCCAACCTCGCCCGCGTGGTCCTGCCGGTGTTCCGCCGCCAGGAGGAGGGGCACCTGGTCGTCGTCAGCTCGCTGCTGGCGTCGGTGACCACGCCGCTCATGGGCAGCTACATCGCCGCCAAGTGGGGTCAGCTGGGCCTGGTCCGGGTGCTGCAGCAGGAGACCCGCGACGTCCCGGGCGTCTCCGTGTCGGCGGTGGCGCCGGGCGGCGTCAACACCCCCATCTACTCGCAGGCCGGCAGCTACATCGGCCTCAAGGGCCGGCCGCCGATCCCGATCTACTCCCCGGAGCGGGTGGCCCGCTCGGTCGTCGCCCGGCTGGACCGGCCGCGGCGGCTGGTCCAGTCCGGGTTCGCCAACCCGGTCGTCATCCTCGGCTTCCGACTGTTCCCCGCGGTCTACGACGCCCTCGTCGGGCCGCTGCTGCGGGTGTTCGCCCTCGCCGACGACCACCGGACCGAGCCCACCGAGGGCAACGTGTTCGAGTCGCGGCCGGCCGGCAACGCCGAGGAGGGGCGGTGGCACGGCATCCCGTGAGCCGGCGTTGGTGAACGGGGCGTTCCGTTCCGTCGCAGCCCGTTGACCGGGCGCCCGGCGCAGCGCCAGGCTGGCGCTCCCCGCCGACGGCGGGCCGACCGCGGGAGCGCCCATGACCGCCGATCCCACCGCCCGCTCCACCTCCGCCCGGCCGGCCCACGGCGGCGTGGAGGCCGAACGGGTCGACGCCGGCTACCTCGAGAAGCGCCGGCTGCGCACCGGCACGGCGGGCTGGCTGCTGCTGGCGGGGCTCGGCGTGTCGGCGGTCATCTCCGGTGACTACGCCGGCTGGAACTTCGGCCTGGGCGAGGGCGGCTTCGGCGGCCTGCTGGTCGCCGTCGTGCTCATGGCTGTCATGTACACCGCGATGGTCTTCGGTCTGGCCGAGCTCGGCTCGGCGCTGCCGACCGCCGGCGGCGGCTACACCTTCGCCCGCCGCGCGCTGGGCCCCTGGGGCGGGTACGCCACCGGCGTCGCGGTGCTCATCGAGTACGCCATCGCGCCGGCGGCGATCGCCACGTTCATCGGCGCCTACGTCGAGTCCCTCGGGCTGTTCGGGATCACCGACGGCTGGTGGGTCTACCTCGTCGTCTACGCGCTGTTCATCGGCATCCACCTGATGGGCGTCGGCGAGGCGCTCAAGGCGATGTTCGCCGTCACCGTCGTCGCCCTGGCCGGACTGGTGGTCTTCCTCGTCGGCGCCGTCCCGCAGTTCGACGCCGGCAACCTGCTCGACATCGCGCCCACCGACGCGGCCGGCGCCTCGTCATTCCTGCCGTACGGGCTGATGGGGATCTGGGCGGCGTTCCCCTTCGCGATCTGGTTCTTCCTCGCCGTGGAGAGCGTGCCGCTGGCCGCCGAGGAGGCCCGCGACCCGGCCCGGTCGATGCCGCGCGGGATCGTCGCCGCGATGGGCGTGCTGGTCGTGCTCGCCGTCCTCATGCTGGTGTTCACCCCGGGCGCGGCCGGCTCGTCGGCGATCATGGAGTCGGGCAACCCGCCGGTCGACTCGCTGGCCGGGGCAGGGGCCTCCGAGGGCCTGACCGACGTCGTCAACTACGCCGGCCTCTTCGGCCTGGTGGCCAGCTTCTTCTCGATCATCTACGCGTACTCGCGGCAGACCTTCGCGCTGTCCCGCGCCGGCTACCTGCCGCGGGCGCTGTCGGTGACCAACGCCCGCCGGGCGCCGGTGCTGGCGCTGCTCGTCCCCGGCGCCATCGGGTTCGTCCTCTCGCTGACCGGCCAGGGCGCGATGCTGCTCAACATGGCCGTCTTCGGGGCGACGGTCTCCTACGTGCTGATGATGGTCAGCCACATCGTGCTGCGCCGCCGCGAGCCCGACCTGCCGCGCCCGTACCGGACCCCCGGCGGGACGGCGACCACCGGCGTCGCGCTGGTGCTGGCGGCCGCCGCGGTGGTGGCCACCTTCCTCGTCGACGTGACCGCCGCGCTGTGGACGCTCGCGGCCTACGTGGTCTTCCTCGCCTGGTTCGCGCTCTACAGCCGCCACCACCTGGTCGCCTCCGCGCCGGAGGAGGAGTTCGAGCTGCTCGCCGAGGCCGAGGACGACGTCCGGTGATCCGCCGGACGACGCTCGGCGGGCACACGTACGAGTTCCCGACGCTGGTCGAGCTGATGGCGAAGGCCACCCCGCTGCGCTCCGGCGACGTGCTCGCCGGGTGCGCGGCGGGGTCGGCCGCCGAGCGGGTGGCCGCGCAGACCGTGCTCGCCGACCTGCCGCTGGCCACCTTCCTCGACGAGCAGGTGGTCGGCTACGACGAGGACGACGTCACCCGCCTCGTCCTCGACACCCACGACGCCGCGGCCTTCGCGCCGGTGGCGTCGCTGACGGTGGGGGAGTTCCGCGACCGGCTGCTGGCCTGGGCGGCGGCCGGCGACGAGGCGGCGATCAGCGCGCTGGCGCCCGGGCTGACCCCGGAGATGGTGGCCGCGACGTCGAAGCTGATGCGCAACGCCGACCTGGTCGCCGTCGGCCGGCGCACCCGGGTGGTGACCGGGCTGCGCAGCACCATCGGGCTGCCCGGCCGGCTGGCGTCGCGGCTGCAGCCCAACCACCCCACCGACGACCCGGTCGGGGTCACCGCCTCCATCCTCGACGGGCTGCTGCACGGCTCGGGCGACGCGGTCATCGGCATCAACCCGGCCACCGACTCACCGGCCCGCACCGTGGCGCTGCTGGAGCTGGTCGACGCGGTGATCGGCCGCTACGAGATCCCCACCCAGTCGTGCGTGCTGGCCCACGTCACCACCACGCTGCGGTCGCTGGAGCAGGGGGCACCGGTGGACCTGGTGTTCCAGTCGGTGGCCGGCACCCAGGAGGCCAACCGCGGGTTCGGCGTCACCCTCGACCTGCTCGCCGAGGCCCGCGCCGGGGCGCTGGCGCTGCGCCGCGGCACCGTGGGCGAGAACGTCACGTACTTCGAGACCGGGCAGGGCTCGGCGCTGTCGGCCGGCGCGCACCTCGGCATCGGCGGGCGGCCGGTCGACCAGCAGACCCTGGAGACCCGTGCCTACGCCGTCGCCCGGCAGTTCTCGCCGCTGCTGGTCAACACCGTCGTCGGGTTCATCGGCCCGGAGTACCTCTACGACGGCAAGCAGGTGCTGCGCGCGGGGCTGGAGGACCACTTCTGCGGCAAGCTGCTCGGCCTGCCGATGGGCGTGGACGTCTGCTACACCAACCACGCCGAGGTCGACGAGGACGACATGGACTCGCTCATGCTGCTGCTCGGCACGGCCGGCTGCTCGTTCCTCATCGCCGTCCCCGGGATGGACGACGTGATGCTGCACTACCAGTCGCTGTCGTTCTCCGACGTGCTGACCACCCGCTCGGTGCTGGGGCTGCGGCCGGCGCCGGAGTTCGAGGCGTGGCTGGCCCGCATGGACCTGCTCGACGACGCCGGCCGGGTGCGCGAGCTCGCCCCCGACGCGCCGGCGGCGCGGGCCCTGCTCGCGGCGGCGACCCCGTGAGCGACGCCGTGAACGACCGCGTGGGCGACGCCGTGACCGTCGTCGGGGACGACCCGTGGTCGGTGCTGCGGTCGGCCACCCGCGCGCGGGTGGCGCTCGGCCGAGCCGGGGACGCGCTGCCCACGCACCGCGAGCTGGAGTTCCGCGCCGCGCACGCCGCCGCCCGCGACGCGGTGCACTCCCCGCTGGACGTCGAGGCGCTCACGGCGGAGCTGGGCGGCGAGGTCCTCGTGGTCGCCTCCGCCGCGCCCGACCGGGCCACCTACCTGCAGCGCCCCGACCTCGGTCGCCGGCCGGCCGAGGGGACGGCGCTGCCGCGGGTCGACGCCGACCTCGCCGTCGTGCTGGCCGACGGGCTCTCCCCCCGCGCGGTGCACGAGCACGGGCCCGGGCTGGTCGCCGCGCTGCGCGAGCGGCTGCCCGGCTGGTCGCTGGCGCCGCCGGTGGTCGCCACCCAGGCGCGGGTGGCGCTCGGCGACGCGGTGGGGGAGGCCCTCGGCGCCCGCGCGGTCGTGGTGCTCGTCGGGGAGCGGCCGGGGCTGTCGTCGGCGGACTCCCTCGGCGTCTACCTGACCTGGGACCCGCGCCCGGGGCGGGTGGACTCCGAGCGCAACTGCGTGTCCAACGTCCGCCCGCCGCACGGGATGTCCTACGCGCAGGCCGCCGACACCGTCGCCGCGCTGCTGACCGCCGCCCGCGAGCTCGGGGCGTCCGGCGTCGTGCTCAAGGACGAGGGCCCGGCGCTGCCGCCCGGCGCCGGCTGAGCCGGGGCATGCGGGGGAGCCGGCGGCGGGGCGGCACCTCGACCGGGCCGGGCGGCTCGTCGTCGGGACCGCCGCCCGCCGCGGCGTGCCGCTCGTGCAGCCGGGCGCGGACCTCGTCGGGCGTGTGGGCGCGGCGCTGCCGCTCGTCGCGGACCAGCACCGCGCCGGTGGCCGCGACACCGGCCAGCCCGGCCAGGCCGAGGACCTTCCAGAGCCGCTTCGGGACGTGCACGGTCGCCTACCGTAGCCGCGTGACCCCGCCGCGCCCCCTGCCGCTCGACGAGGCGGTCGAGCTCACCCGCACCGGCGACGTCTGGGTCTTCCGCGGCGCCTCGGTCGCCGACCGCGCCATCCGGGCGCTGACCAACGCACCGGTCAACCACGTCGGCATGGCCGTCGTCCTCGACGACCTCCCGCCGCTGCTGTGGCACGCCGAGCTCGGCCGCTCGCTGCCCGACGCCTGGACCGGGCAGCACCAGCGCGGCGTGCAGCTGCACGACCTGCGCGACGCCGTCCTCACGTGGCGGCAGCGCTACGGGCAGCGCGCCTGGCTGCGGCAGCTGGTCGGCCCCGCCGACGACGGCGGGGTGACCCGGGAGATGGAGGACGCCGTCCTGCGCACGGTCGCGCGCTTCGACGGCCGGCCCTTCCCGACCACCCGCGGGCTGGTCGGCGGCTGGCTGAACGGGCGGCTGCGCCGGGGCACGGCGGCCGAGACGGTGTTCTGCGCCGAGCTGGTCGCGGCCACCTACACGGCGATGGGGCTGCTGCCCGCCGACCGGCCGCGCAACTGGTACGACCCGGGCAGCTTCTGGTCCGGCGACGACCTGCGGCTGCTGCAGGGCGCCACGCTCGGCGCCGAGATCCCGGTCGACGTCCCGGTCGACGTCCCGGTCGACGTCCCGGTCGACGCCCCCGCCGGCTGACCCGGTATCAGCCCGGAACCGTCACACCTCAGGGGTAGGCAGGACCTCAGAGAAGACAGCTGCACCGAGCACGGGGAACCGCCCAGGAGGCTCGCCATGGCCACCGCCACCCTCGCCGTCCGCAGCACCGCCCCGGCTGCTCCGCTCCCTCCGCTGCGCCCCGCCGGCGACCTGCTGAGCCGGCACCTGCTCGCCGTCGCCTGGGAGCCCGGCGCCGCCCCGCCGCGGGAGATCCGGGTGCGCCCCGAGCTGCTCGACCGCCTGGCCGCGCACCTCGGGGGCGGCGCCCCCGGCCTGCTCGGCGACCCCGCCGGGGTGCCGCTGGTCGCCGACGCCGGCCTGCCCCGCAGCCCCGGCTTCGAGGTCCGCCGGGTCCCGCCGCGCTAGACGAGTGCCGGAGTCGGGGCCCCGGCGCCCAGCCGCAGCACGGTGTCGCCGTCCCGCTCGACGGCGTCGTCGTGGGTCACGCACACCACCACCCGGCCGGCCAGCGCCCGACGCAGGTCGGCGACCAGCGCGGCCGCCGTCGGCGGGTCCAGGTGCGCGGTGGGCTCGTCGAGCAGGACGACGTCGCGGTCGGCCAGCAGCGCCCGGGCCGCGGCCAGCCGCCGCCGCTCCCCGCCCGACAGCGCGGTGCCGCCGGCGCCGACCGGGGTGTCGAGGCCCTGCGGCAGCCCGGCCAGCAGCGGGCCGAGGCCGGCGGCGGTGAGCGCGGCAGTCATCCGCGCCTCGCCGTCGGCGCCGGTCAGCTCGCCGCGCGGCGCGGCCAGCGCCAGGTTCGCGCGGACGGTCGAGGCGAACACGTGCGCCTCCTGCGGCAGCCAGGCCACCCGCGAGCGGATGGCGTCCCCGGTCAGCGCGGCGGTGTCGACCCCGCCGAGGGTGTAGCGGCCGCCGCGCGGGCGCAGGGCGGCCAGCAGCACCGCGAGGAACGTCGACTTGCCCGCGCCCGACGGGCCGCGCACGATCAGCCAGCCGCCGCCGGCCGCCGCTGACGCGGTCAGCCCGCGCAGCACGTCCGGCCCCCCGGGCCAGCCGGCGGTCACATCGGTGACGGCGAGGTCGCGCACCGGCGCCGGGGCCGGCCGCGGCTCGGCGGGGTCGGCGGGCACCGGGGCGGTGAGGACGGCGTCGAGGCGGGCGCGGGCGTCGGTCAGCGCGCCGCGACGCTGCAGCGCGGACACCAGCCCGGCCAGCGGCTCGGCCAGGGCCAGCGGCGCCAGGCCGAGCACCGCGACCTGCGGGCCGGGCAGCCCGGCACCGGCACCGACCGCGGTCGCCAGCACCGCGGCCAGGCCGGTGCCGAGGACGACCAGCCCGCTCCCCAGGGCGCCGGCGCGGGCGCCGGTGGCGGCGACGGCGGAGCGCCGGGCGGCGACGGCGGCGAGGTCGGCGGCGGTGGTGGCGGCCAGGCCGTGGGCCCGCAGGTCCGCCGCGCCCTCGAGCGCCGTGGTGACGTCGCGCAGCGCGGCCACCCGCAGCGTGCCCTCCGCGCGGGCGGCGCCGGCGTCGACCCGGCGGTGCACCAGCAGCACCAGCGCGGCGGTGCCGGCCAGCACGAGACCGGCGGCGCCCGCGGCGGCGGGGGAGACCAGCGCCAGCGCGGCGACGGTCAGCGCCGGGACGGTGGCGGCGACCAGGGCCGGCGGCACGACGCGCACCGAGAGGTCCTGCACCAGCCCGACGTCGCCGACGACCCGCGCCAGCGCGCTGCCCGGCGTCCGGTCGGCGGCCACGCCCTGCGCGGCCAGCGCCCGCCACACCCGCACCCGCAGGTCGGCGGCCATCCGCAGCGCGGCGTCGTGCGCGGTGAGCCGCTCGACCCAGCGCATCCCGGCCCGCCCCAGGCCGAAGGCCCGCACGCCGACGATGGCCACCAGCAGCGTGAGGATCGGCGGCATCTCCGCCGCGCGCACGATGAGCCAGCCGCTCACCGCGGTGAGCGCGACGCCCGCGCCGGCCGAGGCGGTGCCGGCCGCGACCGCGCGCAGCAGCGCCCGCCGCGGCCAGCCCAGCGCCGTCGTCGGCCCGGCTGCGTCCCCCGCGAGATCGGCGCTCCCTTGGCCATCGGGCGCTGATCGCCACGAGACCGCCGGTCTCGCGGGGGCAGGGGGCGCGGCGGCGGGGACGGCCGGCACCGCGGGCAGCGCAACCGTGCGGTCGGCGAGCTCGGTCAGCGCCGGGTCGTGGGTGACCAGCAGGACGGTGACGGTCCCGCGCAGGCCCGCGAGGACGGCGGCGACACGGGCGGCCGAGGTCCCGTCGAGGTGCGCGGTCGGCTCGTCGAGCAGCAGCAGGCGGGCGCCGCGGCGGACCCGCACCAGCGCCCGGGCCACCGCCACGCGCTGCAGCTCACCGGGGGAGAGGGTGGTGCAGTCGCGGCCGGCCAGGTCGGCGGCGCCCACCCGCTCCAGGGCCTCGGCGACGAGGTCGTCGTCGCCGGCCCCGTGCCGGCGCAGCTCGTCGGCGACCGTCGGCGCCGTCGTCCGCGGGTGCTGGGCGACCAGCGCGACGCCGCCGTCGGGGACCCCCGTGACCGTGCCGGCGACGTCGGCGGCCGGGTCGAGGGCGCCGGTCAGGGCGGCCAGCAGGGTCGACTTGCCCGAGCCGCTGGCGCCGCGCAGCACGACCAGCTCGCCGGGGTGCAGCGCGAGGTCGGTGGGCGGCAACGCGGGCACCGCCCGGCCGGGGTGGCGCACGGTCAGCCCGGTGACGGCGACGTCGGCGCCGCGCGGGTCCCCGCCGTCGGCCGGGGTCACCGGCGAGCGGCCGGCGGGCGCGGTGAGCACCGCCCGGGCCTCGGCGGCGGCCAGCGTCGCCGCCTCCCCGGCGTGGTGGGCGGTGCCGAGAGCGCGCAGCGGGGCGAACGCCTCGGGCGCCAGCAGCAGCGCGGTGAGCCCGACGGCGAGGTCGACGTCGCCGTGCACCAGCCGCAGGCCCACGGTGACCGCGACCAGCGCGACCGACAGCGTGGCGATGAGCTCGAGGACCAGCGCGGAGAGGAAGGCCAGCCGCAGCGTGGCGAGGGTCCGCCGGCGCGAGGCCTCGCCCAGCTCGGCGAGCGCGGCCACCTGCTCGGCGGCGCGGCCGAGGCCGACCAGCACCGGCAGGCCGCGGACCAGCTCGGCGACGTGCGCCGCCAGCCGGTCCAGCGCCCGGGCGGCGCCGGCGGTGCCGTCGCGCGTGGCCAGCCCGACCAGCGCCAGGAACAGCGGCACCAGCGGCAGGGTGACCGCGACCAGGCCGGCCGAGAGCAGGTCGGTGGCGGCGAGCACCACCAGCAGCACCGGCGGGACGACGGCGGCCTGCGCCAGCGCGGGGAGGTACCCGGCCAGGCCGGGCGCGAGGTCGGCGAGCCGGGTGGTGGCCAGCACCGCGGCGGGTGCCGGACCGCCGGCGACGGCGACCGCGGCCGGGGAGGCGGCCAGCCGGTCGAGCAGGGAGCGACGCAGCGCGTCCTCGGCGCGGCGGGCGTCGCGGGCGGCGGCCCGCTCGCCGAGGGTCCCGGCGACCGCGCGCAGCAGCGCCCCGGCGGCGGCCAGCGCGAGCGGTCCGGTCACCGCGCCGTCGGCGTACCCCGCGGCCCGGGCGACGGCGTGCGCCAGGCCGGCGGCGAGCAGCACCAGCCCCGCCGTCGACCCGAGGGCGGCGGCCGCCGCCCGGGCGAGCGCGCCGGGCAGCCCCGGCACACCGGCCAGCGGCGCGAGCGGACCCCGCGCGGTCACGCGGCGACCGGCTCGTGCACGGGCTCGGCGGTCAGCCGCCGGCGGAACACCCAGTACGTCCACGCCTGGTAGGCCAGCACCACCGGCAGGCCGATCGCGGCCACCCAGGTCATGACGGTGAGCGTGTAGTCGCTGACCGAGGCCGCGGCGATCGTCACGTCGAACGCCGGGTCGAGCGTCGAGGGCACGACCACCGGGAACGCCGAGCCGAACAGGGTGGCCGCCGAGGCCAGCAGCACGGTGGCCCAGCCGGCGAAGGCCTGCCCCTCGCGGTCCAGCCGCACCCGGGTCCAGGTGACGACGACGGCCAGCGCGGCCAGCAGCCACAGCACCGCGGTGACCGGCGTGCCCGAGCGCAGCTGCACCAGCCCCGCCCAGGCCAGCAGCGGCAGCGCGGCCACCGGCGACCAGCGCAGCGCGAACGCCCGCGCCCGCAGCCGCACCGGGCCCTCGGTCTTGAGCGCGAGGAACAGCGCGCCGTGCACCACGGAGAAGCCGAGCACCGCGGCCGCGCCGAGCAGCGAGGACCAGCCCAGGCCCGCGAACGCCCCGCCGACCCGGGCGCCGTCGCCGTCGATCGGCAGCCCCAGCGTGGTGGCGCCCAGCGCCGCGCCGACGCCGGCCGCGGCCACCAGCGAGCCGCCGGTGATGACGCGGGTCCAGGCGGCGTCCCAGCGCGGGTCGTGCGAGGAGTGCCGCCACTCGAAGGCCACCGCCCGCACGATCAGGCCGAGCAGCACCACGACGAAGGGCAGGTACAGGGCCGGCAGCCAGGTCGCGTACCAGCCGGGGAAGGCGGCGAACACCGCGCCGACGGCGGTGATCAGCCAGACCTCGTTGCCGTCCCACACCGGGCCGATCGTCCGCAGCATGAGGTGGCGGTCCGCCGTCCGCCGGCCGAGCACCGGCAGCAGCGCCGCGACGCCGAAGTCGAACCCCTCGAGCAGCAGGAAACCGGTCCACAGCACCGCGACGGCGGCGAACCACAGGGTCTGCAGGTCCATGGTCAGGAGCTCCTAGTACGCGAAGGAGAGGACGTCGTCGTCGCTGCGGTCGTCGTCGGGCCGGTCGTCGTCCTCCCGGGACGACCCGACGGCCGGTGGCCTCGCCGTGGTGTCCCCGGTGGTGACGCCGCGGCGGAACAGCCGGACGAGGATGGCCAGCTCGACGACGGCGAGCACGCCGTAGAGCAGGGCCAGGCTGATCAGCGAGGTCCACACCTCGGCGGCGGTGACGCCGGGGGAGACGGCCTGGGCGGTGAAGAACCACACCTGCTCGGCCACGGGGACGTCGGGGTTGGGGTAGACGACGAAGGGCTGGCGGCCGATCTCGGTGAAGACCCAGCCCGCGGCGTTGGCCACGAACGGCGCGCCGACGGCGGCCAGCGAGCCGTAGACCCCGATCCGCGACGTCGGGACCCGGCCGCGGCGGGTGGCCCACAGGGCGTAGGCCGCCACCCCCGCCGACACCCCGCCCATGCCGATCATCAGGCGGAAGCTCCAGTAGGTGGCCGCGAGCACCGGGGTGTAGTCGATCGGCTGCCCGGCGCGGTCGCCGAAGGACGGGTCGTCGGGGTAGGTCTCGCCGTAGACGGCGGCGTACTCCTCCTGCAGCTCCTCGATGCCGGGGACGGGGGAGGAGAGGTCGCCGTGCGCCAGGAAGGACAGCAGCCCCGGGATGGTGTAGCTGTGCACGTCGTCGCACTCGTTGCTGCCGAGCTTGGCCCAGGCGAAGACGGAGAACGGCGCCGGTGCCTCGGTCTCGCACAGGGCCTCGGCCGAGCTCATCTTCAGCGGCTGCTGGTGGTACATGAGCTTGCCCTGCCAGTCACCGGTGACGGCGACCAACACGAACGCCGCCAGCGAGACGTATCCGCCGAGCCGGACCGAGCGGCGCCACACCGAGTGGTCGACGTCGGTGGTGGGCGCCTGGGCCAGCTTCCGCTTCCTGAGCTGGTAGAGGCCGATGCCGACCAGCAGGGCGCCGGCGACCATCAGCGCGGCGACGATCGCGTGGGTGAAGGCGGCCAGAGCCGTGTTGTTGGTCAGGACGGCGAGGAAGTCGACCTGCCGCGGGCGGCCGTCGGCGCCGACGGTGACGCCGACCGGGTGCTGCATCCACGAGTTGGCCGCGATGATGAAGTACGCGCTGACGATCGAGCCGATCACCGCGGCCCACAGGGCGGCGAGGTGCAGCTTCTTCGCGATGCGGCCCCAGCCGAAGATCCACAGGCCGAGGAACGTCGACTCGAGGAAGAAGGCCAGCAGCGCCTCCATCGCCAGCAGCGAGCCGAAGACGTCGCCCACGAAGCGCGAGTACTCGCTCCACGCCAGGCCGAACTGGAACTCCTGGACCAGGCCGGTGGCCACGCCGAGCACGAAGTTGACCAGGTACACGCGGCCCCAGAAGCGGGTCATCCGCAGCCACTCCGGCTTGCCGGTGCGCACCCACATCGTGTGCATCACCGCGACCAGGATGCCCAGGCCGATGGTCAGCGGGACCATCAGGAAGTGGTAGACGGTCGTGATGCCGAACTGCCACCGGGCGATGTCGAGGACGTCCACGCCACCTGCTCCTCACCTGCCGGTACCCCCGGCGACACCTCCTTTCTACGCCTCGTAGAACTACTTCTCTACGACCCGTAGAAGAGGTCGGGGGTGATGTGCGCGACAGGGTGCGTGCACCCGGTGGCGGGCGCGTTCTACGCTGGGTAGAACCGTCGGACAGGAGGGGTCGTGGCGTCGCTGGGGGACCTGGAGCGCACCGTCATGGACGTGCTGTGGGCGGCCGAGGGGCCGGTCGCGGCGGCGGAGCTGCGCGACGCGCTGGCCGACCGCGAGCTGGCGCTGACCACCGTGCACACCGTCCTGTCCCGCCTGGAGGGCAAGGGCTTCGTCGAGCACGACGACGCCCGGCCGCGCCGCTTCCGCCCGCGGGCCACCCGCGAGCAGCACGCCGCCGAGCTCATGCACGAGGTGCTCGGCCGCTCCGGTGACCGGCAGGCGGTGCTGGCCCGGTTCGTCGGCGGCGTCGACCCCGAGGAGGCCCGGATGCTGCGGCAGCTGCTGGACGGGAGCGCGCCGGACGCCGGCTCCCGCTGACGTGCTGCCCGCCACCGCCGCGGCGCTCGCGGTCCTCGCCGCGGCGCTGGCGTGGCCGGTGCCGGCGCTGCTCGGCCGCGCCCGCTGGCCCCGCCGCGACCCGCTCGTGGCGCTGGTGTGCTGGCAGGCGATCGGGCTGGCCGGCGGCCTGTCGATCATCGGCGCGCTGCTGGTGCACGGACTGGCGCCGTGGGGTCACTCGCTGCCCGAGGCCAGCGCGGCGGTGCTCACCGGCGACCCGGCCCGCGACCCCGTCCGCGGCGACCACTGGGTCACCCTGACGCTGGCCGCCGTCCTGGCCGTGGAGCTGCTCGGGGTGCTCGCGCTGTCCTGGGCCCGCACCGCCCGCACCCGCCGCCGGCACCGCGCGCTGCTCGAGCTGGTCGTGCGGCCCGCCGACGCCGTCCCCGACGCCCGGCTGCTCGAGCACCCCGCGCCGGTGGCGTTCTGCATCCCCGGCGCCCGGCCGCTGCTGGTGCTCTCCTCGGGCATGGTCGCCGAGCTCGACGACGACCAGCTCGCCGCCGTCGTCGCCCACGAGCGCGCCCACCTCGCCGAGCACCACCACCTCTACCTGCTGCCGTTCGTGGCCTGGGAGGCGGCGCTGCCGGTGCTCCCGGCGGCGGCCCGGGCGCACGCCGCCGTCCGGGAGCTGGTGGAGATGCGCGCCGACGACCGGGCGCTGGCCTCGCTGCGCGGCCCGGACCCGCGGCGGACGCTGGCCCAGGCGATCGTGGTCGCGGCCGGTGGCGCGGGCGGTGGGGTGCCGAGCGGGGCGCTGTCGGTGGGCGGCAGCGCCGTCGGCGCCCGGGTCGTGCGGCTGCTGTCCCCGCCGGCGCCGCTGCCGCCCGCGGCCCGCGCCGCCGCGCTGCTGTGCGCGGGCCTGCTGCTGCTCGTCCCGACCGCCCTGCTGCTCCTCCCGGCGCTGTGAGCGTGCCCGTCCGCGGGCCTGGTCGGGCGGGTGGGGGGGGGTGGGGGGGGGGGGGGGGGCGGGGGGGGTGGGGGGGGGGGGGGGGCCGGCGGGGGGGGGGGGGGGGGTGGGGGGG
>NZ_JBJGYI010000046.1:0-35045 GCF_054049915.1 Geodermatophilus sp. SYSU D00766
TTGTGCATCCGCTGCCCGCCAGCGGGGACCCCACCACGCGGGGCCCCCCCCCCCCGCCGGGCGGGGGGGCGCGGGGCCCTCGTCGTCGGGCGCCGCGCTCAGGCGCGGGTGGCCGCCGCCAGCGCGTCGAGGCGCTCGGCCACCTGCAGCGCGGTCGCCGGCCGCTGGCCGACCGGCGCCAGGCAGGCGGAGACCAGCGCGGCCTCGTCGTCGGTCAGCCCGGCGCTGATCGCCGGCTCGGCGCTCATCACCCGGCGGATCGCCAGCAGCGGCTCGCCGTCGGGCAGCTCGCCGTAGAGGCCGGTGCCGGTGAGCGCGCGGTTGAGCGTGGCGCCCAGGGCGAACACCTCGGTGGCCCGGGAGGGCCGCTCACCGCGCAGCAGCGCCGGGTCCAGGTACTCGACGGACGCGGCGCTGGCCATCCCGGTCAGCGTGACGCCGGGCGCGAGGTAGCGGGCCAGGCCGAGGTCGGAGAGCTTGCCCCCGTCGTCGGTGAGCAGGATGTTGGCCGGCTTGATGTCGCCGTGGGTCAGCCCGGCCTCGTGCAGCGCGTGCGCGGCGTGGGCGGCGTGCGCCACCGCCCGCAGCACCTCGCCGCGGCTGAGCGGGCGGGCCGGGGCGGCCAGCGAGCCGAGCGGGCAGTACTCCATGGCGTACAGGAAGCTGTCCTGGAGCACCGCGTCGTAGACCTTCACCAGGTAGGGCGAGGCCACCTGGGCGAAGGCCCGCAGCTCGCGCACCCCGCGCTCGTAGGCCTGCTCGCTGTGCGTGCCGGTGAACACCTTCACCGCGACGTACTCGTCGGGCAGCCCGAGCCGCGCCGGCGGGCGGGCGAGGTAGAAGCGGCCGTTGTTGCCCTCACCGAGCACGCGGACCACCTGGTAGTCCGCGATGGTGGCAGGCGCCGGGCCCACCAGGCCGACGGCATCCATCCCTGTCCTCCTGACACGCTGCTCTCCCCCCGGGACGACCGGGACGCCGCGACGCGGCAGCGCGACAGTGTGCCCGCCGGACCGCCGTCCGGGAACCCGATCCGCCCCGCCGGATCGGTCCCGCCGGATCGGTCCCGCACCGCCACGTGCCGAAGACCCCCACGTCCCGCGGACCGCCGTTACGCTCCGCGCCCGTCGCCGCCCGGGACCCCTCGGACGGCCCGTGACCGCGCCGCGGTCGCGACAGTCCCCGGGTGACCCGCACCCACCCGTCACACGCCATCCGGAGATCTCGTGGAGCCGCGCCCCGTCGCAGAGATCGTCGCCTACGTCTTCATCGACCTGGCCGTGATCATGGTCCTCGCCCGCCTGATGGGCCGACTCGCCCGCCGGGTCGGTCAGCCGGCGGTGATCGGCGAGATCGTCGCCGGCATCCTGCTCGGGCCCACCCTGCTGGGCGCGCTGCCCGGCGACCTGGACACCCTGCTGTTCCCACCGGACATCCGGCCGTTCCTCAACGTGCTGGCCCAGCTCGGCCTGGTCCTGTTCATGTTCCTCATCGGCCTCGAGGTCGACCTGTCGTTCATCCGCGGGCGCGAGAAGATCGCCGTGTCGGTGTCGCTGGCCTCGATCCTGCTGCCCTTCGCGCTGGGCGTGCTGCTGGCCACCTACCTGCACACCCACCACGACGTCTTCACCGCCGAGGACGGCACCACCTCGGCCATCTCCTACCTCGGCTTCGCCCTCTTCCTCGGTGTGGCGATGTCGATCACCGCGTTCCCGGTGCTCGCCCGCATCCTCGCCGAGCGGCAGATGCACCGGATCCCCACCGGCGTCCTCGCGCTGGCCTGCGCCGCCGTCGACGACGTCCTCGCCTGGTGCCTGCTCGCCGTCGTCGTGGCGATCGTCGCGGCCGGCTCGTTCTCCGGCGTCGTGCTCATCCTGGGCCTGTCGATCGTGTTCGCCCTGGTGATGTTCCTGGTGGTCAAGCCGGTGCTGCGGGTGCTGGTCACCCGCTACGAGCGGCTGGGCCAGCTCACCCCGGAGATGCTCGCCGGCGTGCTGATCGGCATCCTGGCCAGCGCCTGGGTGGCCGAGGAGATCGGCATCCACTTCATCTTCGGCGCCTTCCTCTTCGGCGTGGTCATGCCCCGCAAGGGCGCCGCCCGGCTCAACCACGAGATCATCGACCGGCTCGAGCAGGTCAGCGTGCTGCTCCTGCTGCCGGTCTTCTTCGTCGTCACCGGTCTGCAGGTCGACATCGGCGCCATCGACCTCACCGGCCTCGGCGAGCTGGCGCTGATCCTGCTGGTGGCCATCTCGGGCAAGTTCGTCGGCGCGTACGCGGCGGCCCGCGCGCAGAAGGTGCCGCGCCGGCAGGCCAGCGCGCTGGCCACCCTGATGAACACCCGCGGGCTGACCGAGCTGGTCATCCTCAACATCGGCGTCCAGCAGGGTGTGCTCGACGCCGAGATGTTCACGCTCATGGTGATCATGGCCGTCGTCACCACGGTGATGACCTCGCCGCTGCTCAACGTCATCTACCCGCAGCGGGTCCTCGACCGCGACATCGCCGCGGCCGAGCGGGCCGAGATGGGCCTCACCGAGGCCTACACGGTCGTCGTCGTGGTGGACGACGTCGACCGCGATGCGGGCCTCGTGGACCTCGCCTGCGACCTGGTCGGCCGCGAGCAGCCGGCGCAGGTGGTCCTCACCCGCGTGGTGCGGCGGTCGCGGCCCAAGCCGGAGGTCTCCTCCGGGCTGGGTGCCGACCTCGAGCTCATGGCGACCGTCGCCGGCGAGCTGCGCACGCTGGCCCGCCAGGTGGAGGCGCGGGGGCTCCGGGCGTCGGTGGCCTCCCGCTTCAGCGAGGACCCGTGGGCGGAGGTCGCCGACCTGGCCGGCAGCAGCGGTGCCGACGTGGTGCTGGTCCGCAGCGGCTGGGGTCTCGGCGAGGGCGCCCTGACCGCCGACGGCGACACCCCGTGGCCCGCGTCGCTGAACGGCTCGGTGGTGACCGTCTCCGGCGAGCTCGGCTCCGCGACGCTGCAGCCGCACGGGCCGGTCGCGGTGCTGCAGGACGGCGGCGCCGACGGCCGGGCCGCGCTCCGGCTGGCCGCGCACGCCTCGCTGGGCCGGCAGGTGCCGCTGCAGCTGCGCGCCGGCGACGGCCGCCGCGGGGTCAAGCGCGGCGTGGCCGACTCGTTGCGCCGGGCCGGGGTGCAGGTCGAGCCGGAGAGCCAGGCGCTGCCCGCGCTGCTGGTGGTCCCGGCGGGTGCGGGCGCCGTCCCGGCCGGCGACGACCTGACGCCGATCCTGCTCGTGCACGCCGGCACGGCCGACGCCGACCGGGACATGGACGAGACCCTCGCCGGCATCGCCGCCCGGCCCGGGGCCGCCTGAGCCACCTCGTCCCGGAGCCCGCGTCCCGTTTCGAGGGGACGCGGGCTCCGTCGCGTCCCGGGTGCGGCCGGGGCTCCGCCCCGTGGTCCTGCCGCGGACGGTCGTGCTCTGGTCCGCACCGGGGGCAGAGCACGACCGCCCGCGGGTGACACGACGGCGCCCGTCCCCGCCCGGGGACGGGCGCCGGACGGGTCAGTAGGCGCCGTGCGGGGACTCGAAGGCGAACTGCCGGCCGCCCATGCGGACCGCCATGCCCGGGGTCAGCCGGACCGGCTGGTGGGGCACCAGCGACCCCCATCCCGGGGCCCCGCGGGGGGCGACGAGCGTGCCGTTGGCCGAGCCGGTGTCGACCAGCAGCACGTCCCACCCCTCGAGGCGGATCTCGGCGTGGTGCCGGCTGACGCCACCGGTCGGGTCGACGACGAGCAGGGGTCGCAGGTCCCCGGAGGCCACGCGCGCGTCGGTCTCCGGCTCCCGGCCCAGCAGGTAGTCCGCGTCCAGGCTCACCGTCGCGCCGTCGTCGAAGACGAGCAGGCCCAGCGGCGGGCGCACGCCCTCGACCAGGACGGCGGTCTGCTGGGTCGTGCGGATCCCGCACAGGGCGCAGAAGCTCACGCGGGGGTCGTTGAGGTGACCGTTCTTGCAGACGATCCCCTTGACCCTCGCCCGGTCGTCCTCCGGCTCCGCGGCCCGGGTCGACGTCGGCTCGGCGCCGGGGATCGGCAGGGGCTCGCGGGGCGGCTCGGCGTCGGCCGGCGCGTCGAACAGCCGCGCCGACCGCTTCGGGGCGGGCAGCTCCGGCGCCGGTGGCGGGGGCGCCGCCGGTTCCGGCGGCAGCGCCGGCCCGGCGGCGGAGGCGGACGCCACGCGCTCGCCCACCGGCGGGACCTCCACCAGCGGCGTCCCGACGTGCGGCGCCGGGAGGCGAGTCGCCGCCGTCCCGGACGGCGGCGGGGGCACCGGCGGGGGTGCCGGCGACGGCGAGAGCACCGCGGCGGCGCCGGGGACGACACCGGCCACGAGGTCGGCCAGCGGGTGCGGCGCCGTGGTCACCGGCGAGCCGGCCGAGAGGTGCAGTGCCGCCGGTGGCCAGGCGACGAAGCGGTCGACGACCTCCGTCCCGTTCCCCAGGTCCTCCCCCTGCGCCGCGGTCAGCCGCAGCCCGAGGTCGGGCACCTCGGCGGTCCCGCCGCCGACGAGCACGAGCGCCAGCCCGTCCTCGGTGGCGGCGACGACGGCGAACGAGGGCGGAGCGGCCACCGTGCCGAGCCAGGTGCGCAGCTCCTCGTGCAGTCGCACGCCGGGGGCGCGCGCACCGGCGGCGGAGACCCGGCGGCAGATGGTGACGAGCTCGCCGAGGGGCGCGTCACCGGCCGGCACGGCCACGGGTGGGGCCGGCACCGGCGCCGGCCCCCAGCCCGCGAGCGTCGGGCGGGGAGGGGGCGCGGCGCTCGCGGTGGACTGCGGGGGGACCGCGACGACGAGGAGCACGCCGGGCAGCCGGACGACGAGGTCGGGGCCCTGCGCCACCTGGACGGCGACCTGGTCGAAGGGAGTGACCGTGGCCCCCGCCGTGGCGTCACCGGGAAGCGGAGGCGGGGGACTCGACATCAGACGAGTTTCCCGCCCTGGTTGCGCCAGTGCACGAACGGCACGCGCATCGGGCCGTTGGCGACGAGGAACACCAGCAGCCAGGTGGTCGAGAACAGGAGCACGAACGCCGGGCCCGGCATGCTGTCGACCCAGGTGGCGCCGCCGGCCAGCAGGAACCAGACCAGCAGCCCCTCGGGGATGCCGGTGACGAGCGTGAAGAAGGTCGGCCAGTCCTTCTCCCACCGGAACTGCTGCAGGCCGTGGTAGACGAACTCCCAGAGCACGCCGAGCACGGTGACGACGAGCAGCACCGAGAAGGTGGCCCCGTAGGAGGCGCCCAGCGGCGCCCCGGTGGGCAGCAGCGGGGTGAACACGAGCGTCCACAGGACGCCGACGGTGGCCAGCAGGAAGACCCGGGTCTGGATGCGGCCGTTGAGGGTGGGGATCACGGGTGTCTCTCTCGCAGGTCGGGAGGGCGGTCAGATGGTGGTGTTGCGGACCCACTTCCACCACTGGCTGGTGGACCGCCCCGGGGTGAGCTTCCGGGCGAACCCCTGGGCCGCGAGGTCGTCGGTGATCTCCTGCGCGGCCACCAGCAGGCCGAGGAAGCTGTCCACGCCGGCGAAGTAGCCGCCGAGCGTGGCGCTGCCCGAGGCGTACACCTTGCCTCCGTTGCGGGTGCCGGTGACCTCGAAGTCGGCCTCGACGTCGAGGCGGCCCAGCGGGTTGCGCTGGGCGTTGGAGTGGTCGAGCAGGTCGGCCAGCAGCCGGTGCTCGCGGATGTCGGCCTCCAGCCCGGTGCAGTCGACGACGTGGTCGAACGTGCCGACGTGCCGCCCCTGGTCGGTGTCCACCGAGACCTCGACCAGGTCGCCGACCGGCCGCATGCCGTCGATCTGCCCGATGACGACGCGGTACCAACCCTGCTGCCGGCCGCGGGCCAGCTGCTCCTGCCAGTCCTGGCGCGCCGGGGTGTTGGTGCCGCCCATCTCCTTGTAGATCCGGACGCGGTCCTCGCCCTCGAGCTTGGCCATCCGGGCCCGCAGCTGGCCGCCCCAGGTCGACTTGGGCCAGTTGAAGCCCTGGTAGGCCCAGCCGTCGGCGCCCTTGCGGCGCATGAAGAGGCTGGGCCCGTGCGGCTTGTCCACGTAGGAGCGGAACAGGTGCACGATCTGGGTGTTCAGGCCGCGGCGGTCGCGGTCGTCGATGAGCCGCTGCAGGACGCGGGAGGCGACGATGCCGCCGCCGCGGACCAGCACCGTGCCGGGACGCAGGGCCAGCCGCTCGTAGACGTGCTCGTGCGGCTCGTAGGCGTTGACCACCCGCCGGTAGTCGTTGTGCTCCGATCGGTACCGCTGCAGGTCGGGCAGGAAGCGCAGGCCCGGGTAGCCGACGGCGACGTGCACGAACTGGCTGCGGTAGGCGATCCGCCGGGTCGGCGTGGCGCCCTCCGGCGGGGTGAGGACCGTGAAGTACCCGCCGCCGGCCCGCCGGCGGACCATCCGGACCTGCCCGGGGACGACCATCTCCGGCCACCGGATCCGGTGCATCTCCTTCTCCATCGACTCGAAGACCATCCCGGCCTTCGGCGTGTAGTAGTCGGCGAACACCGGCTCGACGAGGACGTTCCACGCCGCCCGGAGGTTGCCTTGGAGGGCCTCGCGGATGGCGTAGCCGGGGAACCCCCAGATGTTGTCCGGGGTGCCGGAGGAGTCCGAGCGCAGCCGCTCGCCGCGCGGGATCTGGGAGACCGCCGTCAGGTACTCGTAGCTCTCCCAGGGGGTGCGCAGCGGCGTCAGCACGCGGATGGCGTCGGTGGGGACACCGCAGATGCGCAGGTAGTCGACGAGCACGAACGAGCCCACGCCGCCGCCGACGGTGACGAACGGGACGTCGACGACGGGGATGCCCGCCTCGCTCAACATCTGGTCGGTCCAGACGTCGGTGGCGACCAGGTGGTCGGTCAGGTCACCGGGCTGCGCCGGGGTCGGGGCGTGCGGGGGCGCGGCGGTGCTCTCGCTCACGGTGGTGTCGTCCGTCCTCTGTCGGGGGAGCCGCCACTGTCGGGCCGGTCCGCCGGACTGTCAACGGATTCCGCCGCGGCCCCGCGAGCTCGTGGCGGGGCCGTGCGAGGGTGCCGCTAGGCCTTGCCGAAGCGGCGCTGGCGGGAGGCGAACTCCTCGCAGGCGGCCCACAGGTGACGGCGGTCGAAGTCGGGCCAGAGCGTGTCGAGGAAGACGAACTCCGCGTAGGCCGACTGCCAGAGCAGGAAGTTGCTCGTCCGGTTCTCCCCGGAGCTGCGGACGAACAGGTCGACGTCGGGCATGTCGGGCTCGTCGAGGAACCGCGCGACGGTGCGCTCGTCGACCTTGCCCGGGTCCAGGCGGCCGGCGGCGGCCTCGCGGGCGATGGCCGCGGCGGCGTCGGCGATCTCGGCGCGGCCGCCGTAGTTGACGCACATGGTGAGGGTGAGGACGTCGTTGTCCTTCGTGAGCTCCTCGGCGATCTCGAGCTCCTTGATCACGCTGCGCCACAGCCGCGGGCGGCGGCCGGCCCAGCGCACCCGCACGCCGAGCTCGTGCATCTCGTCGCGGCGGCGGCGGATGACGTCGCGGTTGAAGCCCATGAGGAAGCGGACCTCCTCGGGGCTGCGCCGCCAGTTCTCCGTGGAGAAGGCGTAGGCGCTGATCGCCCCGACGCCGAGCTCGATGGCCCCCTCGACGCAGTCGAACAGCGAGGACTCCCCCGCCTCGTGACCCGCCGTCCGGGGCAGTCCGCGCTCCTTGGCCCACCGCCCGTTGCCGTCCATGACGATCGCCACGTGCCGGGGCACCCGGTCGGCCGGGATCGGCGGCGGGGTGGCGCCCGACGGGTGGGGGTCGGGTGCCTTCACCTCACGCCTCACTCAGCAGGCCCGCCTCCCGCCGCGGCGCGACGTCGGAGCGGTCGACCAGCGGCAGGGACCGCAGGCCGCGCTCGAGGTGCCACTGCAGCAGGGCCGCGACCAGGCCGCTGCCCTCCCGGCGCTGCGCGCTCTCGCTGGCCTCGGCCCGCTCCCAGTCGCCGGACAGCAGTGCCTCCAGGTGCTCGATGGTGACCGGGCTGGGCATGGCCGAGCCGGTCGGGCGGCACTCGCGGCACACCGAGCCGCCGGCCGGGACGGAGAAGTGCCGGTGCGGGCCCTCGGTGCCGCACCGCGCGCAGTCGCCCAGCGCCGGTTCCCACCCGGCCACCGACATGGCGCGCAGCAGGAAGGCGTCGAGCACCAGCCCGGCGGGGCGGGTGCGGTCCGACAGCGCCCGCAGCGCCCCGACGACGAGGAGGAACAGCCGCAGCGAGGGCTCCTTCTCCTCCGCCGTCAGCCGGTCGGCGGTCTCGAGCACCGCGGTGCCGGCGGTGTAGGCCGGGTAGTCGCCGGCGATGACCGAGCCGTAGGAGCGGATGGACTCGGCCTGGCTGACGACGTCGAGGTTGCGGCCGGTGTAGAGCTGCAGGTCGACGTGGCTGAACGGCTCGAGCCGGGCCCCGAACTTGCTCTTGGTGCGGCGCACGCCCTTGGCCACCGCCCGCACCTTGCCGTGCCGGCGGGTGAGGACCGTGACGATCCGGTCGGCCTCCCCCAGCTTCTGGGTGCGCAGGACGACCCCCTCGTCGCGGTACAGCGACTTCGGCGTGGTGCTCACTCAGTAACCCAACCGGTTGAGCTTCTTCGGGTCGTCCTGCCACTCGCCGAGGACGGTGACGTGCAGGTCGAGGTGGACGCGCGCGCCGAGCAGCTGCTCGAGGCCGGCGCGGGCCTCGGTGCCGATGGCCTTGATGACCGACCCGCCCCTCCCCAGCAGCATGGGCTTCTGGCTCGCGCGCTCGACGTGCAGCAGCGCGTGCACCTCGACCAGCTCGGCGCCCTCCCGCTTGGGGTCGGGGCGGCGGACCAGCTCCTCGACGGTGACGGCGAGGGAGTGCGGCACCTCCTGGAACACCTTCTCCAGCGCCGCCTCGCGGACGAGCTCGGCGATCTGCCGGTCGGTGTCCTCGTCGGTGGTCTGCTCCTCGGGGTAGAGCGGTGGCCCCTCGGGCAGCAGGCCGACGAGCAGGTCCTCCAGCAGCTCGACCTGGTCGCCGCGCACCGCGCTGACCGGCACGACCTCGGCGGCCTCGACCAGCGCGCTGGCGGCCACCAGCTGCTCGGCGACCTGCTTCTTCGACGCGGCGTCGGTCTTGGTGACGACGACCACCACCGGCGCCTTGACGTCCTGCAGCTGGCGGGCGATGAACCGGTCGCCGGTGCCGACGGGCTGGTCGGCCGGGATGCAGAACACCACGACGTCGACCTCGGAGAGGGTGTCGCGGACGACGTCGTTGAGCCGGCGGCCGAGCAGGCTCTTCGGCTTGTGCAGGCCGGGGGTGTCGACGAGCACGAGCTGCCCGCCGGGCCGGTGGACGACGCCGCGGATGGCGTGCCGGGTGGTCTGCGGCCGGTTGCTGACGATGCCGACCTTCTCGCCGACCATCGCGTTGGTCAGCGTGGTCTTGCCGGCGTTGGGGCGGCCCACCAGGCAGGCGAAGCCGCTGCGGTACGGCTGCTCCGGCGTGCTCACCGGTCCAGTCTCCCACCGCCGGGTGACACCCACGCGGAGGTGGCGGGGATCAGGTGACCTGATCCTGCGGTGTCCTCCCGCACGTCCCACGGTGAGGGAGGACGCTGCACGATCAGGTCACCTGATCATCGCGGGCGCTCACGCGGTGGCGCGGACGGTGCCGTCGGGGCCGGCGAGGAACACCGGGGCCGACGGCGTCAGGTCGTGCACCGCCGCCAGCCCCGCCTGTTCGACGGCGTCGGCGTCGGACACCACCGCGGCGGCCTCCAGACCCTGCACCCCGCTGGAGACGGCGGCGGCGACGGCGGCCTGCAGCGCCGAGAGGGTCAGCGAGGGCAGCACCACCGACGCGGCGACGTAGGTGCGCCCGTCGGTGTCGCGGACCGCGGCGCCCTCGGCGGCGCCGGTGCGGCCGCGCGCGGAGCGGGCGAGGGTGACGAGCTTGGCGTCCTCGGGCTGCAGGTCGGGCACAGGAGGAGTCTCCTACCGGTGGATCCGGCCCTCCCGCAGGGGCCCGGCGCGAGCCTGCGAGCGGTGGGGGGCGGAGGGTCCTTCCTCACGTCTCGACGGTGGCCGGGACCTCCGCCCGGGTGGCCCCGGACTGGTGCTCGGGGTCGGCGTCGGGCAACCGGGTGACCAGGATCGTGTCGATGCGGTTGCGCCGCCCGCCGGTGCTCTCGGCGACCAGGTGCAGGCCGGCGACGTCGGCCGAGGACCCCTCGATCGGCACCAGCCCGAGCTCGCGGGCGAGCAGGCCGCCGACGGTCTCGACGTCGTCGTCGCCGGGCAGCTCGACGTCGAAGAGCTCGGCGAGGTCCTCGACCGGCAGCCGGGCGGTGATCCGCACCGAGCCGTCCTCGAGGTGCTCGACCGGCGGCCGCTGGACGGCGTCGTGCTCGTCGGCGATCTCGCCGACGATCTCCTCGAGGATGTCCTCGATGGTCACCAGCCCCGCGAACCCGCCGTACTCGTCGACGACGATGGCGATGTGGGTGCGGCGGGCCTGCATGTCGCGCAGCAGCTCGTCGACCGGCTTGGACTCCGGCACGAACGCCGGCGGGCGCATGAGCTCCTCGACCCGGGGCCCGCGGGCGTCGCCGAGGTTCTGCGACCGGCGCACGAGGTCCTTGAGGTAGACGACGCCGACGACGTCGTCGACGTTCTCCCCGATCACCGGGATGCGGCTGAACCCGCTGCGCAGCGCCAGCGCCAGCGCCTGCCGGACGCTCTTGGTCCGCTCGATCCAGACGACGTCGGTGCGCGGCACCATCACCTCGCGGGCGATGGTGTCGCCGAGCTCGAACACCGAGTGGATCATGTTGCGCTCGCCGGACTCCACCACGCCGCGCTCCTCGGCGAGGTCGACGAGCTCGCGCAGCTCCACCTCCGTGGAGAACGGGCCGTCGCGGTAGCCGCGGCCGGGGGTGATCGCGTTGCCGATGAGGATGAGCAGCGTCGCGACCGGCCCGAGGACCCGCACCAGCAGCCGCACGACGCCGGCGGTGGCCAGCGCGATCGGGTAGGCGTGCTGGCGGCCGAGCGTGCGCGGCCCGACGCCGACCAGCACGTAGCTGACCACCACCATGACGCCGGCCGCGGCCAGCACCGCCTGCCAGCCCATGCCCAGGACCCGGACGAACAGCACGGCGACGAGCACCGCCGCCACCATCTCGCAGACGATCCGCAGCAGGAGCAGCAGCGCCACGGCGCGGGCGCGCTCGCCGAGCACCTGCTCGAGGCGGGCCGCGCGCCGGACGCCGTCGCGGCGCAGCTCCTCCACGCGGGCGAGCGACACCCGCTGCAGGGCGGCGTCCATGGCGCCGAAGGCGCCCGCCAGCGGCACCAGGCAGATCGCGACCACCAGCAGGGTCACCGCACCGGCGCTCATCGCGGGGCCCTCACCGGGAGGACTGGCCCCGTTCGGCCGGCTCGCCGGTGACCGGCTGCCGCGGGGCGGACCGCCAGCCCTCGAGCAGGCGGTTCTGCAGGCCGAACATCTCCCGCTCCTCCTCGGGCTCCATGTGGTCGTAGCCGAGCAGGTGCAGCACGCCGTGGGTGGCCAGCAGCAGCAGCTCGTCGTCCATCGAGTGCCCGGCGGCACGGGCCTGCCGGACGGCGACCGAGGGGCACAGCACGACGTCGCCGAGCAGCGCCGGCCCGGGCTCGGGGTCGTCGGGACGGGCGGTGTCGAGCTCGTCCATGGGGAAGGCCAGGACGTCGGTCGGGCCCTTCTCCCCCATCCAGCGCTCGTGCAGCACCGACATGTAGTCCGGGTCGACGCACAGCACCGACAGCTCGGCCATCGGGTTGACGCCCATCTCGGCGAGCACGTACCGGCAGATCCCGGTCAGCTCGGCCTCGTCGACGGCGATCTCGGACTCGTTGGCGACCTCGACGGGCACGGCGCTCAGCTCCCCTGCCGGCGGGTCGGCCGCGCCGGGCGGGCGGGCGTCGCGGGCCGGCCGGCGCCCTGCTGGTGGGAGGCGTCCCAGCGCTCGTAGGCGTCGACGATGTCGCCGACCAGCCGGTGGCGGACGACGTCGGAGCTGGTCAGGTTGGCGAAGTGCACGTCCTCGATGCCGTCGAGGATCTCCCGCACCACCTTCAGCCCGCTCTGCGCGCCGCCGGGCAGGTCCACCTGCGTGACGTCACCGGTGACGACGATCTTCGAGCCGAAGCCGAGCCGGGTGAGGAACATCTTCATCTGCTCGGCGGTGGTGTTCTGCGCCTCGTCGAGGATGACGAACGCGTCGTTGAGCGTGCGTCCGCGCATGTAGGCCAGCGGGGCGACCTCGATGGTGCCCGACTGCATGAGCCGCGGGATGGACTCCGGGTCGACCATGTCGTGCAGCGCGTCGTAGAGCGGCCGCAGGTAGGGGTCGATCTTCTCGCTGAGCGTGCCGGGCAGGTAGCCCAGCCGCTCGCCGGCCTCGACTGCGGGCCGGGTGAGGATGATCCGGTTGACCTGCTTGGTCTGCAGCGCCTGCACGGCCTTGGCCATGGCCAGGTAGGTCTTGCCGGTGCCGGCCGGGCCGATGCCGAAGACGACGGTGTGCGCGTCGATCGCGTCGACGTAGCGCTTCTGGTTGAGCGTCTTGGGCCGGATGGTGCGGCCCCGGCGGCTGATGATGTCCAGGCTCAGCACGTCGGCGGGGCGCTCGGAGCCGCCGCTGCGCAGCATGCCGATGACGCGGCGCACCGAGTCCGGGCGCAGCGCCTGGCCGGTGCCCAGCAGCGCGATCAGCTCGTCGAAGACGCGGACGGCGAAGGCGTTGTCGGCCGGCTGCCCGGTCACGGCGATCTCGTTGCCGCGCACGTGCACGTCGGCCTCGAGCTCGCCCTCGACCAGCCGCAGCAGCTCGTCGCCGGAGCCGAGCAGGCCGACCATGGACACCGAGTCCGGGACGGTGATGGTGGTGCGGACCGCCGCCGGCGCGGGGGTCGCGAGAGCGGTGGCGACGTCCGCCGCGGCGGCCTGGGCGGAGGCCTCACGCGAGGTGGGCACGCCGGGCACGGGGACGTTCGGGGAGGTGTCGGGCAAGAACCCTCGACCCTGCCTTCCTGACACGGGGATCTGACCATCCGAGTCTACCCGCGGGCCGCCACCGGGAATCCCGTCCGCGACCGGCTCAGCGCCCCTGGTAGGTGGCCTTGCCGGGTCCCTCCTCGAGGAACGAGGCGACGGCGCCGCGCAGGTCGGCGGTGGCGAACAGCGGCCCGGAGACCTGCGGGGTGACGTCGTCGGCGGCCCGGGCGCCGTGCCGCACGGCGGTGGTGACCAGCCGCTTGGTGGCCGCGTGCGCCACCGTGGGGCCGGCCGCGAGCCGGTGCGCCGTGTCGCGGGCGGCCGCGGCGAACCCCTCGTCGGGCAGCACCCGGTTGACCACGCCCCACCGCTCCAGGACCGCGGCCGGGAACCGCTCCCCGGTGAAGATGAGCTCCTTGGCCCGCGCCGGCCCGGCCCGCTCGGCCAGCCGCTGCGGGCCGCCCATCGACGGGGTGAGCCCGACGACGATCTCGACCAGCCCGAACGACGCCCGCTCGGCGGCCAGCAGCAGGTCGCAGGCCAGCGCCAGCTCGAAGGCGGCGGTGAGGGTCAGCCCGTGCGCGGCGAACACGGTGGGCACCGGCAGGTCCTCGACGGTCTGGGCCACGCGCAGCAGCCGCGCCCACAGCGCCGCGCCGGCCTGCGCCGGGTCGGGGCCCTCGGCGATGTCGCGGAAGGCGGTGACGTCGACCCCGCCGGAGACGACCCGCCCGCGAGCCTCGACGAGCACCGCGCGGGCGCGGTCGGGGCGGCCGGGCGCGGTGAGCTCGACCAGCTCGGCGGCCACCTGCTCCAGGGCGGCGAACACCGGCTCGTCGAAGAGGTTCAGCGGCGGCCTGTCGAGCACGACGACGGCGACGTCGCCGTCCCGCTCGATCCGGACGGGGGCGGCGCTGCCGGCGTCGGTCATGCCGGCCACCCTGCCACCGTCCGCGCGGCTCAGCCCGGGGGCCAGCGCAGGTCGCGGCCGCCGAGCACGTGCAGGTGCACGTGGTCGACCGACTGCCCGGCCTGCGGACCGGTATTGGTGACCACCCGGTACCCCGGCTCGACGCCGTCGTCGGTGGCCAGGCCCTCCTGGACGGCGACCGCCGACACGGCCCGGACGACCTCGGCCAGCAGGTCGGGGTCGGCGTACGCCAGCGCGGCCACCGTCGGGTGGTGGTCCTTGGGGATCACCAGCACGTGCGTCGGGGCCTGCGGGTTGACGTCGCGGAAGGCGAGCGTGCGGTCGGTCTCGTGCACGACGTCGGCGGGGATCTCCCGGGCGACGATCCGGCAGAACAGGCAGTCGGTCACGGTCGGACCCTACGGCGGGCCGACCGTCCTCCCGCACCGCAGCGCGTCCTCCCCCACGTCCCACCGTGCGGGAGGACGCCCCACGATCAGGTCACCTGATCCCGGCGCGACCCCGCCGTCAGGACCAGCGGGTGCGGACCGACAGGGCGGCCAGCGCGGCGGCGCCGGCGGTCGAGGTCCGCAGCACCTCCGGGCCCAGCCGCACCGCCCGCGCCCCGGCGGCGCGCAGCGCGACGACCTCGCCGTCGGTCAGCCCGCCCTCGGGCCCGACGACGACGGCGACCGTGCCGGTGCGGGGCACCTCGACGCCGGTGAGCGGGGTGCGGGCCTGCTCGTGCAGGACCAGCGCGAGGTCGACGTCCTCGAGCTCGCCGCACACCTGCCGGGTGGTCAGCAGGCCGGCGACCTCGGGCACCCGCGGCCGGCGCGCCTGCTTGGCCGCCGCCCGCGCCGCCGCGCGCCACCTCGCCAGGCCCTTCTCCACGCGGTCCTCGCGCCACCGGGTGACGCAGCGGGCGGCGGCCCACGGCACGATCCGGTCGACGCCGAGCTCGGTGGCCAGCTCCACCGCGAGCGGGCCGCGGTCGCCCTTGGGCAGCGCCTGCACCAGCACGAACTCCGGCTCCGGCGCGGGCACCTCGTGCCGGGCGGTCACCTGCACGCCCAGGCCGGCCGGGCCGGCGTCGAGCACGGTCCCCTCGACGACGGTGCCGCGGCCGTCCCCGACCCGCACCGGCTCGCCGGGGGTCAGCCGCAGCACGTCGACGGCGTGCCGGCCCTCGGCGCCGCCGACGACCAGCTCCGCGGCGTCGGGGAGCTCGTCGAGCAGGAACAGCGGGGAGCCGTCCTGCACGGGGTGCTGGTCGTCGGTGGCCGGGGCGCTCACCTGAACGGGTTCCGGACCCGGGAGAACAACCCCCCGTGCCCCTCGGCGGACGGCTGCCGCTGGTCCTCACCGCGCAGCGCGGCGAGCTCGCGCAGCAGCTTCTCCTGCTCGGCGTCGAGCCGGGTCGGCGTCTGGACGTCGACGTGGACCTGCAGGTTGCCCCGGCCGGTGGCCCGCAGCCGCGGCGCGCCCTTGCCGCGCAGCGTGAGGACGGTGCCCGACTGGGTGCCCGGCCGCACGTCGACGTCGGTGTCCTCGCCGTCGAGCAGCGTCAGCGGCAGCGTGGTGCCCAGCGCCGCGGCGGTCATCGGCAGCGTGACGTGGCAGTGCAGGTCCTCGCCGTCGCGGGTGAAGACCTCGTGCGGGCGCTCGCGGATCTCCACGTAGAGGTCACCCGCCGGCCCGCCGCCGGGGCCGACCTCGCCGCGGCCGGTGAGCCGGATGCGCATGCCGTCCTCGACGCCGGCCGGCACCTTGACCGGGATGGTCCGGCGGGCGCGGACCCGGCCCTCGCTGCCGCACTCGGGGCAGGGGTCGGGGATGACCTGGCCGGTGCCGGCGCACGTCGGGCACGGCCGGGAGCTGACCACCTGGCCGAGGAAGGAGCGCTGCACGCTCTGCACCTCGCCGCGCCCGGAGCAGGTGGAGCAGGTGACCGGGTGGGTGCCCGGGGCGGTGCCCGCACCGCTGCAGGTGCCGCACAGGACGGCGGTGTCGACGGTGATCTCCTCGGTCGTGCCGAAGACCGTCTGCTCCAGGTCGAGCTCGAGGCGGATGAGCGCGTCGTCCCCGGCGCGCACCCGGCTGCGCGGGCCCCGGCCGCCCATGGTGCCGCCGCCGAAGAAGGCGTCCATGATGTCGCCGAGCCCGCCGAAGCCGGCCCCGGCGCCGAAGGGTGAGCCGCCGGCGGCCCCCGCGCCGGCGTCGAAGGGGTCGCCGCCGAGATCGACGATGCGGCGCTTGTCCGGGTCGGTCAGCGCCTGGTAGGCGCGGCTGACCTCCTGGAAGCGCTCCTTGGCCTCGGGATCGGGGTTGACGTCGGGGTGCAGGTCGCGCGCCAGCCGCCGGTAGGCCTTCTTGATGTCGGCGTCGGACGCGCCCCGGGACAGCCCGAGGACGCCGTAGTAGTCGGTTGCCATCTGGTGTACAGACCTCAGCTCTCGGCCAGCAGCTGGCCGACGTAGCGGGCCACGGCGCGGACCGCGGCCATGTTGCCCGGGTAGTCCATGCGGGTCGGGCCCACGATGCCCAGTCCGCCCAGCGCCCGGTCGCCGGTTCCGTACCCCACGGAGACGACCGACGCACCGGCCAGCGCCTCGTGGGCGTTCTCCTCGCCGATGCGCACGAGCACCGCACCGCCGGAGTCGACCTCGCTGATCAGCCGGAGCACCACGACCTGCTCCTCGAGCGCCTCCAGCAGCGGCCGCAGGCTCCCGGGGAAGTCGACGGCGACCCGCGCCAGGTTCGCCGTCCCGCCCACGACCAGGCGGTCCTCCCCCGGCTCGACCAGCGTCTCCACCAGCGCCGCGCCCACCGCGGCGACCAGCACGCGCAGGTGCGGCGGGGCGGTGTCGAGCAGGTCGGGCACCTTGCCGCCGGCGTCGGCGAGCCGGGCGCCGGTGAACGCCGCGTTCAGCAGCGTGCGCAGGTCGGCGACGTCGTCGCGGGTGACGTCGGCCGGGCAGTCGACGACCCGCTGCTCGACCCGGCCGGTGTCGGTGATGAGCACCAGCAGCAGCCGCGAGCCGGTCAGCTGCACCACCTCGAGGTGGCGCACGGCGCTGCGCGAGAGCGTGGGGTACTGCACGACGGCGACCTGGTGGGTCAGCTGCGCGAGCAGCCGCACCGTGCGACCGAGCACGTCGTGCAGGTCGACGGCACCGTCGAGGAAGCGCTCGATCGCCCTGCGCTCGGCGGCCGACAGCGGCTTGACCGAGGAGAGCCGGTCGACGAAGAGGCGGTAGCCCTTGTCGGTGGGCACCCGGCCGGCGCTGGTGTGCGGCTGGGTGATGTAGCCCTGCTCCTCGAGCACCGCCATGTCGTTGCGGATGGTCGCCGGCGAGACCCCGAGGTCGTGCCGTTCGGCCAGGGCCTTGCTGCCCACCGGGTCGTTGGTGGAGACGAAGTCCTGGACGATGGCCCGCAGGACCTGCAGGCGGCGTTCGTCGTGCGCCACGGTGACACCTCCCCGTACCGGTCGACGTCGTCGTGCGGGCGGGCCCGGGCGCGCGGTCGGGGCACGCCGGCCGCCCTGCGGCGGGCTGGCACTCGCACGGACGGAGTGCCAGACCAGCATACGCGAAGGACCCCGTCCCCCTCTCCGCTCGTGAGCTTGCGGTGAGCCTCTGGACGGGGCCGAACGGGTCACCCGGACGGTCGATAGGGTGACGGCCGACGGTGCCGGAACGGGGTGGGTGCGGACGGAGGTCGGGTCCCTGATCTTCAAAGCGGTGCGCGACGGCCGCCCCTATCCCGAGCACGGCCTGGCCCCGCGGGACTGGGCGATGATCCCGCCCCGTCAGATCCGGCTCGACACGCTGGTCACCACCAAGCGCGAACTGGCGCTGGACGCCCTGCTCGCCGACGACTCGACCTTCTACGGCGACCTGTTCCCGCACGCCGTCCAGTGGCACGGCGACCTCTACCTCGAGGACGGCCTGCACCGGGCGCTGCGGGCGGCGCTGCAGCAGCGCACCGTCATCCACGTGCGGGTCCTCGACCTCGACGCGCTCATGCCCGCCGACCCGGCGCGCTGATGGCCCCCGGGCTTCGAGCCGCTAGATGTACCTGGCCATCAGGTTGGTGCCAGGCGGCTGATCGGCGGCTTGCCGCCGAGTGCTGAGTGGCGGCGTTGAGTGTTGTAGTGCTCGAGCCAGGGCGCGAGGGCGGCGGCGCGCTGGTCGTTGCTGGTGAAGACCTGCCGGTAGGCCCACTCGCTGGCCAGCGTGCGATTGAGCCGTTCGACCTTGCCGTTCTGCCACGGGCAGTGCGGGCGGATGAACTTCTGCCGGGCGCCCAGTGCGCCGATCACCTCGCGCAGGGACCACTTGTAGGCCCAGGCGTTGTCGGTCATCACCCGCTCGATCCGGTCGATGCCGTGGGCGGCGAAGTAGGCCGCGGCGCGGGCCAGAAAGCCCGCGCAGGTGGCGCCCTTCTCGTCGGTGAGGATCTCGGAGTAGGCCAGCCGGGAGTGGTCATCGACCAGGGAGTGCACGTAGTCGAAGCCGACCCGGCTGGCCCGGTCTCGGCTGGTGCTGCCGGCGGCCCGGCCGTGGGCGCGCCAGCCGCCACCGTCGGGGATGCGGGCCAGCTTCTTGACGTCCATGTGCACCAGCTCGCCGGGCGCCGAGCGCTCATAGCGGATCGCGGTGACCTTCGAGGCCCGGATGACCTCTCCGGTCATCGGGTCCAGAGCGGCCAGCCGGGGCTGCCCGCGGCGGGTCAGGACCCGGGAGACGGTGCGGGCCGGCACACCCAGCTCGGCGCCGATGAGCGCCGGCCCGCGGCGCTGCTGGCTGCGCAGCTCGACGATGCGGTCCTCCACGGCGGCTGGGATGCGCCGGGGGCTGCTGCGCGGGCGGGAGGACCGGTCGACCAGCCCGGCTTCACCCTCGGCCTGGAAGCGGCCGATCCAGGTCCGCACGCACTTGCGGGAGATCCCCATCGCCGCGGCAATGTGGGCCTTCCTCCACCCGTTCTCCCACCGCTCGACGATCAGTTTCCGGCCGTGCACGGTGGTGCGGGCATTAGCGTGGGACACGAGAACCTCCGGGCAGGTGTTGGGCCTTCGACAAGCCACACCCCACTCGGAGGTTCTCCTTCGTTCAAGCCCGGTCCGCCGTCACCAACGTCCTGGCCGGGTACAGCTAGAGCCAGCCCTTGTCGGCGGCGACGCGGGCGGCCTCGACCCGGGTGCGGGTGCCGGTCTTGCCGATCGCGGAGGACAGGTAGTTGCGCACCGTGCCCTCCGACAGGAACAGCCGGCGGGCGATGTCGGCCACGGTCGCGCCGTCGGAGGCCTCGCGCAGGACGTCGGCCTCGCGCGCCGACAGCGGCGTCGCCCCGAGGGCGAGCGCGGCGGCGGCCAGGTCCCGGTCGATCACCCGCTCCCCGGCGACGACGGCGCGGATCGCCCGCGCGAGCTCCGCGACCGGGGCGTCCTTGACCAGGAACCCGGCCGCGCCGACCTCCATCGCGCGGCGCAGGAACCCCGGCCGGCCGAAGGTGGTGAGCACGACGGCGCGCACCGCGGGCAGCGCGGCGGCCAGCTCGCGTGCGGCCTCGATGCCGTCCTGCCCGGGCATCTCGATGTCGAGCAGCGCGACGTCGGGGCGGTGCTCGCGGGCGGCGGTGAGCACCTCGTCGCCGCGGCCGACCTCGGCGACGACCTCGATGTCCTCCTCCAGCTCCAGCAGCGCCCGCAGCGCGCCGCGCACCATCGACTGGTCCTCGGCGACCAGGACGCGGATCACCGGGCGGCTCCCGCCGGGACCGCCGCGGGCGCCAGCGGCAGGACGGCCCGCAGCTCGTACCCGCCGGCGCGGCCGGCACCGCCGGTCAGGGCGCCGCCCAGGGCGCCCACGCGCTCGGCGAGGCCGGTGAGCCCCGACCCGGGCCCGGTGTCACCGGCCGGGCCGCGGCCGTCGTCGGTGACGGTGAGCACCGCCTGGGTGCCGTCGTCGGTGAGGGCGACGGCGACCGAGCGGGCGCCGCTGTGCCGCAGCACGTTCGTCGTCGCCTCGCGCACCACCCAGCCCAGCGCGGTGTCGACCGGGCCGGGCAGCGCGGGCACCCGGGCGGGCAGCCGCACCGAGATACCGGCGCCGGACAGCGCCGAGCGGGCCTCGGCGAGCGCCTGCGCGCAGCTGACCCGGCGGTAGCCGCTGACCGCGTCGCGGACCTCGGCCAGCGCGCGGCGGGCGGCGGCCTCGACGTCGGCCATCTCCGCGCGCGCCCGGGCGGGGTCGACCTCGGCGAGGCGGCCGGCCAGCTCGCTCTTGAGCGCGATGAGCGACAGGCTGTGGCCGAGCAGGTCGTGCAGGTCGCGGGCGAAGCGCAGCCGCTCCTCGGCGACGGCGTTGCGGGCCAGCTCCTCGCGGGCCTCGGCGAGCTCGGCGTTGACCGACACCAGGTGCCGGGTGCCGCGCAGCGCGAAGGCGGTGAGCAGGCACAGCACCGGGAGGATGAGCAGCCCGGGCTCCCCGCCGAGGGTGACCACCGCGGCGCACACGGCCGCCGCGGCGAGGACGGCCGGCCACACCCACCGGGTGGGCAGCGCGGCCGCGGCGGCCGCCGAGACGTAGATGAGCAGGCCCGCCCACGACGGCCCCATCGCGGCGGCGAGGACGGTGCCGAGGACCGCGACGACGGCCAGCCGACCCCACAGCGACCCGGTCCAGCAGCCGTCGAAGGCCCGGCGGAAGACGGCGAGGTAGACGGCGGTGAACACCAGCAGGCCGGCGCCCGCGGCCACCCGCACGGCGAGCGGCCGGTCGGTGGTGAGCAGGTCGGCGACCGGGAAGAACTGGAACAGCAGCCAGGGCAGCGCCCAGCCGATGCGGTACCAGCGGGGACGGGGGTCCACGGCGCCCGACCGTAGCCCGGTCAGCCCGCGACCGCGGTGAGCGACCGGCGGCGGGCCACCGCGACCGTGAGCGCGGCGCACACCGCGGCGGCACCGGTGAGCACCAGCAGCGGCAGCACCGGCACGCTGCCGCCGGCGGCCGCGCGCCCGGCCTCGGCGTACCAGTAGGACGGCAGGACGTGCGCGACCGCGCGCAGCCCGGACGGGAACAGCTCGACCGGCACCCACAGCCCACCGAGCACGGCCAGCACGGTGGCGACGACGCCGATCGCGCCGCCGGCCGCCTCCTGCTCCAGCGCCCAGCCCAGCAGCAGCCCCAGCGCGACGAACACCGCCGACCCCAGCCACAGGACGAGCAGCAGGCCGGCCCACTCCCCCGGCGCCAGCCGCACCCCGTTGACCAGCCGGCCGGTGGCCGCGACCACGAGCAGCGGCGGCAGGGTGAGCAGCATGCCGACGGCGACGTCGACCGTGACCACCGCCGCCGGCGGCACCGGGGTGACCCGCAGCTGCCGCAGCCAGCCCGACGCGCGGTCGAAGGAGAGCCGGATCGTCGCGCCGAGTGCCGCCCCGATGGCGCCGTAGGCCATCATCGCGACCATCGTGGCCGCGGCCTGCTCCTGGCTCACCCCGCCCGGCTGGCCGGCGAACACCTGCGTGAAGAAGACGGTGAACGCGGCCGGCAGGACGACGGTGAACAGCAGGTACTGCCGGTTGCGGCCGATCCGGCGCAGCTGGAAGGCGAGCAGCGGGCTCATCGGAGGGCTCCCGTCGTGAGGGTGAGGACGGCGTCCTCGAGGCTCGCGCCGCACACCTCGAGGTCGGTCAGGGCGACGCCGTGGTCGAGCAGCGCCCGCAGGGTGGCCTCGACGTCGGCGGTGGCCAGGGTGGCGACGGCGCCCTGGCGGGTCACCGCGGTGACGCCGGGGAGGTCGTCGGGCAGCCGCTCGGCGGTGAGCCGGACGCTGCGCCCGGACACCGCCGAGCGGACCGCCGCGGACGACCCGTCGGCCACCAGCCGCCCGCCGGCCAGCACCACGACCCGGTCGGCGACCGCGTCGGCCTCCTCCAGGTGGTGGGTGGCGAAGACGACGGTGGTGCCGCGGGCGGCGAGCGCGCGCATCGTGGCCCAGAAGGCGCGGCGGCCCTCGACGTCCATGGCCGAGGTGGGCTCGTCGAGCAGCAGCAGCGGCGGCTGACCGGCCAGCGCGAGGGCGAGCAGCACCCGCTGCCGCTGGCCGCCGGAGAGGGCCTCGACGGGCCGGCCCAGCAGCCCGTCGGTGCCGGTGGTGGCGGCCAGGTCCGCCAGCGGCCACGGGTCGGGGTAGCTGCGGCGCACCAGCTGCAGCACCTCGCCGACCCGTGCCTCGCCGGGCAGCCCGCCGTGCTGCAGCATCGCGCCCACGCAGCCGGCCCGGACCGCGTCGGCGGGGGCGCGGCCGAGCACGCGCACGCGGCCGGCCGCGGGCCGCACCAGCCCGAGGGCGGCGGAGACGGTGGAGGACTTGCCGGCGCCGTTGGGGCCCAGCAGCGCGACGGTCTCGCCGCGGCCGATGCGCAGGTCGAGGCCGTCGACGGCGAGCACCTCGCCGTGCCGCACGGTCAGGCCGCAGACGTCGAGGGCGGGTGTGGTCACGGCGTCGAGCCTGGCCGGGCGGGCGGTGCCGGCAGTAGTGCGGGACGTCGCCGGTCCGCTGTGACACCCGTCAGTTCGGCCCCGTCCAGAGGCTCGCGCCGAGCGTGCGAGGCGTGAGGAGGACGGGGTCCTTCCTCAGTCCGTGAGGTCGCGGACGACGGCGTCGGCGAGCAACCGGCCGCGGTCGGTGAGCACCGCCCGCCCGGCCGCGTGCGCGCCCGCGTCGAGCAGCCCGCGGGCGACGGCGTCGGCGGCCCGCAGCCGGCCGGCGTCCGACAGCGCGGTCAGCGGCAGCCCGTCGCGCAGCCGCAGGCCGAGCATGACCGTCTCCAGCGCGCGGTCGGCGTCGCCGAGGACCTCGCGGTCGGCCACCGGGCTCTCCCCCGCGGCCAGGCGCTGGGCGTAGGCGGCGGGGTGCTTGACGTTCCACCACCGCACGCCGCCGACGTGGCTGTGCGCGCCCGGGCCGATCCCCCACCAGTTCGCGTTGGCCCAGTACAGCTCGTTGTGCCGGCAGCGGGCGGCGTCCCCGCGCGACCAGTTGCTGACCTCGTACCAGTCGAAGCCGGCGCCGCGCAGCACGGTGTCGGCCTGCACGTAGCGGTCGGCGAGGACGTCGTCGTCGGGCAGCGGCAGCTCACCGCGGGCGATCCGGCGGGCCAGCCGCGTGCCCTCCTCGACGATGAGCGCGTAGGCGCTGACGTGGTCGACCGGCGCGGCGAGGACGGCGTCGAGGGAGGCCGCCCAGTCGGCGTCGGTCTCACCGGGGGTGCCGTAGATCAGGTCGAGGTTGACGTGCCCGAACCCGGCTTCGACCGCCTCGCGGGCGGCCTGCGCCGCGCGGCCCGGGGTGTGCCGCCGGTCGAGGACGGCGAGGACGTGCTCGGCGGCCGACTGCATGCCCAGGCTCAGCCGGGTGAAGCCCGCCGCGCGCAGGGTGTCCAGCGACTGCGGGGTGACCGACTCCGGGTTGGCCTCGGTGGTCACCTCGACGGCGGGGTCGACCGGGAACAGCTCGCGGACGGCGGCCAGGACCGCGGCCAGGTCGTCGGCGGGCAGCAGCGTCGGGGTGCCGCCGCCGACGAAGACCGTGGACACCGTGGGCAGGTCGGGCCCGAGGACCTCCGCGGCGCGGCGCAGCTCGGCGATCGCGGTGCCGGCGTACTCGGCGCGGTTGGCGCCGGGGCCGAGCTCGTCGGAGGTGTAGGTGTTGAAGTCGCAGTAGCCGCAGCGGATGGCGCAGAACGGCACGTGCACGTAGAGGCCGAACGGCGTCGTCGTGAGGTGCTCGCGGGCGGCGTCGGGGAGGTCGGACGGGCTCGCCGGGGACCCCGGGAGCAGCGGCAGCACGGTGTTCATCTGCTCCCAGTGTGCCGCGCCGCCGCCAGGGTGGGCAGGATGCCGGGGTGAGCTCTGCACCCGTGGACGACGACCGGCTGCTGCAGCGGACCGTCGAGGGGGGCGTGGCCCGGCTCGTCCTGGACTCGCCCGCCAACCGCAACGCGCTCTCCCGCGCGCTGCGGGCGCAGCTGCGCGAGGCGCTGGACGCCGCCCTGGCCGACGACGCCGTCCGGGTGGTGGTGCTCGACCACACCGGCCGGGTCTTCTGCTCGGGGATGGACCTGTCGGAGGCCGCCGGGGCGGGTGCCGGCGACCAGGGTGTGCGCGAGCTGCCCGACCTGCTGGAGACGATCTGGACCTCGCCGAAGCCGGTGGTCGCCGTCGTCCGCGGGCCGGCCCGGGCCGGCGGCGTGGGGCTGGCGGCCGCCTGCGACGTCGTCGTCGCCGCGGCCTCGGCGACCTTCGGCATGTCCGAGGTGCGGCTGGGGCTGGTGCCGGCGGTCATCTCCGCCGTCGTGCTGCCGCGGATGCTGCCGCACGTGGCGCACCGGCTGATGCTGACCGGGGAGGTGTTCGACGCGGCGGCGGCCGCGGCCGGCGGGCTGGTCGACCTCGTCGCCCCCGACGGGGAGGTCGACGCCGCGGCCGACGTGCAGGTGCGCGCGCTGGCGGCCGGGTCGCCGTGGGCGCTGGCCGAGACCAAGCGGCTGCTGCGGTCCGGCGGGCTGCGCGGCTCGTTCGACGACCTGCTGGAGCTCTCCGCGCGGGCCTTCGCCGGTGAGGACGGGCAGGAGGGGATCGCGGCGTTCCGCGAGAAGCGCCCGGCACGCTGGGTGCCCTCCCTGTAGCCCGCCGGGCGCGGGATGCTGCGCCCGTGACCGCACCCGAGGACCCCCGCGCGCGCTTCCGCACCCTGCCCGAGCCGGTCGACCCGGAGGACACGGTGGAGACCGTGGACGCCGGCACGACGCGGCCGGACAGCACCGACGCCGACGAGCGCGACACCCTGCTGCGCCAGGCCGGGGGCTGACCTCCGCGCCTCGGTCGCAGCACCGGAAAAGCGGGCGCGGGTCGTCGGCGGCGCGGGCTAGCGTCCTCGTCACCGACCGTCGTCGAGGGCGCTCGCGGCGACCCGCGGCGCCCGGATCGGAGTGCCGTGGTCCCCGCGCCGTTGACGTGGCGCCGGCTGGCCGGGCGCGCGAGCGGCGCCGCACTGGTCGCCGCGCTCCTGGGCGCCGTCGGGGAGACGCTGGCCACCGTCGTCGCGGGCCGGCTGGCCGAGCACCCCCGGTCCGGCCTGGTCGCGCTGCTGGCCGCGCTGCTGCTCGGCGCCAGTGTCCTGGACACCGCCGGCCGCACCCTCTTCTCCGGGATCGTCGGGCGGGCGGAGGGCCGGCTGCGCGCCGACCTGCTGGGCGCCGCCCTGCGCCAGCCGCTGCCGGTGCTGGAGGAGCAGGCGGTCGGCGAGGTCCTCGACCGGGTCGACGACGACCCCCGCCAGGTCGGCCAGCTGCTGCGCCGCACCGGCTGGGAGCTCGGGCGCTCGGCGCTGCGCTCGGTGCTGGCGTGGGTCGTCGCCGGGCTGACCTGGTGGCCCGCGTGGATCGCCTTCCCCCTGGTCGCGGTGGCCGCCGTCGCGGTCTCGCGCCGCCTGGCCGGCGTGGTCGCGGCGCGCAAGCTGGCCGAGGAGGCGGCCTGGTCCGACCACTCCGCGCAGCTGGAGGAGGCCGTCGCCGGGCGCGACGACGTGCGCTCGGCGCTCGGCCAGCCGCACGTGGTCCGCGCCTACGCCCGCCAGTCCGCCGAGGTGCTCCGGCGGGTGCGCGCCACGGCGGTCGCCGCGACGACGGTCAGCCTGCGCACCGGCCTGGTGGTGCACGCCATGCTCGCGGCGGTGGCCGTCGCCGGGGTGGGTCTGGTCGGCGCCGGCCGCCTCGGCACCGGGCAGCTGGTGACCCTGTGGCTGCTGGTCACCGCCTTCGTCGGGCAGCTGAACCAGGTCACCAACCACCTCCCCGAGCTGCAGGCCGGCCTGGGCGCGCTCGCCCGCATCCGCGCCCTACTGCACGCCCCGCAGGAACCGGCGGGCGGGACCGCGGTGCCGGCCGGGCCGGCGGACGTCGAGATCCGGGGGCTCACCTTCGCCTACCCGGGCGGCTTCGCCCTGACCGACGTCGACCTGCTCGTGCCGGCGGGGACCACCTGCGCGCTGGTCGGGCGCACCGGCGCCGGCAAGTCGACCCTCGCCCGGCTGCTGTCGCGGGCCGTGGAGCCGCCGCCGGGCACCGTGTTCGTCGGCGGCCAGGACGTGACCGCCACCGCGGTCGAGGACCTGCGCCGCGCCGTCGGCGTGGTCACCCAGCGCACCGAGCTGCTCGCGGCCACGCTGGCGGACAACGTCACGCTGTTCGCCGACGTCCCGCGCCCGGTGGTCGAGGACGCCGTGGACGCGCTCGGCCTCACCGACTGGGTGGCCTCGCTGCCGCACGGCCTCGACACCCGCCTGGGCACCGGCGGCGTCACGCTGTCGGCCGGGGAGGAGCAGCTGGTCGCCTTCGCGCGCCTGCTCGTTCGCGACGTCGCGGTCGTCGTCCTGGACGAGGCCACCGCGCGCATGGACCCCCAGACCGAGCACCGGGTGACCCAGGCCGCGCAGCGGCTGCTGTCCGGACGCACCGGCATCGTCATCGCCCACCGGCTGTCCACCACGCGCCACGCGGACGCCGTCGCGGTGCTCGAGCGCGGCCGTGTGGTCCAGCACGGGCCGCGGGCCGAGCTGGCGCGCACGCCCGGGCCGTTCGCCGAGCTGCTGCGGGCCTCCGGTGCGGAGCCGCCGCCCGCCCCGGCCGGGGAGGCGCTGTCGGTGCGCGCCGAGCGGCGCCCGCCCCGGCCGGCGGCGCCGGTGCGGACGCCGGGCCTGGCCCGCACGGTCGCGCGCCTGGTCGCCGTCCACCCGCGGTGGGGCCTGCTCGGGGCGGTGGCCTTCCTCGGCGTGTCGATGCTCAGCGCCTACGGTCCGGTGACCGGGTGGCTGTGGGGCCGTCTCGTCGAGGCGCTGGACGCCGGGCGCACGCCGTGGGCCGACGCCGGGCTGCTGGCCGCGGCGGTCCTCACCGCGCCGCTGCTGCTCGCCGTGGCCTTCCGGACCTACTTCCTGTGGTGGTCGACGGTCACCCTGCGGCTGCGCCTCGGCGTGCTGCGCGGGCAGACCATGCAGCGGCGCCTGGTGCGCACGCCGCCGGGCGAGATCGCCGCACGCGCGCTGGACAGCGACCGCCTGGTCCTCTACGTCGACCGCTGGGTGGACGTCACCATCGGTGTCGTCGTCGTGGCCGCCACCGCCGTCGCCGGGCAGAGCCTGCTGGCCGGGGCCGTCGTCGGCGGGGTGATGGCGCTGTCGGCGCTGGTGTCGGTCGCCGGGGCGCCGCTGGCCGGCTCCTCCGCCCGCGAGGCCGGCGACGCGCGCGCCCGCTTCGGGCGCTCCCTGGTGTCGGCCTTCGACGCCGCGCGCACGGTGAAGCTGGCGGCCGCGACGGCCGCCGTCGGCGCCCACCTGGAGGCCGTCGACGGGCACCGGGTGGCGGCGTACGTGCGGGAGCACCGGGTGCGCACGCTGCTCGACGGCGTGCCGAACCTGCTCGTGCAGGCCGGCGTGGTCGCGGCCTGGGCCGTGCACCTGGCCGGGGGGTGGGACCTGCCGACCACGCTGCTCGTCACGACCGCGGTGAGCGGGTCGAGCTGGTTCGGCACGGTGGCCGGCGCCGCCATCACCGAGGCCCCGGTGGCCCGGCGCTGGCTGGAGGCGACGACGCAGCTGGCCGGCGGCACCGACCTGGTCGCCGAGCCCCCGGGCGTCGACCTCGTCGCCGGCGTCGCGCCCGCCCCGCCGGCGACCGGCCGGGTGCCGCTGGAGCGGCTCGTGCTGGAGGGCGTGACCGCCGTCCACGACGACGGCACGGTGGGCGCCGCCGGCGTCGACCTGACCGTCGAGGCCGGGGAGCTGGTGCTGCTCACCGGCCGGGTCGCGTCGGGCAAGTCCAGCCTGCTGGCCGCCCTCGCCGGGCTGGTCGACCACGAGGGCGCCATCCGGTGGAACCAGCGGGAGGTCGACGACCCGCAGCTGTTCCTCCGCCCGGGGCAGGTGGCGTGGGTGGGGCAGGTGCCCCGGGTGCTGTCGGGGTCCTTCGCCGACAACATCACCCTCGACCACGACCGGCGCCTGCAGACCGCGGTGGACGACGCCCGGCTGACCTCCGACGTCGAGGACGCCGGCGGGCACGGCGCCCTGGTCGGCCACCGCGGGGTGCGGCTGTCCGGCGGTCAGGTGCAGCGGCTGGCGCTGGCCCGCGCGCTGGCCACCGAGGCCGAGCTGCTGGTCGCCGACGACGTGTCCTCCGCCCTCGACGCGCGCACCGAGCTGGAGCTGTGGGAGGCGCTGCGCGGCCGCGGGGTCACCGTGGTCGGGGCCAGCGCCAAGCGCTCGGCGCTGGCCCGGGCCGACCGGGTCGTCGTCCTGGAGGAGGGGCGCGTGGCGGCCACCGGCCGGTGGGACGAGCTGGCCGACCGGTGGGGCCACCTCGCCGGGTGACCCGCCCCGGCGCCCGGGTTACCGCACCGGCGCACTCGTGCTCTGCCCCGCATCGGGGGCAGAGCACGACTGCGCTCAGAAGGAGTGGGCGGTGGTCCCCGACCGCACCAGAGAGGTCACCGGAGCCGGCGGGTCGCGTCGGGCAGCCGCTCGGTCACCCCGCGCGCGTCCAGCCACTCCATGAGCGGCACGGCGACGCGGCGCGAGGTCCCCCACGCCGAGCGCGCCTGGCTGAGCGTGACCGGCTGCGGCAGGGCCGCCAGCCGCTCGCGCGCCACCCGCTCGACGCCCGGGGCCAGGTACACGCCCTCGGCGATGCGGACGAGCTGACCGTCGCGCACCGCGGCCGCCAGCTCGCGCGGGCCCAGCGCCGAGGCGCGCAGCTCCTCGGCGTCGGGGGCGGCGAAGGGGTCGGCGGCCAGCCGCGCCCGGATCCCGTCCACCGCGCGCTGCACCGCCGGCGGCAGCCCCGCGGCGGCCACGACCACCCGCCCCTCGCGCAGGGCCAGCGGCGGGCGGACCGCCAGCCGCACCAGGTCGTCGTCGGGCAGGTCCAGCTCCCGCCGGACGACGGCGACCGGCGGGCCCGGTTCGAGCGGGAAGGCCTGCCGGTGCGCGGCCACCAGCCCCGGCACCCGCCGGGCCAGCGTCTCGACCAGCCCCGGGGCCAGCAGCCACGGCCCGGCGCGGACGGCGTCGTCGGGCACCGGCCAGCCCATCGCGGTGAAGTCGTCGGCGCGCATCACCCGGCGGCGGACCAGGTCGGCCGTGGCGCCGGCCGGGCCGGTGTCCTGCCCGGCCAGCTCCGCGGCCCGCTGCCGGGCCGCGCCGCGGCGGCGCAGCTGGGGCGGGGCGACGTCGCGCACGTCGGCGCCGAGCACCCGCCGGGCGCCGGGGTCGCGCAGCAGCACCCGGTCGCCGACCCGCAGCGGCAGCGCCGAGGCCAGCCGCAGCCGCACCGCGGTCCCGTCGAGCGGCCGCAGCCGCACCGGCACCGCCGCCGAGCCGACGTGCAGCACCGCCTCGGCCGGCAGCCGGTCGGCCGGGTCGCGGTCGAGGACGACGTCGAGCTCGGCGGTGTCGCGGAAGGCGCCGGGGGTGAGCAGCGCGTCGCCGCGGGAGAGGTCCTCGACGGCGAGGCCGCGCAGGTTGAGCGCCACCCGCGCGGTCGCCGTCGCCCGGTCCACCGGCCGGCCCAGCGACTGCACGCCGCGGACGCCCACCTCCCGGTCGCGCAGCCGCAGCCGGTCGCCGGCGGTCACCGTGCCGGCGGCGAGGGTCCCGGTGACCACGGTGCCGGCGCCGCGCACGGGGAACGCGCGGTCGATCCACAGCCGCACCGGCGCGGCGGCGTCGGGCGCGGGCAGGCCGGCGAGCAGCGTCTCCAGGGCGGCGGCGAGCTCCGGCACGCCGCGGCCGGTGGGCGCGCTGACCGCCACCCCCGGCACGGCGCCCAGCGAGGTGGCCGCCAGCCGCTCGGTGGCGTCGGCGAGCACCGGCGCGGGGTCGGCGAGGTCGGCCTTGGTGACGGCGAGCAGCGCGTGCCGCACGCCGAGCGCGTCGAGGACGGCGACGTGCTCGGCGGTCTGCGCCGACCAGCCGTCGTCGGCGGCCACCACGACCAGCGCCGCGGGCACCGACCCGACCCCGGCGAGCATGTTGCCGACGAACCGCTCGTGCCCCGGCACGTCGACGACGGCGACCACCCGGCCCGAGGGCAGCGTCGTCCAGGCGAAGCCGAGGTCGATGGTCAGGCCGCGGCGGCGTTCCTCCTCCCACCGGTCGGGCTCCATGCCGGTGAGCGCCCGGACCAGCGTCGACTTGCCGTGGTCGACGTGGCCGGCGGTCGCGATCACGTCCACGCGATCACCTCCACGTCCGGGCCACCTCCAGCACCGCGGCGGCCAGGTCGTCGTCGGCCGACGGCGGCACGCTGCGCAGGTCGAGCAGGGTGCGGCCGTCGGCGACGTACCCGACCACCGGCCGCGGCCCGGTCCGCAGCGCCGCGGCGAACGGCTCGGGCAGCGAGACGGCCGCACTGGGCAGCGGGTGCTCCGGCGCCCCGCCGCCGCCGACCCGGGCCGCGGAGTCCACGGCGGCCGCGTCCACCCCGGCGGCGGCGAGCCGGGCCGCCAGCGCGTCGGCCCGCGCCCGCAGGCCCGCGACGTCGGCGGCGAGCATCCGCTGCACCGGCGGCAGCGGGCCGCGCAGCGTCGCCTCCAGTGCGGCCAGCGTCGTCTTGTCCACGCGCAGGGCCCGGTACAGCGGGTGCCGGCGCAGCCGCTGCACCAGGTCGGCGCGGCCCAGCAGCAGCCCGGCCTGCGGGCCGCCGAGCAGCTTGTCCCCGCTGGACAGCACCAGGTCGGCGCCGTCGGCGAGGGTGGTCTGCAGGTCCGGCTCGTCGGGCAGCACCGGGTGCGGCCGCAGCAGGCCGGAGCCGACGTCGGCCACCAGCGGGACCCCGGTGCCGGCGAGCGCCGCCGTCAGGTCGGCGACCGGGACGGCCGTCGTGAAGCCGCGGACGACGAAGTTCGACGGGTGCACCTTGAGCACCGCGCCGGTGTCCGGACCGAGCGCGCGGGTGTAGTCGGCCGGCGTCACCCGGTTGGTCGTGCCGACCTCGCGCAGCCGGGCGCCGGTGGCCTCCAGCAGCTCGGGGATGCGGAAACCGTCGCCGATCTCGACCAGCTCGCCGCGGGCGATGACGAGCTCCCCGCCGAGGGCGGTGGCCACGAGTGCGAGCGCGGCGGCGCAGTTGTTCACCACGATCGCCGCCTCCGCGGCGGGGACGGCGGCCAGCAGCGCGGCGATCGCCGCCTCCCCGCGCGGCCCGCGCCGGCCGGTGCGCAGGTCCAGCTCGACGTCGGTGGTGCCACTGGCCGCGACCACCGCCTCGACCGCGGCCTCCGACAGCGGTGCCCGCCCGAGGTTGGTGTGCACCAGGACGCCGGTGGCGTTGAGCACCGGCCGCAGGCTGCCCGCCGTCGCCGGCAGGGCGGCGAGGACGGCGCCGACGGCGTCCTCGGGGGCGAGCGAGCCGTCCCGGACCCGCTGCTGCACGGCGCGGACGGCGTCCTTGACCAGGTCGCGGCCCAGCCGGGCGGCGGCGCCGGTCAGCGCGGGGTCGGCCAGCAGCGTGTCGGTGCGGGGCACTGCCCGCCGCGGGTCGGCGCTCATCGCTGCGGAGCGTATGCGCGCCGGCCCGCGGGGAGGCTGGCGGAGGCGGACGGGAATCGAACCCGCCTGACCGAGCTGCTCGGCCACGTCGGCTTTAGAGGCCGCGGGGGCCACCAGACACCCTGACGCCTCCGCCGCCCAGCCTACGGTGGGCCCGTGACCACCGCGCCGGAGCAGGTCCGGCTGACCCGGTTCGCCCACGGCGGCGGCTGCGCCTGCAAGATCCCGCCCGGCGAGCTCGAGGCCGTCGTCGCCGGGCTGACGCACACCGGTCCGGCCGCCCCGGCCGCCGAGCTGGTCGTCGGCCTCGACGACGGCGACGACGCGGCGGTGGTCCGGATCGCCGGCGGGCAGGGGCTGGTGCTCACCACCGACTTCTTCACCCCGGTGGTCGACGACGCGTACACCTTCGGCCGGATCGCCGCGGCCAACGCGCTCTCCGACGTCTATGCCATGGGCGGCACCCCGGTCGTCGCGGTGAACCTGCTCGGCTGGCCGCGCGACGTGCTGCCGGCCGAGCTCGCCGCCGAGGTGCTGCGCGGCGGGCTGGAGACCGCGCAGGAGGCCGGCTGCCACGTCGGCGGCGGGCACTCCATCGACGACCCCGAGCCCAAGTACGGCATGGCGGTCACCGGCGTGCTCGACCTCGACCGGGTCGTCCGCAACGACGCCGCCGTCGCCGGGACGCCGCTGTCGCTCACCAAGCCGCTGGGCGTCGGGGTGCTCAACAACCGGATGAAGGCCACCGGCGAGGTCAGCGAGGAGGCGGTGGCGTCGATGACGGCGCTCAACCGGGACGCCTCCCTCGCGGCGCTGGCCGCCGGCATCCGCGCGGGCACCGACGTCACCGGGTTCGGCCTGCTCGGGCACCTCTACAAGATGGCGCGGGCCAGCGGGGTGACCGCGGTGGTCGACGCCGCCGCCGTCCCCTACCTGACCGGCGCGCGCGAGGCGCTGGCCGCCGGGTTCGTCTCCGGCGGCACCCGGCGCAACCTCGACTGGGTCCGGCCGCACACCGACCTGTCCGCGGTGGACGGGGACGAGGCGCTGCTGCTGGCCGACGCGCAGACCTCCGGCGGGCTGCTGCTGGCCGGTGAGGTGCCCGGCGCGCCGGTGATCGGCGAGTTCGTCCCGCGGCAGGACGCCGTCGTCGTCGTCCGCTGACGGGGCCGGCGCGCCCCGGGCGACACGCCGCCCTCCCGCACCGCCGCGCGCGGAGGCGTTCCGGCGCGGCCGCGGCGCTGCCAGCCTGCCGCCCGCGCCCACCCGGACGGACCGGACGGCGCGGAGGAGGACGACATGAGGACGAGGACGGCCGGCGCGCTGACGGTGCTGCTGGCCGCCGGCACCGCGGGCCTGCTGCCGGGGACCGCCGCGGCGGCGCCGCCCGACGGGCGCGGGGCGACGACGGAGTACAAGGCGACCACGCAGCTGGGCACCGCCGAGGGCGCCCCGCTCACCGTGGCCGCCGCGGTCACGCGCGACACCACCGGCGCGCTGGTCACCCCGGTGGAGGTCTACGTCGACGGTCTGGCGTGCACCCCGCTGGGCGACCTGACGGGATCGGTGGTGTCGCTGGAGTCGGCCACGCTGAGCGGCTCGGCCGTGCCGGTGACCTGCGCGCCGGCCGGCGGGCAGGGCCTGGCGGCGACGGCGGGCACCCTCGACGTCGACCTCGCCTGGACCGGCACCGGCCCGACGCAGCGGGAGGGGCGCACGGGCAACCGGGACCACTGCGTCGGCCGGGTGCTGCACCGCGCCGCCACCCTGGCCGGTTCCGTGACGGTCACGCTCGAGGGCGGACAGCCGCTGACGGTCGGCGTCGTCGACGGCCACGACAGCGCGCTGTCCTACTACCACACCGCCTGCCCGCCGCCGGCCTCCTGAGCGCCCGGTCCGGCGGGCGCGCTGTCGCCCGCCGGACCGCCGTGTCCTAACGTCCGGCGCATGCGCGCCGTCTTCGTCTCCTCCCCCTCGCCCGACGACCCGCTGTCCGTGCTGGAGGTCGGCGAGCGCCCCGAGCCCGAGGTCCCCGACGGCTGGACGACGGTGCAGGTGCGAGCGGTCTCGCTCAACCACCACGACCTGTTCAGCCTGCGCGGCGTCGGCCTGCCGCAGGAGCGGATGCCGATGGTCCTGGGCACCGACGCGGCCGGGCTGGACGAGGACGGCAACGAGGTCGTCGTCCACGGTGTCGTGGCCAGCCCCGGCTGGACCGGGGACGAGACCCTCGACCCGAAGCGGACGCTGTTCTCCGAGCTGCACCAGGGCACGATGGCCGAGCGGGTGGCCGTCCCCCGGCGCAACCTGCTGCCCAAGCCGGCCGAGCTGTCCTTCGCCGAGGCCGCGTGCCTGCCGACCGCCTGGCTGACCGCCTATCGCATGCTCTTCGTCCGCTCCGGCCTGCGGCCGGGGCAGACGGTGCTCGTGCAGGGCGCCAGCGGCGGCGTGGCCACCGCGCTGGTCGTCCTCGGCCGGGCCGCCGGCTTCCGGGTGTGGGTGACCGGCCGCAGCGAGGAGAAGCGGGCCGCTGCGCTCGAGCTCGGCGCCGACCAGGCCTTCGAGACCGGCGCCCGGTTGCCCGAGCGGGTCGACTGCGTCATGGAGACCGTCGGGAAGGCGACCTGGAGCCACAGCGTCAAGTCGCTCAAGCCCGGTGGCGTCATCGTCATCTCGGGGGCCACGACCGGCTTCGACCCCGGCGCCGAGCTCAACCGGGTCTACTTCACCCAGTTGTCGGTGGTCGGCTCGACGATGGGCACCCGCGAGGAGCTGGAGTCGCTGGTGCAGGTGTGCCGGGTCAGCGGCGTGCGGCCGGTCATCGACGTCGAGCTGCCGCTGGACCAGGCCCGCGAGGGGTTCGCCCGCATGCTCGAGGGCCGCACCGCCGGGAAGATCGTCTTCATCCCCTGAGTGCGCAGCGGGCCCCCGGACGGGTGTCCGAGGGCCCTCACGCCTGCTCAACGGATGAGTGTCAGCGCTCGTCCTGGGAGACCCGCAGCCCGGTCTCCGGGGAGAACACGTGCGCCTCCCCCGGGCGGATCGCCACGTGCACCACCTCACCCTTGGCCGGCGGCTTGCGCGCATCCACCCGCAGCGTCAGCAGCTTGTCCTCACCCCCGACCACACCCCCGGCGTCGGCGGCGTGCAGCGTGCCGTAGGCATACGCGTCGCTGCCCAGCTCCTCGACCACCACCACCTCCACCGGGAACCCCTCCCCGGCGCCGACCAGCTCCACCGACTCCGGGCGGAACCCCAGCGTCGCGGTGCGCGCCCCCTCCGCGCCGAGCGCGGTCACCGCGGTGCGCGGCAGCGGCACCGTCGACCCGCCCAACCGCGCCCCACCCTCGGTGAGCTCCACCTGCACGAGGTTCATCGCCGGCGAGCCGATGAACCCGGCCACGAACTCGTTGACCGGCCGGTCGTAGAGGTTGCGCGGGGTGTCGACCTGCTGCAGCAGC
>NZ_JBJGYI010000047.1:0-30471 GCF_054049915.1 Geodermatophilus sp. SYSU D00766
GACCGGCGCGGTCCCCTCGGGGGCCGCGCCGGTCGCGTGTCCGGAGGAGTTCAGTCGGCCGTGCGCCGCACGCCGTCGGCCAGCACGCGGGCGACGTCGCGCAGCAGCGGCTGGCCGGCCAGCTCCTCCACCGGCACCGGCAGCGGCAGCGACCAGTTGGGCCGGTCGGTGGTGCCGGGCACGTTGGGGCGGCGCCGCACGCCGAGGGCGTCGTCGAGGGTGGCCGACAGCAGCAGCGACGGCGCCCGCGCCAGCAGCTCGTGGGCCCGCTTCACCGCCGTCTCCGCCCTGGCGTTCCGCCGCAGCCCGGGCAGCTTCTCCAGCAGCGACGCCCGGCCGCGCTCGAGCTCCTCGTCGGTGCCGGTGCCGTACTCGCGCTGCTCCTCGACGTCCTCGCCGCTCCAGAGGCCCGCCACGGTGGGCAGGTCGTGGGTGGTGACGGCGGCCATCGCCGCCTCCGGCCACCCGGCGGGGTCGTCCTCCTCGAACCACAGCAGCCGGTAGCTGAGGATCCCGTGGTCGGCCAGGGCCTCGCGCACGCCGTCCTCGACCGTGCCGAGGTCCTCGCCGACGACGACCGCCTGCGCCCGGTGGCTCTCCAGCGCGACGATGTCGAGCAGGTCCTCGGCCGGGTAGCGGACGTAGGCGCCGTCCGCGGCGCCGCCCTCGGCGGGCACCCACCACAGCCGGAACAGGCCCATGACGTGGTCGATGCGCAGCCCGCCGGCACCGGCCATCGTGGCGCGGATCGACTCGACGAACGGCTCGTAGTCCGCCGCGCGCAGCCGCCAGGGGACCAGCGGCGGGGAGCCCCAGTCCTGGCCCTGGGAGTTGAACGCGTCGGGAGGTGCGCCCACCGACGCGCCCTGCGCCAGCACGCCCTGCCAGGTCCACGCGTCGGCGCCGCCGCCTGCCACGCCGATCGGCAGGTCCTGGATGACGGTCATGCCCTCGGTGGCCCGCTCCAGCTGCAGCGACAGGCACCACTGCAGCCAGGCGTGGAAGGCGACGTCGCGCTCGTGCTGGGCGACGAACCGGCCGACCGCCTCGCTGCGCGGGTCGCGCAGCTCCTCGGGCCAGGTGTGCCAGTCGGGGCCGTGGGCGTCGGCCAGCGCGCACCAGGTGGCCCAGTCCTGCAGCTTCTGCCCCTGGTGCCACCACCAGTCGGGGAAGGCGGGGTCGTCGCGGCCGGTGGCGTCGAAGACCCGGCGCAGCACCTCCCGCTTGCGCGCCCAGATCGCGTCGCGGTCGATCAGGTCGCCGTCGGACAGCGCCCGGCCGGCGTCGCCGTCGACGTCGACCCGGTCGGCACCGGGGACCTCCTCGACGCGCAGGTACACCGGGTTGCGGAAGCGGCGGGTGGCCGGCAGGTAGGGGCTGGCCTCCTGCTGCGGGGTGGGGGCGACGGCGTGCAGCGGGTTGATCAGCACGAACCCGGCGCCCTGACCGGCGGCCGTCTCGCGCACGGTGCGCAGGTCGGCGAGGTCCCCGATGCCCCAGCTGCCCCGGCCCCGGGTGGCGTAGAGCTGCACCGCCCAGCCCCACGCGCGGTCGGCGGGCAGCCAGCAGCGGCCCGGCGAGACGATCAGCCGCCGCTCGGGGCCGCCCGCGGGGCGCAGCCGGTGGTAGCCCAGCGGGAAGTCCTCGGGCAGCTCGCCGTCGACGTGCCGGGTCGAGCCGTCCTCGAGGGTCACCTCGGCCTCGTCGACCTCGAGGACGTCGCCGGGGCGGGCCACGATCGGCGCCCGGTCCTCGAGGTCCTCCGGCGGCTCGCCGATCACCTCCCGCAGGCGGTCGATCGTGGCCTGGGCGACCTCGTGTTCCTCGTCGAGGGCGTCGAGCCAGGTGGCGTCGATGCCCCACCGGTCGGTGCTGGGGGTGCGTGTCACCCCCCGATCCTCACGGTGGGCCGCTCCGCGCGCAGCGCAGCGGCGACGTGGTGCCGGTCTCGTCGGCTCCCCGGACTCCCGCAGGCCCGAGCAGGCGGAACGACGCCGTCCGGCGGGCGCGGCCCGCCGGGCTGCGGTAGGCACGACCGGTGACCGTGATCGGCTTCCACAACTCCCACGAGCAGGTACACCCGGCCGACCTGCTGACCGCCGTCCGGCACGCGGAGGAGGTCGGCTTCACCGCGGCCATGTGCTCCGACCACTTCGCCCCCTGGAACTCCGCCCAGGGGCACTCGGGCTTCGCCTGGTCCTGGCTCGGGGCGGCGCTGGCCACCACCGGCCTGCCCTGCGGCGTGGTCAACGCCCCCGGGCAGCGCTACCACCCCGCGATCATCGCCCAGGGCGCGGCGACGCTGGCGGCCATGTTCCCGGGCCGCTTCTGGATGGCGCTGGGCAGCGGGCAGGTGATGAACGAGCGGATCACCGGCACGCCGTGGCCGCCCAAGCGGGTCCGCGACGCCCGCCTGCGCGAGTGCGTCGACGTCATCCGCGCCCTGCTGGCCGGCGAGGAGGTCACCCACCGCGGGCTGGTCGACGTCGAGCGGGCCCGGATCTGGTCGCTGCCGGAGCAGCAGCCGGCGCTCGTCGGGCCGGTGATGAGCGTGCCCACGGCGCGGCGGCACGCCGACTGGGCCGACGGGATGATCACGATCAACCAGCCGCACGACACGCTGCGCGAGCTCACCGGCGCCTACCGCGACGCCGGCGGCCGGGGGCGGCTCGTGCTGCAGGTGCACCTGTGCTGGGACCCCGACCCGGAGCGGGCGAAGGCGATCGCCTACGAGCAGTGGTACACCAACACGTTCCCGCCGCCGCTGTGCTGGGACCTCGACGGCCCCGAGGCGTTCGAGCAGGCCAGCGCCTACACCCCGCAGGAGGCGGTCGAGGGCGCGGTGCGGGTCAGCTCCGACCTCGGCCAGCACGCGGCGTGGCTGGCCGAGTACGTCGACCTCGGCTTCGACGAGATCTACCTGCACCACGTCGGCAAGGAGCAGCGGCCCTTCCTCGACGCGTTCGGCGAGCACGTGCTGCCGCAGCTCGGGGTCACCCGGCCGAAGCCCGCCGTCGCGCTGGACGGGCCGGGGGGCCCGCGCCGGCCGCGGCAGGAGCCCGAGCCCGGCCCGTCGTTCGTGCTGCCCGAGGGCCGCCCCGGCGGCTGACCCCGCCGAACGCGCACCTGCGGCCGCTCGCGTCGGCGTGTCCGCGCGTGTCACCGGCAGCAACTGACCACTCGACGTCCTGCCCGCCCGAGCCGAGGGAGCCCGCATGAGGATCACCGACACCGCCGACCTGTGGTGGAAGACGGCGGTCGTGTACTGCCTCGACGTCGAGACCTACATGGACTGGAACGGCGACGGCGTCGGCGACTTCGAGGGGCTGGCGCAGCGCATCGACCACCTGGCCGACCTCGGCGTCACCTGCCTGTGGCTGATGCCCTTCTACCCGACCGCCGAGCGCGACGACGGCTACGACATCACCGACTTCTACGGCGTCGACCCGCGGCTGGGCAGCCACGGTGACCTGGTCGAGGTCATCCGCACCGCCAACGACCGCGGCATGCGCGTGATCGCCGACCTCGTCGTCAACCACACCTCCATCCGCCACCCGTGGTTCGAGCAGGGCCGGCAGGCCCGCGACGCGCCGTTCCACGACTTCTACGTCTGGCGCGACGACGAGCCGCCGGACACCTCCGACCAGGTCGTCTTCCCCGACCAGGAGGAGTCCACCTGGACGTTCAACGAGCCGACGGGGGAGTGGTACCTGCACCGCTTCTACAAGGAGCAGCCCGACCTCGACGTCACCAACCCGCGCGTGCGCGACGAGGTCGCCAAGATCATGGGCTTCTGGCTGCAGCTGGGGCTGTCGGGCTTCCGCGTCGACGCCGTCCCGTTCTTCCTCGAGACGCAGGGCGAGGACCCCGACTTCCCCGACCCGCACGAGTACCTGCGCGACCTGCGGTCCTTCCTCGGCCGCCGCACCGGCAGCGGCGTGCTGCTCGGCGAGGTGAACCTGCCGCACGAGCAGCAGCGGGACTTCTTCGGCGGGGACGACGGCGACGAGCTCACCATGCTGTTCGACTTCGTCGGCATGCAGGCGACGTACCTGTCACTGGCCCGCGCCGACGCCGGCCCGCTGGTGCAGGCGCTGACCGCGCGCCCGTTCGTCGACCCCGACAGCCAGTGGGCGACCTTCGTCCGCAACCACGACGAGCTGACCCTCGACAAGCTCTCCGACGACGAGCGGGCCGAGGTGTTCGCCGCGTTCGGCCCCGAGGAGCGGATGCAGGTCTACGGCCGCGGGCTGCGCCGCCGGCTGCCGCCCATGCTCGACGGCGACCCGCGCCGGGTGCGGATGGTCTACAGCCTGCTGTTCAGCCTGCCCGGCACGCCGGTGCTGTTCTACGGCGAGGAGATCGGGATGGGGGAGGACCTCGACGCCGAGGGCCGCCTCGCCGTCCGCACGCCGATGCAGTGGACGCCGGGTCCCAACGGCGGCTTCTCCACCGCCGACCCCGACCGGCTGCCCGGCCCGGTGGTCAGCGGCGGGTTCGCGCCGGAGTTCGTCAACGTCGCCGCCCAGCGCCGCGACCCCGGTTCCCTGCTGTCGTTCGTGAAGCTGCTCATCCGCCGCTACCGCGAGTCGCCGGAGCTGGGCTGGGGGTCGTTCCGGGTGCTGGAGCAGCCGCACGCGGCGGTGCTGGCGCACGTCTGCGAGTGGGACGACGGCGTGATGCTCGCGGTGCACAACCTCGGCGCGGAGCCGGTCACCGTGCCGCTGACCCTCGACGGGTGCGACCCCTCCGCCGTGCTGGAGGACCTGCTGCAGGAGGGGACGACGCCGCTGGGCGAGGGCGGCGCGGTGGAGCTGGCCCTCGACGGCTACGGGTACCGCTGGCTGCGGGTGGTCGCCGCGGACAGCCGCCGCCTGCCGTGACGGCCCGGGGCAGCACAGGCCAGCCCGGGTCCGGTCGGACGGGCCCCCTAGCCTGACGTGCGATGACCGAGCCGACCGTCCCCCCGCAGCCGCCCGTCCCGCCCGCCGGCGCCACCGCCGTCCAGCCCACCGTCCACCCGGCCGTCCACCCGGCCGTCCAGCCGGCCGGGCAGCCCGCCGGCCCCGCCGTGCAGACCGCCGGCCCGGCCGTGCCCCCCTCCGCGGCGGGCGAGCCGCTGCCGGCCGGTCAGCTGGCCACCGGCCCGGTCTCCGGGCGCCCACCGGCACCGCCGGCGCCCGCGCACCGCCGGCGCACCGGGCCGATGACGCGGATGGGCCCGTGGGCGCCGGTCGCGGGCGCCGCGCTGGGGCTGGTCGCCGGGCTGGTCGCGGCGCTGCTGCTGGCCGGCCGCGCCGAGGCGTTCGCCGAGGAGCTGTCGCTGGTGCTGCTGGTCGTCGGGCTGACGCTGCTCGGCGCCTCCGGCGTGCTGCTGGCCGACGAGGTGCGGCTGGTCCGCCGGGGCACGCGCGACGCCGGCGTCCGCCCGTCCTGGGTGGAGGCCACCGCGGGGCTGGTCAACGGGCTGACCCCGGCGCGGCTGCTGCTGGCCGCCGCGGCGTTCGTGCTGTTCCTGGCCGCCTACACCGGCCGCTGAGGCGGGCCGCTCAGGAGACGGTGTCGGGGTCGCGCAGGGTGGCCGGGTCCAGCCGGCCCTCGACGATGTCGTCGGCGACGTCGTCGACCACCCGGCCGGTGGCGAAGGCGTGCGCGCGCAGCACGGTCAGCGTGTCGACGACGTCGAGGCCCAGCGCCACGGTGGCCACGCCGGTGGCCTGCCAGACGCGGCTGCGGCGGCGGGCGTCGGGGGAGTCCCACCAGCGGGCGCCCTCGTCGACCGGGGCGGCGCCCGAGGAGCGCACCAGCTCCTCGGTGAGCACCAGCAGCGCGGCCTCGACGTCGTCGCGCGGCACGGACGTGAGCGTGTCCAGCTCGCGGGCGTAGAGGTCGACGATCACCGTCGGCCCCAGCGGCGGGGCCAGCGGCAGGGAGAACACCGCCCGGTAGGGCGTCTCGCCCAGCAGCGCGCTGTGCAGCTCGGGCCAGTTGCGGTTGATGTCCTCGATGTCGAAGACGATCGCCCGGCCGGTGTCGTGGGCGCGCAGGCACGGCCCGTCACCGGCGGTGAACTGCAGCTGCTCGGCGTGCGAGGTGGTCCGGTCGCTGGCGCCGATCGGCGTCCGCAGCCCCGCGCCCTCGTGGATGCTCAGCGCCGCGCCGTCCACGCCCACCGCCTGCGCGAACGCCCGGGCCAGCCGCGAGGGCACCATCTCCGGCCCGTCCTCGCTCGCCGTCGCCGGCTCCTGCAGCGCCTCGAGGAACCGTCCTGCCGCGTCGTTGGTCGTCACCGTCTGTCGTCCTCCCTGTCCACCGCCCACCATGGTGCCCCGCCCCTCCGGGCACCACACCGGGTGGCCTCAGCCGTAGGCGTCCAGCGCCAGCACCACCGCCAGACCCAGCCCGGCGAGGCCGATCAGCCGGCGCAGCAGGGCCTGCGGCGCCCGGCGCACCACCCGCGGCCCCAGCCGGCCGCCGGCCAGGCAGCCGAGGGCCAGCGGCAGCACCGCGCTCCACGCCACCGGGGCGAGCACCACGAAGCCGACGGCGGCCACCGCGTTGGCCACGCCCAGGACCACGTTCTTGAAGGCGTTGCTGCGCGGCAGCCCCTCGCCGGTGCCCAGCAGGAACAGCGCGAGCAGCAGCACCCCGGCCGCGGCACCGAAGTACCCGCCGTACACCGCGACCAGCGCCGTCCCCGCGGCCAGCCACCACGGGTCCCGCCGCCCGTGCCGGCGCATCCCCTCGGCGGCCAGCTCCCCGGGCGGGCGCTGCAGCACGATGGCCAGCGCCGCCCCGCCGATGAGCAGCGGCACCAGCCGCTCGAACGCCTCGGCCGGGGTGAGCAGCAGCAGCCCGGCACCGGCCGCGCCGCCGAGCACCCCGGCGGCCACCAGCGGCAGCAGCCGGCGGCGCTGCCCGGCCAGCTCCGGCCGCGAGGCGCTCACCGACCCGACGCTGGTGAGCACCAGGGCGACGGTGTTGGTGACGTTGGCCGTCACCGGTGGCAGCCCGGTGGCCAGCAGCGCCGGGTAGCTCACCAGCGAGGCCAGGCCCGCGATGCTGCCCGACAGCCCCGCGCCCAGGCCGGCCAGCACCAGCAGGGCCCACTCGAGGACGGTCACGGGCACCGGGGCCGGAGGGCGCGCATCGGGACGAGCCTGTCACGGCCCCCGGCCCGCGCGGCTCACCGGGCGAGCAGCACGACGACCGCGACCGCGCCGAGGACGACGATCGCCGTCCGCAGCGCCGCCTGCGGCAGCCGCCGGCCGTACCGGGCGCCCAGCGGGCCACCGGCCGCCGACCCGGCGGCGACCAGCGCCGCGGCGGCCCAGTCCACCCGGTCGGTGGCGACCAGGACGTAGGTCAGCGCCGCGACCGCGTTGACCGTCGAGCTGAGCACGTTCTTCAGCGCGTTGAGGCGCTGCAGCGGCTCGGCGAGCAGCAGGCCGAACAGGCCGACCTGCAGCACGCCCTGGCTGGCGGCGAAGTACCCGCCGTAGCTGCCGGTGGCGTAGGCGGCGGCGACCAGCCCGGCCAGCCGCGGCCCGCGCGGGACGGTGCCCGGGTCGGTGCGCCGGGCGGCGAGCCGGCGGGTCAGCAGCGGCTGGACCGCGACCAGCACGACGGCCAGCCCGACGAGTGCGGGCACCACCGCCTCGAACGCCGCCGCCGGCAGGGTCAGCAGCAGCACGGCGCCGGTGAGCGCGCCCAGCGCCGAGGCGGGCACCAGCCGCAGCAGCAGCCCGCGCTGGCCGGCCAGCTCCCGCCGGTAGCCCACCGCGCCGCCGACGCTGCCGGGGACCAGGCCGAGGCTGTTGGACACGCTCGCCGTCACCGGTGGCAGCCCGGTGGCCAGCAGCACCGGGAAGGTGACCAGCGTCCCGGACCCGACGACGGCGTTGACCGCGCCCGCGGCCAGTCCCGCCGCGGCGACCGCGACCGCCTCGAGCGGCGTCACCCGGTCACCGCCGGGCCCTCACGCCGGGCCGGTGACCGCGGCGAGCAGGGCGTCGTCGAGCGGCCGGTCGGCGTAGACCAGCCGGACGGCGTCCGGGTCGGGGTTGCCGGCGTCCGGGCCGCGCCAGACCAGCGACAACCCGGCCCGCTCGGCCCGGCCGCGGGAGCGCTCGTTGTGCTCGAGCAGGGAGGCGACGACCGGGCGGTCCGGCGCGACGGCGTGCGCGGCGTCCAGGGCGGCGGTCACCAGCTCGGCGGCCAGGCCGTGGCCCCACGCCGGCGGGGTGAAGCGGTAGTAGAGGTTCCACCACGACCGCCCGGGCGGGCAGGCGCAGCCGCCGGTGCCCACCACCTGCCCCGGCCGCAGTCCCGGGACGTCGGCGTCCTCCCGCAGGCGGGCGGTCCAGTAGCCCAGCCCCGCGTGCGCCCAGTCCTCGAGCGAGTGCCCGATCCGGGTGGCCACCTCCTCGGGCGAGGTCACCCGGCCCGAGGGCAGGTGTGCCCACGTACCGGGGTCGCTCAGCAGGGCGAGGTGCTCGTCGGCGTCGGCCGGGGCGACGGCGTCCAGCCGCAGCCGCGCCGTCGTCACCGAGGTCAGGTCCCCGCTCCTCACGACCACGCGTCGTCCCGGCGGCCGGCACCGACCACCCGCAGCACGAGCTCGCCGGCCTCGTCGGAGGCGGCGAGGTCGACCTCGGCGTCGATGCCCCAGTCGTGGTCGCCGGCCGGGTCGTCGACGATCTGCCGGACCCGCCACACGCCGGGGGCCGAGCGGTCCCACACCAGCAGGCCGGGGCCGCGCGCGTCGGCGCCGGTGCCGACCTCGTCGTGCTCGGCGAAGTAGGCCCGCACCACCTCGCCCCAGCGCTCGGCGTCCCAGCCGGAGCCGGCGTCGAGCTCGCCGAGGTCGTACCAGCGCCGCCGCGCCCACAGCTGCACGCGGGAGAACAGGGCGTTCCGGACCATCGCGGTGAACGCCCGCTCGTTGCCGGTCAGCGGGCGCGCCCGGGCCGGGACGGCGACCGGCTCGTCGAGCGGCTGGTCCGGGCTGGTCAGCTGCTCCCACTCGTCGAGCAGGCTCGAGTCGACCTGCCGGACGAGCTCGCCGAGCCACTCGACGACGTCGGTGACCTCCTCGGTGCGCGCCGCGGCCGGGACGCCGGAGCGCAGCGCCTTCACCGCGTCGGACAGGTAGCGCAGCACCGCGCCCTCGGAACGGGTCAGGCCGTAGGCGGAGACGAACTCGCGGAACGTCATCGCCCGCTCCCACATCTCGCGGACCACCGCCTTCGGCGAGGAATGCGCGTCGCGGGCCCACGGGTTGCTGCGGACGTAGACGTCGAAGGCGTGCTCGAGCAGCTCCTCCAGCGGCTTCGGGTAGGTGACGTCCTCGAGCAGCTCGATGCGCTCCTCGTACTCGATGCCCTCGGCCTTCATCTGCGCGACCGCCTCGCCGCGCGCCTTGTTGGCCTGGGCGGCGAGCACCTGCCGCGGGTCGTCGAGGGTGGCCTCCAGGACGCTGACGACGTCGAGGGCGAAGGTGTCCGAGTCGGGGTCGAGCAGGTCGACGGCGGCCAGCGCGAACGTCGACAGCGGCTGGTTGAGCGCGAAGTCCGGCGGCAGGTCGACCGTCAGCCGGTAGCGGCGGCCGTCGGGCTCCGGCTCGGGCAGCCGCTCGAGCACGCCGGCCTGCAGCAGCGAGCGGGCGATGCCGATCGCCTCGCGGACGTGCCGCAGCTGCCGCTTGCGCGGCTCGTGGTTGTCGGTGAGCAGCCGGCGCATGGCCCGGAACGGGTCGCCGGGCCGGTCGACGACGTCGAGCAGCATCGCCGTGGTCACGCGGAACGAGCTCGACAGCGGCTCGGGCTCGGCGGCGACCAGGCGCTCCATGGTCGCCTTCGACCACGGCACCATCCCCTCGGGCGCCTTCTTCCGCACCAGCTTGCGGCGCTTCTTCGGGTCGTCGGCGACCTTGGCGAACTGGCGCAGGTTCTCCACCTCGTGCTCGGGCGCCTGGACGACGACGGTGCCCGCGGTGTCGTACCCGGCGCGGCCGGCCCGCCCGGCGATCTGGTGGAACTCGCGGGCGTTGAGCAGCCGGGTGCGGGTGCCGTCGTACTTGCTCAGCGCGGAGAACACGACGGTGCGGATGGGCACGTTGATGCCCACGCCGAGGGTGTCGGTGCCGCAGATGACCTTGAGCAGGCCGGCCTGGGCGAGGGTCTCCACCAGCCGCCGGTAGCGCGGCAGCATCCCGGCGTGGTGGACGCCGATGCCGTGACGCACCAGCCGCGACAGCGTCTGCCCGAACGCGGAGGTGAACCGGAAGCCGCCGATCGCCTCGGCGATGGCCGCCTTCTCCTCCCTGGAGCAGACGTTGACGCTCATCAGCGCCTGCGCCCGCTCCAGGGCCTGCGCCTGGGTGAAGTGGACGACGTAGACCGGCGCCTGCCGGGTGTCGAGCAGCTCCTGGATCGTCTCGTGCGCCGGCGTCGTGGCGTACCAGTGGTGCAGCGGCACCGGCCGCTCGGCGGAGGCGACCAGCGCCGTCGGCCGGCCCGTGCGGCGGGTGAGGTCCTCGCGCAGCCGGGTGGTGTCGCCCAGCGTCGCGCTCATCAGCAGGAACTGCGCGCGGGGCAGCTCCAGCAGCGGCACCTGCCAGGCCCAGCCGCGGTCGGGGTCGCCGTAGAAGTGGAACTCGTCCATGACGACGAGGCCGATGTCGGCGTCTGTGCCCTCGCGCAGCGCGGTGTTGGCCAGCACCTCGGCGGTGCAGGCGATGATCGGCGCGTCCCGGTTGACGCTCGCGTCACCGGTGAGCATGCCGACGTTGGCCGCGCCGAAGACGCCGCACAGCGCGAAGAACTTCTCGCTGACCAGGGCCTTGATCGGCGCGGTGTACCAGCTGCGCCGGCCGGCGGCGAGCGCCGCGTACTGCGCGCCGGTGGCCACCAGCGACTTGCCCGATCCGGTCGGCGTCGCCAGGACGACGTTGGCACCGCTGACCAGCTCGATCAGCGCCTCCTCCTGGTGCGGGTACAGCGGCGTGCCGCCCGCCTCCGCCCAGGCGGCGAAGGCGGTGAACAGCTCGTCGGCGTCGTCACCGCGCGCCTGCAGGGCGGCGAGGTCGCCGGGGTCGTCGAGGAGAGGGAGGGGAGCCGTCCCCGCCGTCGTGGAGGTCGTCATCGTGGGGGAGAGCGTTCCCGACGGCCGCGACCTTCCCGGCGGGGCACCGGCAGGTCACGGAACGGCAACGACCGGTCCAGCCGGCGTGTGCGGTGGCCGAACTCGGGAGACAAGGTGAACGATGGGTTAACGGGAGGTGGATGCGACGATGCGTGTAGAGGAACGACCGCTGATCCGGTGGGTGCCCGTGGTGGACCGGCACGGCCACCGGCACCTGGAGATGCGCTGGGACGCCGCCGCGCTGGGCGCGCCGGCCGAGACCGTGCGGCCGGGCCGCAGCGCCTGACGTCCGGTCGGGTTCCGCAGCCGGGTGCACGGGTAGGCGGACGGCGACGCCGCGCGGGGAGACCACCCGCCGTGTCGCCGTCCGCCTGTCCGTGCACCGAGGAGAACCCGTGTCGTCACCCCGCCCCGAGTCCCAGCCCGAGCAGTCCCAGAGCACGCCCGGCACGCTGGGCGAGATGGACCCCAAGCCCGACCACGGCGAGGAGAGCTACCGCGGGTCGGGGAAGCTGACCGGCAAGGCCGCCGTCATCACCGGTGGCGACAGCGGCATCGGCCGCGCGGTCGCCATCGCCTTCGCCCGCGAGGGCGCCGACGTCCTCATCTCCTACCTGGACGAGCACGAGGACGCCGAGGACACGAAGAAGTACGTCGAGGAGGCCGGCCGCAGGTGCGTGCTGGTGCCCGGGGACCTCTCCGACCGGGCGCACGCGAAGACGATCATCCCGAAGGCCGTCGAGGAGTTCGGCAAGGTCGACGTCCTGGTGAACAACGCCGCCTTCCAGATGACCCACGAGACGCTGGAGGAGGTCCCGGACGAGGAGTGGGACCACACCGTCGCGACCAACCTCACGGCGATGTTCGTGCTGTGCAAGGACGCGGTCCCGCACATGCCCTCGGGCGGGTCGATCATCAACTCGTCGTCGGTGAACTCCGACATGCCCAGCCCGAGCCTGGCGCCCTACGCGATGACCAAGGCGGGCATCGCCAACTTCACCGCCAGCCTCGCGCAGATGTACGCCGAGAAGGGCATCCGGGCCAACAGCGTCGCGCCGGGCCCGGTGTGGACGCCGCTGATCCCGGCGACCATGCCCGAGGAGAAGGTGGCCAGCTTCGGCCAGCAGGTGCCGCTGGGTCGCGCCGCGCAGCCGGCCGAGCTCGCGCCGGTGTACGTGCTGCTGGCCAGCGACGAGGCGTCCTACGTGTCGGGCGCGCGGGTCGCGGTGACCGGCGGCAACCCGATCCAGTAGTGGGGTCACCGTATGATGAGTTGACCTGGGCCCGGGGCTCCCGCCCGCCCGGCCCACGGTGGGGGACGACGCCGCACGATCAGGTCACCTGATCCGGCGCAGCGCGGCCGCGAGCGCGGCGACGTCGGACGGGCGCACCCGGCAGCACCCGCCGACCAGCCGCGCGCCGGCCGCCACCCACCCCGGCACGGCGGCCGGGTCGACCCCGCCGGCGCCGGTCCACGCCCGGGCCGCGGCGTCCCACCCCTCCCCGCTGTTGGGGTAGGCGACCAGCGGCAGCCCCGCGACCGCCGCGGCGTCCAGCGACGGGCCGACGGCGGCCGGGTCGGTGCAGTTCACCCCGACGGCGACCACCGCACCGACCCCGCGCGCCATCGCGAACACCTCCGCCGCACGCTCACCGCGGCGGGTGCGGGCGACGCCGTCGCCGCCGACGACGGTGGTCAGCGACAGCCACACCGGCACCCCGAGCGCGTCGGCCTCGGCCAGCAGCGCCACGGCCTCGGCGGCGGCGGGCACCGTCTCGCAGGCCAGCACGTCGGCGCCGGCCTCGGCGAGCGCCGCCATCCGCGGGCGGTGGAACGCGCGCAGCCGGGCGACGCCGACCGCGTCGACGTAGCCGCCGGTGTACTCCGAGCCGTCGGCGAGCGCGGCACCGTAGGGCCCCACCGAGCCCGCGACCCACGACCCGGGCGCCCCCCGCCGGGCCAGCTCCACCGACCGGGCGACCAGCGCCAGCGCACCGGCGCGGTCGATCCCCGCCGCGGCGAACCCCTCGACGGTCGCCTGGTAGCTCGCCGTCGTCGACACCTGTGCCCCGGCGGCGGCGAAGGCCGCGTGCGCGGCGACGACGGCGTCCGGGTCGTCGCGCAGCAGCCGGGCCGACCACAGCGCCGAGGACACGTCGTGCCCGCGGGCCTCCAGCTCGGTGGACAGCCCGCCGTCGAGGACGACGGGACCGGTGGCGAGCGCGTCGGCGAGCGGCGGGGGCACCCGCCCATCCTCCCCGCCCTGCGCCCGGCCGCCGCGACCCGCAGGATCGGGCCCGTGGTGTTCATCTGGAGCAGCGGCTGGGGCCCCCGGCGTCGACGGCGCGGGTACGGCCCCCGGCCGGGCTGGGGCCCGGGGTACGGGTACGGCTACGGGCCGCCGCCGGGGCGCTACCGCCGCGGGTACGACCGCGACGGCGGCTGCCTGCGCGACCTGCTGTTCCTCAACACCGGGTGCTGCCTGGCCAACGCGATCGGCTGCGGCGTCGACGGCCTGTTCCTCGTGCCGACGACGGTCCGGCACGTGCACGCCTCCGGCACCGGCGCCGCGGGCTCGCGCGCGGCCGACCGGCTGGTGGCCGCCGTGCGCGTCTACCAGCGCGAGATCAGCCCGCGGCGGCCCCCGTGCTGCGCGTTCACGCCCACCTGCTCCGCCTACGCCGTCGAGGCGCTCGAGCGGCACGGCGCCCGCCGCGGGACCTGGCTGACCCTGCGCCGGCTGCTGCGCTGCCACCCGCGCGCGGCCGGCGGCGCCGACCCGGTGCCCGCGGCGGCCTGAGCGCCCCGGGCAGACTGGACCGCGTGCCCGGCAGCGACGAGACCTCCGGCGACCTGCCGGTCACCGGCTCGCTCGTCGTCCCCGCGGCCGCGCTGGGGTGGCGGTTCTCCCGCTCGTCGGGCCCGGGCGGGCGAGGCGTCAACACCGCCGACTCGCGCGTGGAGCTGTCGGTGGCGCCGCTGCAGCTGCCCGGCCTGACCGACGTCCAGCGGGACCGGCTGGCGCAGCGGCTGGCCGGCCGGCTCGTCGACGGCGTCCTGACCGTCACCGCGAGCGAGCACCGCCAGCAGCTGCGCAACCGGCAGGCCGCCCGCGAGCGGCTGGCCGCGGTGCTGCGCGCCGCCCTCGCCCCGCCGCCGGCCGCCCGCCGCCGCACGAAGCCGACCCGGGGCTCGCAGGAGCGGCGGATCCAGGCCAAGAAGCAGCGCGGTGAGCTCAAGCGCTCCCGCCGCCGGTGGGACTGACCTCCGCCCGGCGGCGCTCGAGGAACGCGCGCTCGGTGGCGTTGCCGGCCAGCGCGATCGCCGCGCCGTAGGCCGCGGCCGCCTCGGCGTCCCGGCCCAGCCGGCGCAGCAGGTCGGCCCGGACGGCGGGCAGCAGGTGGTGCCGCGGCAGGTCGAGGGAGTCGACCAGCGCCAGCCCCGCGGCGGGCCCGTCGACCTCGGCCACCGCCACCGCCCGGTTCAGCGCCACGACGGGGGAGGGGGCCAGCGCCAGCAGCAGGTCGTAGAGCGCCACCACCTGCCGCCAGTCGGTCGGCGGGTCGCTGTGCACCGCCTGGATCGCCGCCTGCACCTGGTACGGGCCGGGGGCGCCGCGGCGCAGGCAGCGGCGCACCAGCTCCTGCCCCTCGGCGACGAGCGCGGCGTCCCACCGCGCCCGGTCCTGCTCGGCCAGAGGCACCAGCTCACCGGTCGCCGAGACCCGCGCGGCACGCCGTGACTCGACCAGCAGCATCAGCGCGAGAAGGCCGAGCACCTCCGGCTCGTCGGGCATCAACTCGGCCAGCTCGCGGCCCAGCCGGACCGCCTCCGCGCACAGGTCGGTGCGGACCAGCCCCGGCCCGGACGAGGCGGTGTGCCCCTCGGTGAAGACCAGGGAGACGACGGCGAGGACGCCGCGCAGCCGGTCGGGCAGGTCGGCCTCGTGCGGCACCCGGTAGGGGATGCGCGCCGCGCGGATCTTCGCCTTGGCGCGGACCAGGCGCTGGGCCATCGTCGCCTCGGGCACGAGGAACGCGTGCGCGATCTCGGCGGTGGTGAGCCCGCCGACCAGCCGCAGCGTCAACGCGACCCGCGCGGCAGGGGCCAGGGCGGGGTGGCAACAGGTGAACAGCATGCGCAGCCGGTCGTCGCGCACGGCGCCCTCCTCGGGCGGCTCGTCGGGGACGGTCAGCAGGGCCGCGGCGCGGTGCCGCCGGTCGCGGCCGGCCTCGCGCCGCAGCCGGTCGATCGCGCGGTTGCGGGCGGTGGTGACGATCCAGCCGGCGGGGCTGGGCGGCACGCCGTCGTGGGGCCAGCGCGCGACGGCGGTGGTGAACGCGTCCTGCACCGCCTCCTCGGCGGCGTCGACGTCGCCGAGGAGGCGGGTGAGGACGGCGACCGCGCGGCCGTAGGACTCGCGGAAGACCGCCTCGACGTCGGGCACCGCCGTCGTCAGACCCTGCCGCCGGCGACCGGGCGCACCTCGACCGGCAGGGTGCTCGCCCGCGCCATCCGCCGGCCCCACTCCAGGGCGGCGTCGAGGTCGGGCGCCTCGACGACGGTGAAACCGCCGACGTGCTCCTTGCCCTCGGCGTAGGGCCCGTCGACGACGAGGACGTCGTCCCCGTCGGGGCGCAGCACGGTGGCGGTGTCGGCGGGGTGCAGCGCGGCGGTGAACACCCACGCGCCGGCCGCGCGCATGTCGGCGGAGACCGCCGCGAGGTCGCGCATGATCGGGTCGAGGACCTCCGGCGGCGGCGGGTCGCCGTCGGGCTGCTGGAGGCTGAGCAGGTACTGCGGCACGGTTGTCCTCCCGTCGGACGGCGGCCGGCACCGTACCGGCCGCTCACCCCCTGGACGAACGGGCAGCGCCCGGATCGACAGCCCGGGTCCTACAGATCGGGTCCTACAGATCCGGCATCGGGACCCGCGGCGGGCGGACCGCCACCCACAGGGGCAGCCGGTCGTCGGCCGAGCGGGTCGCCTGCACCACCTCGAAACCCAGGGCGCGGGCGAAGCGCACCACCGCCCACGCGGGGGCGACCAGCGCCGCGGGCACGCGGTCGCGGTCGCAGCGGTCGAGCACCGGGGCGAGCACCGCGCCGCCGAGCCCGCGGCGGCGCGACCGCGGCCGGGTGGCCAGGGCCCGCAGCCGCCAGTGCGGCCCCGCGGGCAGCGCCGCGGCCAGGGCCGCCTCGGTGGCGGCGACGTCGCCGGCGCGCTCGGCGTGCAGCCGGGGCACCTCCCGCTCCAGCGCCGCGCGGACGTCGCCGGGCAGCGGGGCCGCCGCCCCGTCGGGGGCCTGCCACGAGGCGACGGCGTCGACGTCCTCGCTCACCCAGGTGGTGCCGGTGGCGATGCCGCGGTGCGCGTCGAGCTCGGCGAGCCGGGTCAGCCGCTGGGTCCGGCCGTCGACCGGCAGCGCCCACCGCACCCAGCGGGACTCGGCCAGCGCCACGGTGAGGGTGACCGCGATCCGCGGGACGTCGCGGGGCTCGGCCGGCCGCACCACGGGGACGCCGATGTGGACCGTCGGCCCCTGCTCGCTCATGCCGCCATGACACCACGGGTGCCGCGGGCGGGCCCGGACACGGCGACGGGGCCGGTCCGTGGTGGACCGGCCCCGTCGAGGGTGGTGCTGTGCCGCGGTGGCCCCCCGCGCAGGAGGGGCCGGGGATCAGCGGCCGATCTTGCCGTCGTTGTCGCGGTCGAGGGCGTCCTTGGCCTTCTGCACGAAGCCGCGCTCGTCGCGGCCGGTGGTGCCGGTCGTGGTGCCGGTGCCGGCGACGCCGGTCGTGCCGCCGTCGACCTCGATCTGCTCCTTGCGGACCTCGCCGCTGACGGTCTCCTGCTCGGTCACCGTCTGGGTGTCGAGGCGGACGCGCTCGACGGGCACGGCCTCCTTCTCCACCACGGGGCGCTCGGCGTGCAGGACGACCTCGTGCTCCTCCTCGGAGATGGCCGGCCCGTCGAGGGCGTTGCCGATGTTGGCGTCGGTGATCGGCTCGCGCTCGACGCGGACCTCCTCGTGGGAGACCGGCACGGTGGTGCTGACGTTCTCCGTCACGACGTACTTGCGCAGGCGGGCGCGGCCGGCCTCGACCTGCTGGGTGCCCACGTTGAGGTGCTCCTCGGAACGGGTCATCGCGCGGTCGGTGGTCGGGCCGGAGGTGTCGTGGCCCACGGTGCCGCGGGTCTCGAGGTCGTCGCGGACCCCGTCGCGGTCACGGTCGACGCCGCCCGCGACACCGGCGGTGCCCACGGTGCCGGCCGTGCCGGTGGTGGTGCCGGTCGTCGTCCCGGTGGTCAGGCCCTGGCCGGTGGTGGTGCCCGAGGTGCCCAGGCCGTAGTACCGGTAGAGCTCCTGCTCCTCCTGCGGGGACAGGTGGCCGTCGGCGTCGACGCGCGGGGCGTCCTTCACCCGGGCCTTCTCGTACGGGAAGCGGACCTGGCCGCTGCCCACCTCGGCCTCGGCCAGGGGGATGAAGGTCTCCTTGGTGCCGAACAGGCCGGTGTGCACGGTGGCCCACTCGGGGCGGCCGGTCTCGTCGTCGAGGTAGACCTCGGAGATCTTGCCCAGCTTGTCGCCGTCGCGGTCGACGGCGGTGCTGCCGATGACGGTGCTGATCTGCTGCTCGGTGATCACGTCTGCTCCTCGCGGAAAGGGGACTGGTCGTGGCCGGCTCCCTCGTGCGGCGGTGTGCCGGGGGTCAGCAGGCCACTCCCGGCTTGCCCGGACGGTTTACGGCGTAAACCCGCTCAGGCCTATTTCTCCCCGGGGACCCGGCCCTCCGCCCGCACCGACTCCAACCGGTCGAGCAGGTTCTCGAGGGCCTCCTCGAACTCGGCGGCCGACTCGTCGCGGGACAGCAGCTCCTCCAGCTCGACCACCAGCGGGTACTGGCCCAGGTCGGTGCCGGTGCCCGGGACGCCCTCCGGCGCGTCCTCCGGGGTGATCTGTACCCCCTTCTGCGACACCTCCAACAACAGGTGGCCGAGCAGGAAGCTGGAGTAGGCGCGGTAGGCCGCCACCGCCGCCTCGGGGGAGAAGCCGCTGTCGGTCATCACGGTGAGGAAGGACTCGATCCAGCGCAGGCTACGCAGCGGCGGGCGGACCCACGGGGCGGCAGGGGGCCGGGTGGCCACCAGCGGGAACACCTCCGGGTGGGCGAGGGCGATCCGCCGCACGCCGTGCGCGAGGCGCTGCGCGTAGTCCTGCCAGCCGTGGGCGGCGCGCAGGTGCACCTCCGGGTCGCCGTACAGCTCGTCGACGACGGTCTCGACGACGCCGTCGAGCAGCTGCTCGCGGCCGGGCACGTAGCGGTAGAGCGCCATCGCCTCCACGCCGAGGTGCGCGCCCAGCCGGCGCATGGTGAGCGCGGCCAGGCCGTGCCGGTCGATGTACTCGATCGCGGCGCCCAGGATGCGCCGGCGGTCGAGGCCGGCCCGGCCGGTGCTCGGGGGACCGGCCGGGACCACGGTGCCGGCGCCTCCGCGCGCCTCCGGGGAGTCGGGGTCGGGACGCCGCATCGGGATGGTGTCCTCGCCGTCCACGTGCACCTCCCGCCGTCTCGTGGCCCGGGTCCCTCCGGGCACCCGGTGCGCCCTCCTCGCTCGTCGCCCGCTCGGGGGACGGTGCCCGCCCGAGGGTGCGCCGGAACGTGCCGTGACGGTCGTCGTCGTTGCGCGGTGGACCCACACCGCGACCCGGCGGCCTCCCCGGCCCCGGTGCGTGCACGGACCGGGCCTCCTGCGGCCCGGCCGGTCGTAGGCTCGGCGGCCCGGGAGGCGCCCATGACCACCGTGCGGATCGGCACCGCGCCCATGTCGGTCGACGACCTGCTCGCCGTCGTCCACGGCGCCCGGGTGGAGCTCGACGGAACCGCCCGGGAGCGCATCGCCGCCGCACGGGCCGTCGTCGACGACGCCCTCGCGTCCGGCGCCGCGGTCTACGGCCTGACCACCCAGGTCGGCCACCTGAGGGACACCCGGCTGAGCGCGGAGGAGATCCACCGCGAGCAGCAGTTCCTCGTGCTCTCCCACGCCGGCGGGATCGGGCCGCCGCTGCCGGTGCCCGTGGTGCGCGCCGCCCTCGCCGTCCGGCTGGCCGGCATCGCCCGCGGCGGCTCGGGGGCCTCGCCCGCGGTCGCCGAGACGCTGGCGGCGATGCTCGACGCCGGCGTGCACCCGGTGGTGCCCGCGACCGGCTCGGTGGGCGCGGCCGACGTCGGCCAGATGGCCGGGATGGCGCAGGTCGCCGTCGGGCTGGGCCGGGCCGAGTACCGGGGGGAGGTGCTGGACGGCGGGGAGGCGCTGCGGCGGGCCGGCATCGCGCCCCTGGTCCTCGCCGGCAAGGACGGGCTGGCGCTGATCTCGGCCAACGGGGTGTCGGTCGGGCAGGCGGCGCTGGTGGCCGCCCGGGCGGCGCGGGTGGCCGACGCCGCCGACGTCGCCGCGGCGGTGTCCATGGAGGCCACGCGGGCCAACGCGTCGGTCCTGCACCCCGCGGTGGGCCGCGCGAAGCCGGTCCCGGGGCAGCTCGCCGCCGCCGACCACCTGCGCCGGCTGCTCACCGGCAGCGCGCTGCTCGGCCCCGACGGCGCCGCGTCGGTGCAGGACGCGCTGTCCTTCCGGGTCGTGCCGCAGGTGCACGGGGCGCTGCGGGAGTACGTCGGCGCCCTGCGCTCCGCCGTCGAGGGCGAGCTGGCCGCCGCCGCCGACAACCCGCTGGTGTCGGTCGAGGACGGCACGCTGCTGAGCAACGGCAACTTCCACCCGATGGTGCTGGCGCTGGCCGCCGACGCGCTGCGCATCGCCCTCGCCCAGGTGGGCCAGCTCGCCGACCGGCGGATGGCCCACCTGTGGGAGGCGTTCTTCCGGCAGCTGACCGGCCCGCCGGCCGCGGCCGCGTACGGGCTGGCGCTGCGCTACCCCGCGGCGGCCGTCGTCGCGGAGCTGGTGCAGCTGGCCGCGCCGGCCACCCTCGACGTCCCGCCGCTGGACCTCGGGGTCGAGGACCACGCGACCGGCGCGCCGCTGAGCGTCCGCAAGGCCGACACCGCGCTCGGGCTGCTGGAGGACCTCCTCGCCGTCGAGCTGCTGCTGGCCTCCGACGTCCTCGCCACGGCGCCGTCACCGGCCGCGCTGGGCACCGGCACCGCGGCGGCGCTGGAGCTGGTGCGGGAGGCGGTCGCCGCGGCCGAGCCGTACCCCGACGCCGTCCACGCGGCCCTGCGCGCCCGCTTCCCCGGCGGGCGGTGACGGTCAGGACGCGCCGCCGCGCCGGCACCGTTCGTGCACGCCGCGCGGTCGGCCGCCGCCCGCGACGACGGTGCGTGCACACACGGCGGGGCGCAGCGGGAGGTCAGGCCAGGTCGGCCAGCGCGGCGGCGACCGCCTGGTCGCGCACGAAGTCCAGCGCCAGCAACCGGTGCACCAGCACGCCCCGGCGGGTCAGCCGCAGGTCGGCCGGCCGCAGCCGGGGCAGCGCCGAGCCGCCCGGGCGCGGGGTCGCCGGCGGCGGGTCGAGCAGCCCGCCGCGCTGCAGCTCGCCCAGGTCCTCCAGCGCGCCCCACGCGGTCCAGCCGCGCGGGTCCTGCGGCACCGGCGTCATGGGCAGCGGGGCGCGCTCGCGCCGGCCGACGGCGGCCAGCAGCACCAGCTGGCGCCCGGTCAGCGCGGCGCCCAGCCGCAGCCCGCGGGAGACGACGGCGACGTCGAGGTCGGCGGAGACGGCCGACTCGGCCAGCAGGTAGCCCAGGTGCCGCACCCGCCACTCCTCGGTGGCCGCCTGCGCGGCGAGCACCACCGCCTCGCCGACCTCGTCGGCCGGCGCGCGACCCCCGGGGCCGGCGGTGAGGAAGCCGTCGGTGCGCACCGCCCGGCCCTCCGCGGCGCGGGTCACCGACAGCTCGGCGGCGAAGGCGAGCGCGGCGCCGGCACGGCAGCGGGCGCGGGGGGAGACGGGGGGCGGCGGGTCGGCGTCGGCCGCCGTCGCGGTGCGGCGCAGCCAGGCGGCCAGCGCGTCGTCCAGGCGCACCCGCGCGGACCCGTCGTCGAACAGCAGGGCGGCGGCCGTGCGCGCCATCGTCCCGGCCACCAGCTCGCCGGACTCCACCAGTGCGCGTCCCGGTGCCGTCTCCGTGTACTCCGCCACGGCGCCGATCATCGCCCGGCGCGGCGCCCGCCGTCGGCCGGGGAGCGGCGCGGTCCCCACAGCGGGGCAGGCCGGGTCACCCGCCGAGGCGCGCGCCGCCCTCCACCGACGTCACCGGGGCCGGCCCGAGCGCGGCGCGCAGCTGCGCCAGGGCCGCCCCGACGTCGTCGCCGGCCGGCAGCCGCCGGGCCAGCTCGGCCGCGGGCACGACGGCCCCGGGCCGCTCGGCCAGCGCGCGCAGCACCGCCGCGGGCGCGGGCGGCAGCTCCACCAGCCGGTCGTCGAGCACGGCGGCGTGCCCCCGCACCTGCAGGTCGGCGCCGCCGGCCCGCAGCACCGGGTCGCGGGCGGCCAGCGCCGTGGCGACCTCGCGGGCCAGCGCGCCCAGCCGCGCCCGCTCCGGCTGCGCGGCGGCGATGCCGGCGGCGGCCAGCGGCGCCGCGGTGACCGGGCCGACGGCGACCGGCAGCACCCCGTCCCGCAGCGCCGCCACCACCTCCGCGCGCAGGCCCAGCTCCCCGGCCGTCGCCAGCAGGCTCGCCGCGGCCGGCGCGCTGGTCACGGTGACCGCGTCGACCTCCCGCGCGGCCACCGCGCCGACCAGCCGGTGCAGCGGGCCGACGTCGGCGGGCGGCACCCACCGGTAGACCGGCACCGGCAGCACCTGCGCGCCGGCGGCGCGCAGCGCGGCGACGAGCTCCCGCAGCGGGTCGCCGTGCAGCTGGACGGCGACCCGGCGGCCGGCCAGCGGCCCCTCCGCGCCCGAGAGCAGGTGCTCGAGCACCTCGGCCGAGGACTCCGACGTCGGCGACCACGCGTCGACCAGCCCACCGCCGCGGATGGCGCCGCGCGCCTTGGGCCCGCGGGCGAGGACCCGGGCGGTGCGCAGGTGCTCGACCAGCGGCAGGCCCCGGGCGGCGGCCGCCTCCAGCCACCCGCGGAACCCCACGCCGGTGGTGGCGACGACGAGGTCGACCGGTGCGGCCAGCACGGCCGCGGTGGCGGCGGCGAGCTCGGCATCGTCGGCCAGCGGCACGATCCGGAGGGCCGGGGCGTACACGACCCGGGCGCCCCGGCGCTGCAGCAGCGCGCCGAGCTCCTCCCGGCGCCGCTCGGCGGTGACCGCGACCGTGTACCCCGCCAGCGGGGCGACCCCGGGCGCGACGTCGGGGGAGGAGCTCACCGGTCCATCGTCCCCGGTTCCCCGGCGCTCCAGCAGGCGAGCAGGATGCTGGCGTCGTCCTGCAGCACCCCGCCCTGGTGGTCGAGCACCGCGTGCATGAGGCGGCGGACCGTCTCCGGCGGTGGCTGCCCGGCCGCCACCGCCCGGGTCAGGAACTCGATGAGCCGCTGCTCGCCGAACCAGCGCCCCAGGCCGTCGCGGGCCTCGGTGACCCCGTCGGTGTAGAGGGCCAGCCAGTCGCCGGGCTCCAGCGCCTCCTCGGCCACGGAGAACCCCTCCGCCGGGAGGCCCAGCGGCACGCGCCCGCTCCCGGCGAGCTCCTTGACCACCCGGCCGGAGCGCAGCAGCAGGGGCGGCGGGTGACCGGCCCGCACGTAGCGCAGCAGCCCCGAGGTCAGGTCCAGCTCCGCGAGGACCCCGGTGACGAACGCGCTGCCGGTGAAGGTGGCCGCGACCACCTCGTCGACCGCCCGCGCCTGCTCGTCCAGCCCGCGCCCCTCCCGGCGGGCCGCCCGCGAGGCGGCCAGCGCCGCGGCGGCCATCAGTCCGGCACCGAGCCCGTGGCCCACCGCGTCGAGGACGGCCATGGACACCGTGTGCTCGGTCAGGGCGTAGTCGAAGGCGTCCCCGCCGACCGCGGCGCTGGGCTCCAGGGAGCCGGCCAGGACGAAGGTGTCGCTCGCGGCGGTCAGCGGCGGCAGCTGCTGCCACACCAGCTCGGCCGACGGCGACCGCGGGCGGGTGCGCCGGGTGCGCTCCAGGACGTCGCCGTGCAGGCCCATGGCGGTCACCAGGTGGGCGACCATCGCCGCCAGCCACTGGCACTGCTCCCGCAGGCCGGGGTCCTCGAGGTCGCGGTCGGACTCCACCCGCACCTCCAGCACGCCCATCCGGTCGGCGCCGTCGAGCAGCGGCACCCACAGGCGCGGGACGCCGCCGGCCTCCGAGGGCAGCGGCTGCCCGGACTGGAAGACGCGCCCGGGGAGGGTGCCGTCGACGGCGACCGGGTCGGCGCCCGCCCGGCCGTCGGGGAGCCGGACCAGCTCCCGCTGCTCGTGGTCGACGACGTGCACGGTGACGTCGACGCCGAGCGCCCGGCCGGCCTCCGCGGCGAGCGGCGCCAGCCGGTCGGGGGGAGCGGTGCGGGTGGCCTCGAGCAGCCGCAGCAGCGCCGCCAGCGGCCCGCTGGTGGGCCGCGGCGGGCGCAGCGGCCGGGAGTAGGGCACCCGGCGGGCGGCGAAGAGCTCGTCGAGGCGCTCGTTGACGGCGACGGCCAGCAGGTCGCCGTCGAGGTCGGGCAGGCAGGCCAGCCCCCCGAGGTGGGTCTCCAGGTCGAACAGGTCGGCGTTGCCGCCCAGCTCGAAGTACCGCAGCCACAGCTGGTCCAGGGTGAGGTCGGCGTGCCGGAGGGCGTCCCGCAGCAGTGCCCGCCGGTCCTCGGCGGACACGCCGGCGGGCGGCCCGGTCATCGGAGCCGTCGCACGGCGGAGTCGACCACCGCCCGCGCCGCCTGCCGCAGCGTGCCGGCGTCCCCTCCGGAGCGGGACAGCAGCATGCCCAGCGCCGTCTCCTCGCCGACCCCGTGCCGGGCCATCAGCACGCCCTTGGCGGTGCTCACCACGTCGCGGGCCGCCACGGCCTGCCGCAGGTCGTCACTGGCCCGGCGCGCCCGCTCCCGGGCGGTGACGTGCGTGACCAGCAGGGCGGCCTGGGCGGCCGAGAGGGTGAGCACGTGGGCGTCGTGGGGCGTGAACACGCCCGGGGCGCCGCCGTAGACCTTGAGGGCACCCAGCGTGCGGTCCCCGGCCAGCAGGGGCGCGCTCACGGTCGACAGCAGCCCGAGGTCGACGGCCTCGGCCGCCCACCGCTGCCAGCGGGGGTCGGCCCGCAGGTCGTCGGCGCGCACCAGCGCCCGGCCGGCGGCCGCGGCCAGGCACGGGCCCTCGTCGAGCTCGTACTGCAGCGCGTCGGCGCGCTCGACCAGCGGGTCGGTCGCCCCCGCCGTCCGGCGCCCGGCGGGGTCCACGATCGAGACGCCGGCGCCGACGGCCGCCGGGACGGTCTCCAGCAGCAGCGAGCTGACCAGGCCCAGGGCGGTGGCCACGGTCTCCTCGGACAGCAGCAGGCCCGACACCCGCGCCGAGACGACCGACAGCTCGTCGGCGAGGGGGAGGGATCGGGTGAGGTCCTGGCGCACGGGCACCTCGCGGGGACCGGCCGTGGCGGTCCCGTCGTCTCCAGGCGCCCGGCCGCGGACCCAGGATAGTGCCGCGTCAGCGCAGCCGCGCCGCCGAGAAGCGCGGCACCTGACCGCCGTCCCCGACGACCAGCCCCCGGCCGGCCAGCAGCCGCAGGTGGGCGTCGGTCTCGGTGACGGCGAAGATCCGCATCCGCCGGGCGTACTGGGACCACGGCCGTGACCAGGTGAGGTGCGCGGCCAGCTCCCACGGCGTGCCGCCCGGGTGCGCGCGGACGGCGGCCAGCAGCTCGGCCAGCCGGCGCTCGTGGTGTGCGCGCAGCTCCCGCGTCCGCTCGGCCAGCCCGCTGAAGCGCCACTCGTGCCCGGGCAGCACCTCCCCGGCCGGCTGCCCGGCGACCGTCTCCAGCGAGGCCAGGTAGTCGCGCAGCGGGTCGGGGGCGCCGGCCGGGGTGGTGGAGATGTTGGGGCTGATCCGCGGGAGCACGTGGTCGCCGGCGAAGAACAGCCCGCCGCCCTCCTCGGCGAAGCACAGGTGCCCGGGGGTGTGCCCGGGGGTGTGCACCGCGCGCAGCGACCAACCCGGCAGGTCCGGCCGGTCGCCGTCCTCCAGCAGCCGGTCGGGCCGGGCCAGCCGCCGCCACCGGGCCCGCTGCTCGGGGGTGCCGGCGTCGTCCCGCGCGTCGGCCTCGGGGGCGCCGAGGCCGACGAGGAAGGCCACCTCGTGCTCGGTGGAGTCCTCCGGGGAGCGCTCGGTGAGCGAGGTCAGCGCCGCCGCGTCGGCCGGGTGCATGGCGATCCAGGCGCCGGAGGCCTCCCGCACCCGCGCGGCGAGCCCCACGTGGTCCAGGTGCATGTGGGTGACCAGCACACCGCGCACGTCGGTGACGTCGCCGCCGAGCTCCGCCAGGCCCGCGCACAGCGCCGCCCAGCTGTCGTCGGCGTCCCAGCCGGTGTCGACCAGGCCCAGCCCGCCGCCGGCGAGCTCCAGCACGTAGGCGTTGACCCACCGCAGCGGCCCGGCCATGGGCACCGGCACCGACCACAGTCCCGGCCGCACCCGCTCGACCGGGGGGACCGTCCGCGCGCGCCAGGCGGCCTGCTGCGCCGGGCCGGTCACCTCCACGCCGGGCACCTCCACGCCGGGCACTCTGCCAGGCAGTGCCCGCTCCGGGTCCGGGGGCCGCGCCTCGCCTGGGACCATGGGGACGTGCCGACGACGCCCGCCGTCCCCGCCGCCGTGACCGCCGTCCCGCGCCGGCTGCGCCTGGTCTGCGCGGTCGCCGCCGCGCTGGTCGTCGGCGTCATGGTGGTCGTGGCCGTGCTGCTCACCTCGTCGTCGACCGGGGTGGTCAGCTTCGGTCTGGCCGACCAGGTGGCGGTGGCCGGCCTGGGGGTGTTCGTGGGCGCCGGCGTGCTGCTCGTCGGGGCCTCGCGGGTCGACGCCGACGCGGCCGGGGTCCGGGTGCGCAACGTGCTGGTCCGGCACGAGCTGCCGTGGTCGGTGGTCCGGGCGGTGCGCTTCGACCGGGACTCCTCGTGGGCGTCGCTGGAGCTGGCCAACGGCGACGAGGTGTCCGTGCTCGCCGTCCAGGCCGCCGACCGGGAGCGGGCGCTCGACGCCGTCGAGGGGCTGCGCGCACTGCTGTCCGCGCACCGGGCGGCCCAGCCCGCCCCGCCCCCGCTGCTCTACGACGACTGACGCAGGACCCCCTTCCCCCCTCGTCTGGCACGCTCGGCGCGGGACCCTGAGGGGTGGCCGTTCCAGCACGTCACGGGTGGGAACGGCGAAGGGCCCCCGTGCCCCCCGCCGCTCGCGAGCTCACGGCGGGCCCCTGCACGGGGGCCGGGAGACCGGAATGTCTCGACCGTCCACGACGCTGTAGCATGGGCGTGCCTCCCCGCTACACGAGGCGCGTGAACCACCAACCCAGCGGCCCCGCCCCGGGCCGCTGACCAAGAGGAGCCCGCTCCCACCTGGCGCCGCCGAGGCGCCCAGGTCCCGGTTCGCGGAGGACCGGCCCGCCCCGGTGGGTCCCCCGCGACGTGCACGGCCCGGCGACGGGTCCGTGCCCCACCGGCGAGAACGGGCCCTGTGAGCGCAGCTCACGGGGCCCGAGTCGTCCCCGGTGGCGGGTGGGCGCGACTCCTCCCGTGTGAAGAGCAGAGGAGAGGCCATCACCGAGCCCCGTATCAACGACCGTATCCGCGTCCCCGAGGTCCGCCTGGTCGGACCCGAGGGCGAGCAGGTCGGCATCGTGCCGATCGGCGAGGCGCTGCGACTGGCGCAGGACTCCGAGCTGGACCTCGTCGAGGTCGCGCCGATGGCCCGCCCGCCGGTCGTCAAGCTGATGGACTACGGGAAGTTCAAGTACGAGTCCGCCCAGAAGGCCCGCGAGGCCCGGCGGAACCAGGCGCTCACCGTCATCAAGGAGATGCGGCTGCGCCTGAAGATCGACCCGCACGACTACGAGACCAAGAAGGGCCACGTCGAGCGCTTCCTCAAGAGCGGCGACAAGGTCAAGATCACCGTGATGTTCCGCGGTCGCGAGCAGTCGCGCCCGGAGATGGGCTACCGCCTGCTGCAGCGGCTGGCCGCCGACGTCGCCGAGCTCGGCGTCGTCGAGTCCAACCCCAAGCAGGACGGCCGCAACATGGTCATGGTGATCGCCCCGCACCGGAACCAGGCCGCGACCGACGGCGCCCGCCGCCAGGCCAAGGCCGAGCGGGCCGCCGAGGGACAGACCCCGACGGCCTGACCCGGTCGCACGCAGGACCGCACCACCGAGACGGCCGGCGCCGTCGCGGCAGCCCCGTGCTGCCGCGCGGCGCCGACACCCACGAACAGGACGACGAGGACATGCCGAAGCAGAAGACCCACAAGGGCACCGCCAAGCGGGTGCGCGTGACGGGCACCGGCAAGCTCATGCGCGAGCAGGCCAACAACCAGCACAAGTTCGAGCACAAGTCCTCGCGGCGCAAGCGCCGGCTGGAGAAGGACCAGGTCCTGAGCCCGGCCGACACCAAGACCCTCAAGAAGCTGCTGGGCATCTAGAGCCCCCGCCTCCAGCACCGATAAAGGAGTACTCACGTGGCACGCGTGAAGCGGGCGGTCAACGCCCAGAAGAAGCGCCGGAGCGTCCTCGAGGCCGCCAGCGGCTACCGGGGTCAGCGCTCGCGCCTGTACCGCAAGGCCAAGGAGCAGATCCTCCACTCGGCCACCTACAACTACCGCGACCGCAAGGTGCGCAAGGGTGACTTCCGCAAGCTGTGGATCACCCGCATCAACGCCGCGGCGCGCCAGAACGACATGACCTACAACCGGTTCATGCAGGGCCTGAAGCTGGCCGGCATCGAGCTCGACCGCCGCGTGCTCGCCGAGCTCGCGGTCAACGAGCCGGCCGCCTTCGCCGCGCTGGTGGAGACCGCCCGCGCCGCCGTCGCCGCGGCTCCGGCCGGCGGCGAGCAGGCCGCCTGATCCACCCCCTCCGACGCCGTGGCCGAGCTGCTGACCGAGCGGTCGGGCCGGGTGGCCGCCGCGCGCCGGCTGACCCGCCGCGCCGGCCGCGACGACGCCGGCGCCTTCCTCGCCGAGGGCCGCCAGGCGGTGTCCGAGGCGCTCGCCCTGGCCGAGGCCGACCCCGCCGCCGTCCGCGAGGTGTTCGCCACCGAGGCCGCCGCCGCCGCGCACCGCGACCTGCTGGCGTCGACCGCCGTCCCGGTCCGGCTGGTCACCGAGAAGGCCGCGGCCGCGCTGTCGGAGACGGTGACGCCGCAGGGCCTCGTCGCCGTCTGCGCGCTGCGCGACGTCCCCGCCGACCGGCTGCTCGCCGACCCGCCGGCGCTGACCGTCGCCCTGGCCGGCCTCGCCGACCCCGGCAACGCCGGCACCGTGCTGCGCACCGCCGACGCGTGCGGCGCGGGCGCGGTGGTCTTCGGCGCCGGGTCGGCCGACCCCTACGGCGGCAAGGCGGTGCGCTCCAGCGCCGGCAGCCTGTTCCACCTCGACGTCGTCCGCGGCGCGCCGCTGGGCCCGCTGGTCACCGGCCTGCAGGCACGGGAGGTGACCGTCCTGGCCGCCGACGGCGGCGGGGAGACCGCCCTCGACGAGCTGGGGACGGCGCTGGCCGGGCCGGTGCTGTGGCTGTTCGGCAACGAGGCCCGCGGCGTGCCCCCGGAACTGGCCGCCGCCGCCGACGCGCGGGTGCGGATCCCGATGAGCGGACGCGCCGAGAGCCTCAACCTCGCCGCCGCCGCCGCGATCTGCCTCTACGCCACCCAGCTCGCACAGCGCTGACCCCCGCCGTCGAGTCCCGCCGCGGTCAGGTGCCGGCGGGCTCGAGCTCGTCGAAGGGCGTGACCACGCCGTCGCGGGCCAGCCGGCTCGTGGTGCGGGCCCGCAGCGCGAAACGCGCCAGCGCGAGCACCACGTAGACGCCCGACAGGACGAGCACCAGCACCCGGTCGGCGTCGGCCGGCAGCACGATGCTGCCGACGAACTGCACGGCGAAGAGCACGAACAGCGCGCCCGCACCGGCGGCGGTCAGCCGCAGCCCCACCAGCAGCGAGACGGCGAACAGCGACTGCGCGGCGGTCAGCAGCAGCTCGGTGCGCTGCTGGGTGTCCAGCGGCAGCCCGGAGAACGACGTCGAGCTGATCGCGAACGCCAGCGGGATGGTCCCGACCAGCAGCGTCCACTGGTTGACCTTGCTCGACAGCAGCGTGCCCAGGGAGTCCGAGGCCCGCAGCCGCGCGGCGTACAGGCAGGCCACGATCAGCTCGGGCGCCTCGCTGGCCAGCGGCGCCACCCACTGCACGAGCAGGAACTCGTCCACCCCGAGCGTGGCGCCGGTCTCCACCAGCGACTCGGCGAAGTGCTCGGCGCTGGCCAGGATCACCAGGGCCGCGACGGCGAACACCGCGGCCACCCAGGTGCGACGGCGCCGCCTCGGCTGCTCGCCGAGCCAGCGCGAGGTGCCGATCAGGTCCGGGTCCTCGGCCGGGGCCTGCGCCAGCCGGCGGGCGTAGAGCACGAACACGGTGACCAGCACCGCGCAGTCGACCAGCGTCAGGCTCGAGCGCAGCGGCAGGTGCAGCGAGTACAGCGTCGCGATGCCGAGGAACACGACCTCCGGGGACATGGCGGGCGACAGCCGCACCTCGCCCCGGGACAGCCGGCGGGCCGTGTCGTCCCCGGCCCGGCGGCGGCGGGCGACGGCGACCGCGGCCACCAGCACCACCAGCGGCCAGCCGACGCCGACCAGCACCCGGTTGGCGCCGGTCATGTTGGCCAGCGCGAGCGCGCAGGCGTCCTCCCCGCCGTCGGGCGGGGTGCAGGAGCCGGTGTCGCCGAAGGTCGTGCCCGCCGTCCAGGTGAAGACGAAGTCGACGGCGTACTCGGGCAGCACGGCCAGCAGCGCGAGCAGCGCCAGCGCCAGCCCCGCGCTGATGTCGACCTGCGCGGCCTCGGCGGCCCACGACAGCAGGAACGCCGCCCCGACGATCGCCGTCCCGTACAGCAGCGCCTGCAGCGGCGGAGGCAGGTCCGGCGCCGGCAGGCCCAGGTAGGCCGCCGCGCCCAGGTAGGCGCCGGGGACGGTCACCAGGGCCGCGGCCGCCAGCGGCGCCGGCGGCCGTCGAGAGGGTTCGGGCACGGGCGGTCTCCAGACGTGCGGGCGGGGGGGGGGGGGCCGGCCGGGGGCCCCCCCCCAACCCCCCCCCCCCCCCGGGGCCCCCCCCCCCCCCCCCGCCCCCCCGCCGCCCCCCCGGGGGCCCCCCCCCCCCCC
>NZ_JBJGYI010000048.1:0-26332 GCF_054049915.1 Geodermatophilus sp. SYSU D00766
CCCCCCCCCCCCCGCCCCCCCCCCCCCCCCCCCCCCCCCCCCCCCCCCCCCCCCCCCCCCCCCCCCCCCCCCCCCCCCCGCCGAGCACCAGCAGCACCACGTCGAGCACGGTCAGCACCAGCACCGCGGGGAAGGCCACCCGCCGCAGACCCGGCCGGCCGGCCAGCCCGGCGACGGCGACCGCGGGCACCGCCAGCGCCAGGCCCGCCCAGCCCCACCACGCCGGCGACCCGTCCGGGCCCAGCACGAGCACGAGCGTGGCGGCACCCAGCAGCACCGCGCCGAGCGCCGCCGACCCGGTCGCGCCCAGGCGGTGCGGCAGACCGCGCACCCCGGTGGCGAGGTCGTCGGCGATGTCGGGCGCCACGTTGGCCAGGTGCGCGGCGGCGCCGAGCGCGGCCCCCGCCACCGTCAGCCACCACGGCGCCAGGGGGGCGCCGGGCGCGGCGGCCACCACCCCCGCCGGCAGGGCGCCGAAGCCGGTGACGTAGGGCAGTCCCGACAGCACCGTCCGCTTCAGACCCGCGTTGTAGCCCCAGCCGCTCGCGACCAGCACCAGCAGCAGCAGGCCGGGCAGCCAGCCGAGCGCGAGGGACAGGACGACGGCGACCGCGGCCGCCGCGAGCGCCGCGGCGCGCAGCACGGCGGGGTCGACCGCGCCCTGCACGACGGGCTTGTCGGCGCGGGCGACGGCGCGGTCGCGGTCGGCGTCGAGCCAGTCGTTGCTCCAGCCGATGGACGCCTGACCTGCGAGGACGGCCAGCCCGACGAGCAGCACCCGGGCCGGCGGCACCTGCGCGGCGACCGCCAGCAGGGTCGCGACGACGGTGACCGCGGCCGCCGGGGGCGCGTGCGTGGCGCGCACGAGGGCGCCCACCGAGGCGCCGCGGGCGGGCCGTGCACGCACACCGACCACGCCTCTGTCAACCCCTTCTCCGGACTTCACCAGGCCTCTGACCTGCACTTATCCGCCGTCGCGCCGTTCCGGGCGTCAGTCTGCCGTGCTAACCTGGGTACAGCGAAAGGGGTCACACACACATGGGCTTCACTGTCGGCGAGACCGTCGTCTACCCGCACCACGGTGCCGCTCTGATCGAGGCGATCGAGACGCGGGTCATCAAGGGCGAAGAGAAGGCCTACCTCGTGCTGAAGGTCGCCCAGGGCGACCTGACCGTGCGCGTGCCGGCCGACAACGCAGAGATCGTCGGCGTCCGCGACGTCGTCGGTCAGGACGGGCTCAACCGCGTGTTCGAGGTCCTGCGGGCCCCGCACACCGAGGAGCCGACCAACTGGTCGCGCCGCTACAAGGCCAACCTCGAGAAGCTGGCCTCCGGCGACGTCAACAAGGTGGCCGAGGTCGTCCGCGACCTGTGGCGCCGCGACAAGGACCGTGGTCTCTCCGCCGGCGAGAAGCGGATGCTGTCCAAGGCCCGTCAGATCCTGGTGAGCGAGCTCGCGCTCGCCGAGGGCACCAACGAGGACAAGGCCGAGGTCCTGCTCGACGAGGTCCTCGCCAGCTGAGCTCCGCCTCGGCACTCCCGCACCACCCGGCCACTCCCGTGTCCGCTGTCGGCATCGTCGCAGCGGCCGGGAGTGGTTCGCGTCTGGGGGCCGACCTGCCCAAGGCGCTGGTCCCGCTCGCCGGCCGGCCGCTGGTCGCGTGGGCGGTGGAGAGCCTGCTCGCCGGCGGGGTCGCCGAGGTCGTCGTCGTGGTGCCCGCCGCCGACCGGGCCGCCTTCGCCGCCGCGCTGCCCGGCACCGTGCAGCTCGTCGACGGCGGGGCCACCCGCACCGCCTCGGTGCGCGCCGGCCTGGCCGCCGCCGGTCCCGCCGCCGACGCCGTCCTCGTGCACGACGCCGCCCGCCCGCTCACCCCGCCCGACGTCGTCGCCCGGGTGCTGGCCGCCCTCGCCGCCGGCGCCCCGGCCGTCGTCCCGGTGCTGCCGGTCGTCGACACCACCGTCGTCGTCGACGAGGCCGGCACGGTCACCGCCGCCGTCCCCCGTGCCTCGCTGCGGCGGGTGCAGACCCCCCAGGGCTTCGACCGGGCGGTGCTCGTGGCCGCCTACGCCGCGCTGGAGGAGGGCGTCGAGCTCACCGACGACGCCGCGGTGGTGCGCGCCGCCGGGGTCGCCGTCGGCACGGTCGACGGCGACGAGCGCGCCGCCAAGGTCACCGTGCCGCACGACCTGCACCTGGCCGGGCTGCAGGTGGCCCGGTGAGCGAGCTGCCGCGGGTCGGGCTCGGCGTCGACGTGCACCCGGTCGAGGCCGGCCGGGAGTGCTGGCTGGCCGGGCTGTCGTGGCCCGGTGCCGACGGCTGCGCCGGGCACTCCGACGGCGACGTCGTCGCGCACGCGCTCACCGACGCGGTGCTGTCGGCGGCCGGCCTCGGCGACATCGGCGGGCTGCTGGGCACCGACGACCCCCGCTGGGCCGGCGCCCGCGGCGTCGCCGTCCTCGAGCACGTCCGCGAGACGCTGACCGCCGCCGGCTGGCGGGTGGGCAACGCCGTCGTGCAGCTCGTGGCGCCCACGCCGAAGCTCGGCCCGCGCCGGGCGGAGGCGGAGGCGGCGCTGTCGGCGGCCCTCGGGGCGCCGGTGAGCGTCACGGCGACCACCACCGACGGGCTCGGCCTGGTCGGCCGGGGGGAGGGCCGGGCGGCTCTCGCGACGGCGCTGGTGGTCCGGGCGGGATCCGTAGACTCCCCGCGGTGAGCCTCCGCCTCTACGACTCGGCCGCCCGTGCGGTCCGCGACTTCACGCCGCTGCGGGCCGGAGAGGCCTCCATGTACGTCTGCGGGCTCACCGTCCAGGGTCCGCCGCACCTCGGGCACGTGCGGGCAGGGCTGGTCTTCGACCTGCTGCGCAACTGGCTGGAGCAGGGCCACGGCACCGAGGTCACGTTGGTCCGCAACATCACCGACATCGACGACAAGATCCTCGCCAAGGCCGCCGAGCACGGCGTGCCGTGGTGGGCGTGGGCCTACGAGAACGAGCTGGCCAGCACCCGCGCCTACGAGGCGCTGGGCGTGCGGCCGCCCACCTACGAGCCGCGGGCCACCGGGCACGTGCCCGACATGGTCGAGTTCATCGCCCGGCTCGTCGAGCGCGGGCACGCCTACGCCGTCGACGGCGACGTCTACTTCGACGTGCGCTCCTTCCCCGGGTACGGCGCGCTGACCCGGCAGAAGATGGACGACCTGGAGCCCGCAGCCGACACCGACACCGACGAGAAGAAGCGCGACCCGCGCGACTTCGCGCTGTGGAAGGCGCACAAGCCCGGCGAGCCCGACACCGCCGGCTGGGCCACGCCGTGGGGCCGCGGGCGGCCCGGGTGGCACCTGGAGTGCTCCGCGATGGCCGAGCGCTATCTCGGGCCGGACTTCGACGTCCACGGCGGCGGGCTGGACCTGCGCTTCCCGCACCACGAGAACGAGCAGGCCCAGTCGCACGCCGTCGGGCACGGCTTCGCCCGGTACTGGGTGCACAACGGCTGGGTCACCCTGGGCGGCGAGAAGATGAGCAAGTCGCTGGGCAACACCGCGCTGGTCGACGAGGTCGTCCGCCGGGTGCGCCCGGTGGAGCTGCGCTACTACCTGGTCACCCCGCACTACCGCTCGACGATCGAGTTCACCGACGCGGCGCTGGAGGAGGCCGGGGCGGCCTACCGGCGGATCGAGTCGTTCGTGCAGCGGGCCGCCGAGCGGGTGGGCGCCGAGCAGCCGGCCGGGCTGCCGGATGACTTCCGGGCGGCCATGGACGACGACCTGGGCACCCCGGCCGCCGTCGCCGTCGTGCACGAGACCGTCCGGCAGGGCAACACCGCCCTGGCCGAGGGCGACGACGCCGCGGCCGCCGCGGCGCTGGGCCGGGTCCGCGCCATGCTGCGCGTCCTGGGCCTGGACCCGCTCGACCCGCGGTGGGCCGGCGGCGGCGACGGCCGGCTCGCCGAGGTCACCGACGGGCTGGTGCGGCTGGCCCTCGAGCAGCGGCAGGCCGCCCGCGCCCGCAAGGACTACGCGGCGGCCGACGCCGTGCGCGACCGGCTCGCCGCCATGGGCGTGCAGGTCGAGGACACCCCGCAGGGACCCCGATGGGAGCTGACCCGCTGATGGCCGGCAACAGCCAGCGCCGCGGCCGCACGAGCGGCGCCGGCAAGAAGACCGCCACGGCCGGCACCGGCGGCAAGAACCGGCGGGCCCTGGCCGGCCGCGGAGCCACCCCGCCGGCCGAGATGCGCAAGGGCCACCCCGCGCAGCGCCGCGCGCAGGCCGACGCCCGGCGGCGGGCCGATCGCGACCGCAGCCGGCAGCGCGCCGAGGAGGCGCCCGAGCTGCTGCTGGGCCGCAACCCGGTGGTGGAGGCGCTGCGGGCGGAGATCCCGGCGAGCGCCCTCTACGTGGTCACCGGCGACGCGGCCCGCACCGACGAGCGGGTCGCCGAGGCGGTGCAGCTGGCCGGCGACCGCGGGCTCCCGCTGTTGGAGGTTGGCAAGGCCGAGTTCGACCGCATGTCGGGCGGCGCGCTGCACCAGGGGATCGGCCTGCAGGTCCCGCCCTACGACTACGCCCACCCCGACGACCTGCTCGACCTCGCGCGCGACTCCGGCCGCCCGCCCCTGGTGGTCGCCATGGACGGCGTCACCGACCCGCGCAACCTCGGCGCGGTGGTGCGCTCGGCGGCCGCGTTCGCCGCGCACGGCGTCGTCGTGCCGCAGCGGCGCGCGGTCGGGATGACCGCCTCGGCCTGGCGCACCAGCGCCGGCGCGGCCGCCCGGCTGCGCGTGGCGCGCGCGGTGAACCTGGCCCGTGCGCTCGCGTCCTACCAGGACGCCGGCCTGCAGACGGTGGGCCTGGCCGGTGACGGCGACATGGAGCTGCACGAGTACGACGGGTTCGCCGACCCGGTCGCGCTCGTGGTCGGCGCCGAGGGCACCGGCCTGTCGCGGCTGGTGCGGGAGCGCTGCGACGTCGTCGTGCGCATCCCCATCGCCCGCGACACCGAGTCGCTCAACGTCAGCGTCGCCGCCGGCATCGCCCTCTACGCGGCGGCGCAGGCCCGCGGCTGAGGCCCCGCCGGGATCAGGGTCCCTGATCGTCGGGCGTCCTCCCTCACGGTGGGACGTGTGGGAGGACGCCGCACGATCAGGTCACCTGATCATCGCCCGGCTCACCCGAGCAGCTGGGCGACGCTGTAGATCACCAGTCCGGCCAGCCCGCCGACGACGGTGCCGTTGATCCGGATGAACTGCAGGTCCCGGCCCACCTGCAGCTCGATGCGCCGGCTGGTCTCCTCGGTGTCCCACCGCGCCACGGTGGTGCCGACGACGTCGGCGAGGTCGCCGGCGAACCGCTCGACGAGGTAGCCGGCCACCCGCACCGACTGCCGCTGCACCCGCTCGCGCACCCGCGGGTCGGTCTGCAGCAGCCGAGCCGCGTCGACGATCAGCCCGGCCACGCGGGCGCGCAGCTCGGAGTCGGGGTCGGCGGCCGCGGTGAGGAACGCCGTCTTGGCGTTGGTCCACAGCGACGAGGACCAGGTGCGCACCGCCGGGTGCTCGAGCAGCTGCTTCTTGAACGCCTCGACGCCCGCGGCGGTGTCGGGGTCGGTGCGCAGCGCGTGCACGTAGGCGCGCAGCCGGGCGTCGTAGACCCGCCGCAGCTCGTGGTCGCGCTCGGCGCCGACCTCGTGCAGGAAGCCCTGCAGCGCGGCGAAGACGCGGTCGAACACCCGGTCGTCGACCCAGTCGGGCACCCATGCGGGCGACGCGTCGCCGAGCTGGGCGCGGAAGACGATCCGGTTCTCCTCCAGGAAGCGGGCCAGGTAGCGCAGCGCCGCCGAGAGCACCTCCTGGTGCCGGTCGCCGTCGACGACGAGCTCCAGCACCCGGGCGAGCACCGGCGCGGCGGGCGTCTCGTGCAGCTTGCGGTCGACCAGCCCGGCGACGGCGTCCTGCACGTCGTCGTCGCGGAGCAGGTCGGTCACCCCGGTGAGCGCGGCGGCGGCGTCGCCGGCCAGCCGCTGCGCGCGGCCGGGGGCGGCGAGGAAGTCGCCGAGCCGGCGGGGGACGTCGACGGTGGCGAGCTTGTCCTCGACGACGGCGCGGGTCAGGAAGTTCTCCTGCACGAAGGTGCCCAGGCTCGCCCCGATCTGGTCCTTCTTGCGCGGGATGATCGCCGTGTGCGGGATCGGGATCCGCAGCGGGTGCCGGAACAGCGCGGTGACGGCGAACCAGTCGGCCAGCGCCCCGACCATGGAGGCCTCGGCGGTGGCCCGCACGTAGCCCACCCACCGGCCGGCGTCCTCACCGAGCAGCACGCAGGCCAGGAACACCGCCGCGGCCAGCCCGAACAGCCCGGTGGCCAGCCGCTTCATGCGGCGCAGCCCCTCGGCGCGGGCGGGGTCGTCGAGCGAGGAGGTCAGCGGGACGCTCACCGGCGGCCTCCAGGACGACGACACCCTCCCGAGCCTAGGCGGCGCGGGAGGGTGCCGATCGCGGGCTCGCAGGTCAGCCGGCGCTGCCGCCGAGGGTGACCTCGACCGTCGTCGTCTGCCCGCCGCGCTCGACGGTCAGCGTCACCCGGTCGCCGGGGGCGGAGCTGCGGACGGCGGCGGTGAGCTCGGTGGAGGTGGTGACGGCGCGGTCGCCGACGGCGGTCACGACGTCACCGGCCTGCAGCCCGGCGTCCGCGGCGGGGCTGCCCGCCTCGACCTGCGCCAGCTGCGCGCCGGTGCCGACCTCGCTGGTGGGGCCGTCGGTGGCGGTCTGCGCGCGGACCCCGAGGACGGCGTGGGTGGCCGTGCCGGTGTCGATGATCTCCTGCGCGATGCGCTGCGCCACGTTGCTCGGGATGGCGAAGCCGACGCCGATGTTGCCGCTCTGCCCCGAGGAGCCGGGTGCGCCCGAGGCGACCGAGGCGATGGCGGTGTTGACGCCGACGACCTCGCCCGAGGCGTTGACCAGCGCGCCGCCGGAGTTGCCCGGGTTGATCGCGGCGTCGGTCTGCAGGGCGTCGAGCACGGTGGCGTCGTCCTGGGTGGAGCCGGTGGCCACCGCGCGGTCGGTGGCGCTGATGATCCCGTCGGTGACGGTGTCGGACAGGCCCAGCGGCGCGCCGATGGCCACGGCCAGGTCGCCGACCTGCACGTCGTCGGAGTCGGCGAAGGTGGCCGGGGTCAGCCCGCTCGCGCCGTCGAGCCGGAGCACGGCCAGGTCGGAGGTCGGGTCGGTGCCCACGACGGTCGCGTCGTGCAGCGTGCCGTCGGCGGTGCGCACCTGCACGGTCGCGCTGGTGGTGCTCCCGTCGAGGCTGACCACGTGGTTGTTGGTCAGGACGTAGCCGTCCTCGGTGAGCACGACGCCCGAGCCGCTGCCCGAGCCCGAGCCGCTGGTCACGTAGACGGTCACCACGCTCGGCGCGGCCTTGGCCGCGGCCGCGGTGACGGCGGTGGCGTTCTCCGGGTCCTGGATGACGACCGACTGGGCCGTGGCGGCGCCACTGCCGCCGCTGCTGCCGTCGTCGGTCAGGGCGACCACGCCGGCCCCGGTGCCGCCGCCGATGAGGGCGCCGGCCAGCAGGCCCGCGACGCCGATGCGCAGCCGACCGGCGCGGCGGTGCTCCGGGGCCGGCGGCGCGACGGGGGGCACGGTGGGGGGCACGGCGGGGGGCGGCAGCGTGGCGGTGGCGGTCGGCGCCGTCGGGTACCAGGAGCCGCCGGACGGCGGCGGGTTCCACCCCGGGGTCGCACCGGCCGGCTGCTGCGGCTGCGCCGGCTGCTGCGGCTGGGGAGTCGGGTACGGGGTGCCGTTCATGGTGGTGGTCCTCCTCGCGTGGCGGCGCTCCGCCGCCTCGGGACCGACTGTCGGCCGGGCGTCTGACCGGGCGCTGCGGGTCGGCTGTGAGGTGTCTGGGCGCGGTCAGCGGGGGAGGCCGGGCAGCAGCCGGTCGCGGGCGACCAGCTCGGTGACGATCCAGATCGCGGCCACCTGCACGGCCAGCAGGCCGACGAGGACGAGCAGCTGCGCGGCGCCGGCGGCCAGCGGGCTGCCGCCGCCGAGCAGGACGCCGACGTAGGCGCCGGGCAGGGTGACCAGCCCCACGGTCCGGGTCTGGTCCAGCGGCGGGAGGAGCGCGGTGGCGGCCGCGGCGCGGCCCACCTCCAGGACGGCGTCGCGGGGGAGCAGGCCCAGCGCGAGCGCCGCCTCGACCTCGCCGCGGCGGGTGGTGAGCTCCTCGCGCAGCCGCCGTCCGGCCAGCGACGTCGCCGTCATCGCGCCGCCGACGAGGATCCCGGCGACCGGGACGACCGCCGCGCCGCGAAACGGCACCGTCCCGCTGGCCAGCACCAGCGCGACCACCGGCAGCGCGCCGCCGGCCACCGCGAGCGCCGCCGTGGCCGTCCGCCGGGCCGTCCCGGGGGCGCGCAGCGGCAGGCCGGTGACCCGCCCGGCCGCGGTCACCGCCGCGACGGTGACCATGAGCAGGACGAACGCCGCCGACAGCCACAGCGAGCCCACCACCAGCAGCACCACCGCCGACACCGCCGCCAGCTGGACCGTGGCGCGCAGCGTGGCGACGACGACCGGCCGCTCCTGTCCCAGCCCCGACAGCCGCCCGCCGGCCGCCGCCAGCCCGGTGAGCAGCACCAGGACGACGACCAGGCGTGGGCCGAGCTCGACGACGGAGGGTCCCCACGGGCGGCGATCCTGCCGGGCGCGCCGCGACACGCCGTGCACGGTGTGCGGCCGGACCGTCGCTGGGTAGAGGGGGGTCCCGGCCGGTCCTCGCGGAGCGGGTGGGGACCCCTGCCCGGCCTGCGTTCCTGGAGGCTGCTCGTGTCCGACCGCGGAGTCCCCGCCCGGTTGCTCCTGGGGCTGGCCGCCCTCACCGCGACGGCGGTGGCCGTCGTCGGCGGGCTGGCGCTTCGACCCCCCGGGCTGCTCGCCGTGGGTCTGGCCTCCGTCGTCACCGCCTGCCTGGCTGCCGGGGTGGCCCGCGAGTCCTCGGCCGACCCGCGCGCCGACCTCGGGATCTTCGACCGCCTCTCTCCCCTCGAGGCGGCCTGGCGCGTCGGCGCGGCCACCATCGGGGTGCTGCTGTTCCTGTCCGGGACGGCGGCGGTGGGCGGACCGGTGCTCACCGTGCTCGCCGGCGCGGTGCTCACCGTCGGCGGGCTCGGGCTGTGGCTGCTGCGCACCGGGCGCCCGCCGCGGCGTGACGCCGCCCCGGCCGCCGAGCCGCCCGCCACAGGGACGCCGCCGGCCGCGACCCCGTCGCCCCTGACCGGTGCCCGGCCGGGGGAGACCGTCGGCACGGTCACCTACCTGCCGCCGGTGGCGACGCTGTCGACCGCGGCGCTGGGCCGGGAGTGGCTCGGCACGACGACGGCGCTGGCCGGGCAGCTGCACCCGGCGGCGCGGCAGTCGATCGTGCGCCGCCGCCAGGAGACCCTCGACGAGCTCGAGCGCCGCGATCCCGCCGGGTTCGCCCGCTGGCTGGCCGAGGCCTCGCCGCGCACCGACCCGGCCGGCTACCTGAGCGAGGGGCCCTCCGCGGCCTGACCGACGGCCGGGAAGACGACGGCGGGGAAGACGACGGCGGGGTCGACGTTCATCACGACCTCGCAGTCGCAGAACCCACCGAACTCCTCGAGGCCCTCGTGCAGCCGGTCGAGGGCGATGCCGTGGCTCGCCGCCCAGGCGTCGGTGGCGCGGCGGGTCTGGTCGCAGCCGTCGTCCCCGAGCAGTGCCTCGACGTGCTCCCGCAGCGCGTCGAGCTGGGCGCGGTCCAGCGGCAGGAGGGCGGCCTCGTCGTCGGTCGGTGCCACCCCGTCAGGATCGGCCGGGCGGGGTGCGGCTGGACCCGAACCGGTCGATGTCCGCCCGCCGCCCTGGCACCCTCCAGCGCCGTGCCCGTCGATCCCGTCCTGCTGCGCCCCGCCGTCCCCGCGGACGCCGCCGCGGTCGCCGACGTGTGGCTGCGCTCCTCCTCCGCCGCGCTGCCGACGGTGCGGCGCGCGCACACCGACGACGAGGTCCGCGGCTGGGTCCGCGACGTGCTGCTGCCGCGGCACGACACCTGGGTGGCCGAGGACGCCGGCGCCGTCGTCGGCCTGCTCGCGCTCTCCGACGGCTGGCTCGACCAGCTGTACCTCGACCCCGCCCGGCGCGGCCGGGGGATCGGCGACCGGTTCGTCGCGCTGGCGAAGCGGCGGCAGCCCGCTGGCCTGCAGCTGTGGACGTTCCGGGTCAACGCGCCCGCCCGGCGGTTCTACGAGCGGCACGGGTTCCGCGCCGTCGAGGAGACCGACGGCTCGGGCAACGAGGAGCGCGAGCCCGACGTCCGCTACCTGTGGCGGCCGGGCGGGCCGTGACCCGTGGACAGTCGGTCCCGAGCGGCGCAGACTCGCTCGGGAGGACGAGCGAGCCAGAGGCGGCCGACGATGAGCGAGTCGACGCACCGGATGGATCCCACCTTCTACCGCAGCGCCGCCGACGCGATCGCCGCGCCGACCGAGAAGCTGGCCTACGTGGTCGCCTTCGACCGCGCCGGGCAGAGGCCGGATGCGCTCACCGTCGTCGACACCGACCCGGACTCCCCCACCTACGGACAGCTGGTCGGCTGGGCGGAGCTGCCCACGGTCGGCGACGAGCTGCACCACTTCGGCTGGAACGCCTGCTCCAGCGCGCTCCAGCACGAGGGCCACGACACGGGCCACGACGGCCTGCAGCGCCGCTACCTGCTGCTGCCCGGCCTGCGCAGCTCCAACGTGCACGTCTACGACACCCACCCCGACCCGCGCTCGCCGCGGCTGCACAAGACCATCGCCGCGGAGGAGCTGGCCGGGAAGGCCGGCTACTCGCGGCCGCACACCCTGCACTGCGGCCCGGACGGCGTCTTCCTCACCTGCCTGGGCAGCGGCGACGGCGACGACGGCCCCGGCGGGATCGCGCTGCTGGACCACAGCACCTTCGACGTCCTGCGGGCCTGGGAGACCGACCGCGGTCCGCAGTACCTGGCCTACGACGCCTGGTGGCACCTCAACCAGAACACGCTGGTCTCCAGCGAGTGGGGCACCCCGGCGATGGTGGAGGACGGGCTGGTCCCCGAGCTGCTCCTCGGGGGGGAGTACGGACACGCACTGCACTTCTGGGACCTCGCCGGGGGCCGGCACGTGCAGACGGTCGACCTCGGCGCGGAGCACCAGATGGTGCTCGAGCTGCGGCCCTCCCACGACCCGGACGCCACCTGGGGCTTCGTCGGGGTCGTCGTCTCCACCGCGGACCTGTCCGCGTCGGTGTGGCGCTGGTTCCGCGACGGTGAGGAGTGGAGGGCCGAGCAGGTCATCACGATCCCCGCCCAGCCCGCCGACCCGGACGACCTGCCGCCGGCGCTCAAGCCGTTCTCGGCGGTGCCGCCGCTCGTCACCGACATCGACCTGTCGGTCGACGACCGGATGCTCTACGTGTCCTGCTGGGGCATCGGCGAGCTCAGGCAGTACGACGTCACCGACCCGGCGCACCCGCGCGAGGTCGGTTCGGTCCACCTCGGTGGCATCGTCCGGAGGACTGCGCACCCGGCGGCGCCGGGTGAGCCGCTAGCCGGCGGCCCGCAGATGGTCGAGGTCAGCCGGGACGGCAGGCGGGTCTACGTGACCAACTCGCTCTACGGCGCCTGGGACGACCAGTTCTTCCCGGACGGCTGCGGCTCGTGGATGGCCAAGATCGACACCGACCCCCAGGCCGGCGGGATGACCCTCGACGAGCGGTTCTTCCCGAGCGGCTCCGACTGGCGCGGCCTGCGGCCGCACCAGGTGCGGCTGCAGGGCGGCGACGCCTCCAGCGACTCGTACTGCTACCGCTGACACCCGGTCCGCTGCCGGAGGTCGTGCCGGGCAGCGGCCGGCGCAGGTCCCTCGCCGGTGCGGCGCGGGTCGAGTCCGCGCCGGCGCGGGACCACGGCACCCGACACGGCGGAGTCGTCCCTGGCGGTGTCCCTATCCTTGTCCCGGGACTCGTTCCCGGTGTCCCGCCGGCGTGGCGCAACTGGTAGCGCACCCGACTTGTAATCGGGCGGTTGGGGGTTCGAGTCCCCCCGTCGGCTCAGTCGAAGCTGCCCGACCCGCCGACCCGGTAGGGGAAGCGCTCCTCGACCCGCGCGGTGCGGCGCCGCTCGGCGCGCTCCTCGCGCAGCCGGGCGGCGGTGCCGGCGGGGTAGCCGGCCTTGGCCACCCGGTGCTCGGTGGTCTCCACCATGAAGGCCAGCGAGTACATCAGCCCGACGAGCAGGCCGCCGAAGGCGGCGGTCGCGCGGTAGGCCAGCGCCATGGGGACGGCGACCAGGCAGACGACGACGAGCGGCGAGAGCTGCACCAGCGAGCGGGTCACGTGCCGGCGGACCCACCCGGGCCGGGTGGTGTCCGACAGCACCCAGGCCGACAGGTCGCGCGGCAGACCGCCGCCGAAGGCGTAGCGGAGCCACTGGAGGGGCGAGGGGGACGCCGCCGTGGCGGCGTCGTGCCGGGTGGTGCGCACACGTCGACGGTAGGCCCGTCCGTCCACCCGTGGGGACGGTTCCGTCCCGTACGCCGGGGGACGTTGCCGCGCGGTCCCGGCCGGGTGCAGACTGCCGCACCGACAGGTGAGGAGGCTCCCGTGCAGATCTCCCAGCTGCTCCGCCGCAAGGGTCCCGACGTGGTCACCGTCGACCCCGCCGCCAGCGTGCGGTACGCGCTCACGCTGCTCGCCCACCACGGCATCGGCGCGCTGGTCGTCTCCTCGACGGGGAGCACCGTCGAGGGCATCGTCTCCGAGCGCGACGTCGTCCGGGGGCTGCACGAGTCGGGTCCGCCGGTGCTCGACGGCCCGGTGTCGGCGCTGATGACCGCCGACGTCCACACCTGCCCGCCCACCGCCTCGGTGCACGACCTGGCCCGCACGATGACCGACCTGCGGGTGCGGCACGTCCCCGTCACCCAGGACGGCCGGCTGCTCGGCATCGTGTCCATCGGGGACGTCGTCAAGGCCCGCCTCGACGAGCTCGAGGAGGAGCGCGCCCACCTCGTCGACTACATCCAGACCGGCTGACATCCCGGCCCGGCCCGGCCGGACGCCGCCGGGCCGGGCGTACGGTGCCGCTCGTGGACGAGCGGCGGCTGGGGACGGCGGCGGGCCTGTCCGCCTACCTGCTGTGGGGCTGCTTCCCGCTGTACTTCCCGCTGCTCGAGCCCGCCGGCGGCGTGGAGATCGTCGCCCACCGGGTCGTCTGGTCGCTGCTGTTCGTCGCCCTGCTGCTGACGGCGCTGCGCCGCTGGGCGCTGGTCCGGGCCGCGGTCACCGACCGCCGCACGTTGCTCGTCCTCGCCGGCGCCTCGGTGCTCATCGCCGCCAACTGGCTGGTGTTCGTCTACGGCGTCAACTCCGGCCACGTCGTCGAGACCTCGCTCGGCTACTTCATCAACCCGCTGGTCAGCGTGCTGCTGGGCGTCGTCGTCTTCGCCGAGCGGCTGCGGCCCCTGCAGTGGGCGGCGGTGGCGCTGGCCGCCGTCGCCGTCGCGGTGCTGACCTGGGACTACGGCCGCCCGCCGTGGATCGCGCTCTCGCTGGCCGCCACCTTCGGCGGCTACGGTCTGCTCAAGAAGCTGGTCCGCGTCGAGGCCGCGCCGGGGCTGTTCGTCGAGACGGCGGTGGCGTTCCTGCCGGCGCTGGTCTTCCTGGCCGTGCTGCAGGCCACCGGGCGGGGCACCGCGGGCTCGGAGGGGACCGGCCACCTGCTGCTGCTCATGGCCTCGGGGATCGCGACGGCGGTGCCGCTGCTGCTGTTCGCCGCCGCCGCCCGCCGGATCCCGCTGTCGACGGTGGGGCTGCTGCAGTACGTGACGCCGCTGATGCAGCTCGCGATCGGCGTCTTCGTCTTCCACGAGCCGATGCCGCCCGCCCGCCTCGTCGGCTTCGCGATCGTCTGGGCCGCGCTGGCGGTGTTCACCGTCGACAGCCTGCGCACCGCCCGGGCGGCCGGCCGCCGGGCCGCGGCCGAGCGGGTGGTGGCGGCGGCCTGACGCGGGCGCGACACGCTGAAAACGTCGGCCGGCGGGCATACCGTCGTCGGTGACGGCTTCCCCCCGATCGAACGGACCCCTCCCATGACCCCCGACCCCGTCCCCGCGGTCTCCCCGCCGGGGGGCACGGCGTCCGGGAGCGAGCCCGCGCAGCCCGCGGGCCTGACCCGGCGCGAGCACGAGATGCTGGCCTTCGAGCGGCAGTGGTGGCGCCACCCGGGCGCCAAGGAGACGGCCATCCGCGAGCAGTTCGGACTGCCCCCGACCCGGTACTACCAGGTGCTCAACGCCCTGGTCGACCGCCCGGCCGCGCTCGAGGCCGACCCGCTGCTGGTCCGCCGGTTGCGCCGCCTGCGCAGCGCGCGACGCCAGCGGCGTTCTCCGTCCCTCCTGGGCAAGGACCCGTCGGCCATCTAGATTTGGTCACCGTGGGCAGGCACGCGGCGTCAGGTGGTGACCAACCGGACCGGCTGTCCGCCCCGGTGGCCGGTGGACGCCGGCGCACCGACCCCGCCCCCGGGCAGCCCGTCCCCGACGGTTCCGGCGCGCCCGACGGCACCGACTGGAGCGACGCCCCGACCCTGACCGGGCCGCTGCGCAGCCGCGCCGAGCGCCGGCGCGACGCGCTGCTGGGGGACGAGACCGACCGCGGCCGCCCGCTGACCGGCCGGCCGGGCCGGCCGGCAGTCCCCGCCCGCCCCATCGAGCCCGCGCGCCCGGCCGCGGCGCCCCGCCCGCCGGCCGACGGCGCCACCCGCCAGGCCCCCGCGCCGGTCGAGCGGGCCGCCCGCCCGGCGCCGGTGCCGCAGCGACCGGCACCCGCGCGGCCGGCGGCCCCGCCGCCGCTCGTCCCGCCGACCGCCGCGCGGCTGCCCGCGCCGCCGTCGGTGTCCCCGCCCGCCCCGCAGGCCGCGGCGGCTCCGGCGGCCCCGGCCCGCCCGGCCGCCCCGCTCACCACGGTCGCGCCCTTCCAGGCCGTGCCGACCCCCCAGCTCGACACCCCCGCGCCGGCCGCTGCGCCGCTGGACCCGTGGGACCTGCCGGCCCGCCCGGCCGCGGGCGGCCGCGCACCGCAGGCCGCCCGGGCCGCCGCACCCGCGGCCCCGCCGGCCGCCCCCGCCTCCGCCCCGGCCGCCGCGCCCGTCGCCCCGCCGGCCGCCCCGGCCACCGCGGCGATCCCCGACCGCGAGGTCGCCCGGGGACGCGCGGCGGCCCCGCTGACCGAGGCGATCCCCGACCGCGAGGTCGCCCGCGGGCGCGCCGCCGAGCCGCTGACCGAGGCGATCCCCGACCGCGACGTCCGACGGGGCGAGCGGACCCGGACGCCGGAGCCGGAGACCGGCCCGTCCACCGGGCTCTCGAGCGACACCGGCGTCGTCGGCAACCGCGCCGCGATGCGGGCCGAGCGCCAGGCGCGCGAGGCCGAGCGGCAGGCGATGGAGTCCGAGCGCCGCAAGGCCGCGCGCCGGGCCGGGGTCTCCCGCGCCGCGCTGCGGGCCGCGGCGACCGCCGAGGAGGACGCCCCGCCGCGCCGGGGCCGGACCGTGCCGGCGCTGCTCGCCGTCGTGGTGGTCGCCTTGGTGGTGCTCGGCGTGTACAGCTTCACGTCCTCGGCGACGCAGGAGGCCGGCTCCACCAGCACGCCCCCGCAGACCTCGGCACCGGCCAGCGTCGCCGCCCCCAGCGGCGCCCTCCCGGAGCTGTCGGTGGAACCGCTGCCCCCGGTCGCGCAGGCGCCCAGCACCCCGGTCCGCGTCCCGGTGACCGTGCTCAACGCCACCGACGTCAGCGGGCTGGCCGGCGACGCCGCCGACGCCTTCCGCGCGCAGGGCTGGGAGTCCAACGGGATCGGCCAGTACGAGGGGCCCGGCGTCGCGGTCACCACCGTCTTCGTGACCGCCGGCGACGAGCAGCAGCAGCAGTCGGCGGTCCAGCTCATGGCGGCCTTCCCCGGCGTGGTCGGCGGCCCGGCGGAGCGCTTCTTCGAGGTGCCCGGCGTGGCCGACCCCGGCCTGGTCGTCGTCGTCACCGGCGAGTGGCGGCCCTGACCGGACCCCGCCGCACCCCGGCCGGACACCGCCGGAACACCGGCGCGGGACCGTCCGTTGGCCGCTTCGTGCGTCCCGTCCGCGGGCCCGTGCGTCCTCGCCCGCGCCCCGGCGCCCGCACGACGCTCGGCGCCCTCCTCGCCCTGCTGGTCACCGGCACCCTGCTCGCGTGGGCCCCGGCGACCGCCGTCGCGGCCGAGGAGGTGCGCACCGAGGACGCCCGGGCCCCCTCCGGCTCCGGTGCCGACGCCGTCGAGCTCGACACCACGCTGTACCTGCCCGGGTCGGCCACCGCGGACGCCCCCGCGCCGGCGGTCGTGCTCGCGCACGGCTTCGGCGGCAGCAAGCAGTCGGTGGCCGACGACGCCCGCGACCTCGCCGGCCGCGGCTTCGTCGTCCTGACGTACTCCGCGCGCGGGTTCGGCGCGAGCACCGGCCAGATCGGCCTCGACGACCCCCGCTACGAGGTCGCCGACCTCTCCACGCTGCTCGACCTGCTCGCCGGGCGCGACGACGTCCTCCTCGACGGCGACGGCGACCCGCGGGTCGGCGTCGCCGGGGCCAGCTACGGCGGGGCGCTGTCGCTCCTCGGCGCCGCCTACGACGACCGGGTCGACGCCATCGCGCCGCAGATCACCTGGAACTCGCTGACCGCCGCGCTGTTCCCCTCCCAGACCGGCACCGCCGACGCCGCCACGCCCGCCGCCACCCCGCAGGCCGCCGACACCGGCGTCTACAAGCGGCTGTGGGCCGGGCTGTTCTTCGGCGTCGGGTCGGTCCCCGGCGGCGGGCTGCTCGACGCCCTCGGCGGCGGGGACGGCGCCGCCGGGGCCGAGGACGGCGGCAGCGACACCGCCGCCACCGGCGACGGCGCGGCCGCCGCGCCCGCCTCGGCCCCCTCCCTGGAGGACCTGCCGGTCGACCTCTCGACGGTCGACCCTGCCGCGGTGGAGCAGGCGCTGACCTGCGGCCGGTTCCGCGCCGACATCTGCGCCGCCTACCAGGCCGCCGCGGCCACCGGGACGCTCACCCCCGAGGTCGCCGCGGTGCTCGACCGCAGCAGCCCGGCGGCCGTGCTCGACCGCATCACCGCGCCGACCCTGCTGGTCCAGGGCACCGAGGACTCGCTGTTCGGCCTCGGCCAGGCCGACGCCAACGCCCGCGGCATCGCCGCCACCGGCACCCCGGTGAAGGTCGTCTGGTACGCCGGCGGCCACGATTCCCAGGCCTCCGAGCGGGAGACCGCCGAGCTGCGCGACCTCGTCGCCGGCTGGTTCTCCTGGCACCTGCGCGACGAGGACGACCCGGCCCGCGGCGCGGACCCCGGCACCGGCTTCGAGTTCCCCGTGCCCAGCGGCCTGGGCAACACCCTCGGCAGCGTCCAGGGCGGCACGCAGAGCGTCGTCGCCGACGCCTACCCCGGCCTGGAGGGGACCGGGCCCACCGCGCGCACCGAGCTCGCCCTCGACGGCCCGCTGCAGCCGGTGGTCACCCCGGCCGGCGGCACGCCCGCGGCCATCACCACCGTCCCCGGCCTCGGGGCACTGGCCTCGGCGCTGGGCGGCGCCGCCGTCGAGATCCCCGGCCAGTTCGCCGCGTTCGCCACCGAGCCGCTCGACGAGGCCGTCGAGGTGGTCGGCGCGCCCACCGTCGAGCTCGCCGTCGCCTCACCCACCGGCACCGCGACCCTGTTCGCCAAGCTCTACGACGTCGGCCCCGACGGCGCCCAGACGCTGCCCGGCGGACTGGTCGCGCCCCTGTCGCTGACCGGCCTGTCGGCCGACCCCGCCGCGCCCACCGAGGTCGCCGTCACGCTGCCGGGGATCGTGCACCGGTTCGAGGCCGGCCACACGATGCGCGTCGTCGTCTCCTCCACCGACCAGGCCTTCGCGCTGCCGGCCGAGGCGGGGGTCTACTCGGTGTCCCTGACCGGTGCCGGCGACGGCGGCAGCGTGCTCGCCGTCCCCTCCGTGGCGGGGCAGGCGCAGGCCGACGGCGGCACCTCGCGCTGGTGGTGGCTGCTCGGCTCGGTCGTCGCCCTCGGGCTGCTCGGCTGGGCGGCCGCGGTGCTGTGGGGACGCCGGCGCCGCCGGGTCACCTCGGCCGTCGAGCCCGACGGCGAGGACGTGCCGCTGCGCTTCGAGGGCGTGACCAAGGCCTACAAGGACGGCTTCGTGGCCGTCCGCGACCTGTCCTTCGAGGTCCGCCGCGGCCAGGTGCTGGGCCTGCTCGGGCCCAACGGCGCGGGCAAGACGACGTCGCTGCGGATGCTCATGGGCCTGATCCGCCCGACGCAGGGGCGGATCAGCGTCTTCGGCCACGCCGCCGGGCCCGGTGCCCCGGTGCTGTCGCGGCTGGGCTCCTTCGTCGAGGGCACCGGCCTCATGCCGCACCTGTCCGGACGCGACAACCTCACCCTGTACTGGGCAGCCACCGGCCGGCCGGTCGAGGACGCGCACATGGACGAGGCGATCGAGGTCGCCGGCCTCGGCGCCGCCATCGACCGCCCGGTCCGCCGCTACAGCCAGGGCATGCGGCAGCGGGTCGCCATCGCCCAGGCGATGCTGGGCCTGCCCGACCTGCTGGTCCTCGACGAGCCGACCAACGGGCTCGACCCGCCGCAGATCCACGCCATGCGGGAGGTGCTGCGCTCCTACGCCGCCACGGGCCGCACGGTCATCGTCTCCAGCCACCTGCTCAGCGAGATCGAGCAGACCTGCACCCACGTCGTCGTCATGGCCAAGGGGCAGAAGATCGCGCAGGGCACGGTCGAGGAGATCGTCGGCGCCGGCGGCGCGGTGCTGGTGGGGCTGACCGACCCGGCCGACGCCGACCGCGCGGCCGCCGTCCTGGCCGGGCTGCCGGGCGTCACCGTCGAGCGCACCGACGACGGCCTGGTCGCCGAGCTGGGGTCGCAGACCTCCCGCGCGGCCGCGCTGCAGGCGCTGGTGGCCGCCGACGTCGCCGTCGACCAGTTCACGCCGCGCCGCCGCCTGGAGGACGCGTTCCTGGCACTCGTGGGGGAGTCGTGACCGCGACCGAGCACGTCCAGCCCACCGGCGCCGTCGCCGGCTACCGCCCCGAGCGCACGCTGCGGCTGCCGGTGGAGCTGCGCCGGCAGTTCAAGCGGCGGCGCACCCTCGGCGTGTTCGCGCTCATGGTGGCGCTGCCGCTGGTGCTCATCGCCGCGCTGCAGCTGGGCGCGAGCGAGGACGCGCAGGAGAACAGCCGGATCAACCTGGTCGACGTCGCCACCTCCAGCGGGCTGAACTTCACGCTGTTCGTGCTGTTCGCGACGACGGGGTTCTTCCTCGTCGTGGTCTACGCGCTGTTCTTCGGCGACACCGTCGCGAGCGAGGCGCAGTGGGGGTCGCTGCGCTACACGCTGGCCACCCCGGTCCCGCGGATGCGGCTGCTCCGGCAGAAGTGGCTGGCCGCGCTGGTGCTCGCGGTGGCCGCGCTGCTCACCCTCGCCCTGGTCGCGGTGGTGGCCGGCGGCATCGCGTTCGGGTTCGGCGACATCCGCACGCCGATCGGGGTGAGCCTCCCGCAGGGCGAGGGGCTGCTGCGGCTGGCCGGGATGCTCGGCTACCTGTCGGTGCACCTGCTCGTGGTCGGCTCGCTGGCGTTCTGGCTGTCCACCGTCACCGACGCGCCGCTGGCCGCCGTCGGCGGCGCGGTGTTCACCACGATCGTCTTCTCGATCCTCGACCAGGTCGAGCAGCTCGGGGCCGTCCGCGACTGGTTCCCCACCGCCGAGTCCTTCGCGTGGACCGACCTGCTGCAGACGCCGGTCGACTCCTCGGACCTCTTCCGCGGGGTGGTGCAGTCGCTGGTCTACGTCGCGGTGTTCACCGCGCTGGGCTTCCGCCACTTCTCCCGCCGCGACGTCACGAGCTGACCGTCGGCGGTCCGGGAGGACCGCGGTGTCACAGGCTCGCTCTCACCGCCTGGGCCCAGCCGACGCCCATCGCCCCGTCGGTCACCGACACGTTCGGGACGGCGGACAGGAGCGCCGCCATGCCGTCGACCTCGGCCCCGTTGGCGGTGATCCACAGCCGGCCGACGGCCGACGCCATGTCCAGGTCGCTCACGCTGTCGCCGACCGCCACCGCGTCGGCGGGGTCGAGGCCGCGCCGCTGCAGGTCCCAGGCGATGGCGGCGCCCTTGGAGATGCCGCGCGGCATGAGGTGGTAGACCCGCGCCAGCTGCCCCTCCGGGGCCAGCCGGAGCCGCGCCGAGGCCGGGATGGCGCCGTTGTCGTGCAGGGTCAGCCAGCCCAGGCCGCGCTCGGCGAGCCAGGTGTCGACGGCGACCGGGTCGACGTAGCCGCGCAGCAGCGCGTCGCCCTCGTGCGTGGCGTGCCAGGGCGCGTGCCACTCCAGCCGGCCGGGGTGGGCGGCGCACAGCGCCTCGACGACGCCGAGCCCGGCCATCACGTCCATCGGCGTGCGGCCGGCGTACTCGGCGGGCAGCGCGCCGGTGAGCTGGTGCCGCTCGCGACCGCCGCGCCAGGTGACCAGCGAGCCCAGCTCGGCGATGGCGCCCTCGGCGGCGAAGATCCGGCCGGCCTCGGTGACCTGGTCGGCGGTGCGCCCGCTGACGATGACCAGCTCGACGCCGGCGGTGTGCAGCTCCAGCAGCGCGGCCGCGGGCTCGGCGGTGGGGGAGCCGTCGGCGCCGTGCCAGAACGACCCCCGCGGGCCGACCATCGTGCCGTCGAGGTCGGTGTAGACGATGCGCGCTGCCACCCGCCCATCCTCACCTGCCGCCGTCGTCAGTCCGTACCGGCCCGGCAGGTCTCCACCGCGAACGTCTCCAGCCGGCGCCGGACCTCCGGGTCGGGGGTGACCACCACCGGGCGCGGCTCGGCGTCCCCGAGGGCGACCACGAGCCCGACCAGCCCGGTGCGGTAGCTCTCGCCGAGGGCGTGGACGTCGCACCGCGAGGGCCGCATGCGCAGCACCACCTCGACGGTGGGCTCGTCGTCCAGCGTGGGCAGCGGGCCGGTGGCCGCCACCGCGTACACGGTGTTCGAGCCGACCCCGGTCACCCGCAGCGGGTCGCTGCCGGCCAGCCGGGTCAGCCGCACGGTCAGGTCCAGCGCGGGGCCCTCGGCGCCGTCGACCTCCCGGACGCCGCTCGCCTCGATGCGGACCTGCCGCGCCAGTTCCTGCTCCGCGCAGTCGGCCTCGTGCAGCCGGGCGACGAGCCCGCCGTCGTCGAGGGGGACGTCGACCTGCCGCTGCGCCCCGGTGGCGTCGCGCAGCCGCACCACCGCGTGCGGCGCGCCGGGTGCGGTCGCGCAGTCGCTCGCGGCGGCCACCACGGGCAGCGCCAGCCCGGCGCCGGGGCGCAGCTCGGCGCCCCGCGGGTCGGCCGGTGCCGTCGGCACACCCGGGGCGACCAGGTCGAGCGCCTCGACGACGAGGCCGGCGTTGCCGGCGACGAGCTCCACCTGCAGGCGCCGGGCGGGCACGTCGCGCCGGTACTGCAGCAGCCTCCCGTGCAGTCCGGCGCCGGGGTCGCCGGCCACGGCGGCCAGCCCGGGCGCCGGGGCGGCGGAGCTGCTCGCCGGCGTGCCGGGAGGAGGTGCCGCCGCGGCCGGCCCGGCGTCCCCGCTCCCGCAGCCGGTCACGGCCAGGACGAGCGCGACGGCCGGCCCGGCCCAGGGGCTGCGGTGTCCGCGACCGGGGTGCACGGCCCTCCTCGCGGGTGGGTGGGGGTCCGCATGGTGCGCCGGTGACCCGGGTCCTGTCGAGGGCCGGCCCGGCCGTGCCGCCGGCCGGGCCGGGTCCTCCGGGTGGGTAGAGTCGGCGGCGTTCCACTCATCCAGAGGGGCAGAGGGACACGGCCCGGTGAAGCCCCGGCAACCGCCGCACGCGACCTGCGCGCGGAAGGTGCCAATTCCGTCCCGCGCGGCTCGACGGCCCGTCGCGGGGAAGATGAGGAGGTAGTCGTCGCATGACCCTGACCGCCCCGCCCCCCACCGGGGTCCCCGCGAGTCCTGCGCGCGGCCTGGTCTGTCGCAACTGCGGCGCCACGTCCGGCCTGGTCGCCGAGCACGCCTGCGCGCAGTGCTTCGGCCCGCTGGAGGTCGACTACGACCCCGAGCGCATGCGCGCGGTCACCCGCCAGCAGATCGAGGCCGGCCCGCAGAACATCTGGCGCTACGCGGCGCTGCTCCCCGTCGGTCAGGACCCCGCCGACCGGGTCACCCTCGACCCCGGGCTCACCCCGCTGGTGCGCGCCGACCGGCTCGCCGCGGAGCTCGGCCTCACCGGTGGCCTGTGGGTCAAGGACGACTCGGGCAACCCCACGCACTCGTTCAAGGACCGCGTGGTGTCGCTGGCCGCCACGGCCGCCCGAGGCCTGGGCTACACGAAGATCGCGGCCGCCTCCACCGGCAACCTCGCCAACTCCGTCGCCGCGCACGCCGCCCGCGCCGGCCTGCCCTCCTACGTCTTCATCCCCGCCGACCTGGAGCCGGGCAAGGTCGTGCAGTCGGCGGTCTACGGCCAGACGCTGGTCGCCGTCGACGGCTCCTACGACGACGTCAACCGGCTGACCAGCGAGCTCGCGGAGACCGACGAGTTCGAGGACACCGCCTTCGTCAACCAGAACGTGCGGCCCTACTACGCCGAGGGCTCCAAGACGATGGGGTACGAGATCGCCGAGCAGCTCGGCTGGCGGATCCCGGCCCAGGTCGTCATCCCGATGGCGTCGGGCTCGCTGCTGACCAAGGTGGACAAGGCCTTCCGCGAGCTCGTGGCCGCCGGGATCGTCGAGGACACCCCGTGGCGGGTCTTCGGCGCCCAGTCGGCCGGCTGCGACCCGATCGCCACCGCGTTCGACAACGGCTGGGACGTCGTGAAGCCGGTCAAGCCCACCGGGATCGCGAAGTCGCTGAACATCGGCAACCCCGCCGACGGCCCGTACGCGCTCGACGCGATCCGCCGCACCGGCGGCGCGGTCGGGCGGGTCGGCGACGAGCAGATCGTGCAGGGCATCCGCGACCTCGCCCGCACCACCGGTGTCTTCGCCGAGACCGCCGGCGGCGTCACCGTCGCCGTCCTGCGGCAGCTGGCCGAGGACGGGCGGCTGGACCCGGCGCAGGAGACCGTCGTCCTCAACACCGGCGAGGGCCTCAAGACCCTCGACCCGCTGACGCCGGTCGTCGGCCCCACCCACCGGATCGACCCGTCGCTGCGGTCGGCCCGGGCGGCGGGCCTCGTCGGCTGACGCGTACCGTCTGCGGGGAGCCGATCCGGCCGGGTGTCACCCCGTCGCCGGATCGTGGCCGGGTCGTGTGTCCAGGATCTCCCCGCGGCGACCTCGCTGTTGTACCGTCTCGCGCGGTCGTCAGTTCCACGCACGTGTCCACGGGCGGGAGAGCTGTACCCCGGCCCCCGGATCACGGGGACCGTCCGCACGCACGAACGTGGGAGCACACGTGGCACAGGGCACCGTGAAGTGGTTCAACGCCGAGAAGGGCTTCGGCTTCATCGCCGTCGACGGCGGGCAGGACGTCTTCGTCCACTACTCCGCCATCCAGATGGACGGGTACAAGAGCCTCGACGAGGGCCAGCGGGTCACCTTCGAGGTCGTCCAGGGCGAGAAGGGCCCCCAGGCCGACGGCGTGCGCGTCGCCTGAGCTGCCCAGCACCGAGCCGCGGCCCGGTCCCCGTCCCGGGGGCCGGGCCGTCGCCGTTCCCGGGAGACCGGCACCCCTCAGCCGGGCGCCGGCGGTGCTGGTCGCGAACGCCGCCGTCCTGGTCCTGCTGGCCGCGGTGTCCGTGGCGCTGACGCTCGCCGGCGGTCACGCCGGCTCCGGGCCGGTCCCGTGGGGCTGACCGCCTCCGAGGGGCACCCGGAGGCCGGCTGGACGTGGGCCGTCCTGCTCGGCCTGTCGCGCTACGGCTGGCTGCCGCTGGCGCCGCTGGTCCTCCTCGGCGCCGTGGTCACCGCGGTCCTCGCCCGCTTCGAGGACTGAGGGACGGGCGCGGGAACAGCCCGGCGCCACCCCCCGTTCTTGCACTCGGCAGGGGCGAGTGCCAGACTTCGGATTGGCACTCGACAGTGCCGAGTGCCAATCAGGTCGGAACGGTGAGGCACCGGAGCGCGGGCCGTAGGAGCGTCCGCGGCGCCGGTGTCGTCCGTCGCGGGCGCCGGTCCCGGCCGTGCAGCGATCCATGCATGGAGGACATCACCACATGGCCAAGATGATCGCCTTCGAGGAAGAGGCGCGCCGCGGCCTCGAGCGGGGCATGAACACCCTCGCCGACGCCGTCAAGGTGACGCTCGGCCCCAAGGGCCGCAACGTCGTCCTCGAGAAGAAGTGGGGCGCTCCCACGATCACCAACGACGGTGTGAGCATCGCCAAGGAGATCGAGCTCGAGGACCCCTGGGAGAAGATCGGCGCCGAGCTGGTCAAGGAGGTCGCGAAGAAGACCGACGACGTCGCCGGTGACGGCACCACCACCGCCACCGTGCTGGCCCAGGCGCTCGTCCGCGAGGGTCTGCGCAACGTCGCCGCCGGCGCCAACCCGATGGCCCTGAAGAAGGGCATCGAGAAGGCCGTCGCCTCGGTCACCGAGCACCTCCTCTCGACCGCCAAGGACGTCGAGACCAAGGAGCAGATCGCCGCCACCGCGTCGATCTCCGCCGCCGACACCGCCATCGGTGAGCTCATCGCCGAGGCGATGGACAAGGTCGGCAAGGAAGGCGTCATCACCGTCGAGGAGAGCAACACCTTCGGCCTCGAGCTCGAGCTCACCGAGGGCATGCGCTTCGACAAGGGCTACATCTCGCCCTACTTCGTCACCGACGCCGAGCGCATGGAGGCCGTCCTCGACGACCCGTACGTGCTCGTCGTCAACAGCAAGATCAGCTCGGTCAAGGACCTGCTCCCGCTGCTGGAGAAGGTCATGCAGTCGGGCAAGCCGCTGGCCATCATCGCCGAGGACGTCGAGGGCGAGGCCCTCGCGACCCTGGTCGTGAACAAGATCCGCGGCACGTTCAAGTCGGTCGCCGTCAAGGCCCCCGGCTTCGGTGACCGCCGCAAGGCCATGCTCGCCGACATCTCCATCCTCACCGGTGGCCAGGTCATCAGCGAGGAGGTCGGCCTCAAGCTCGACACCGCCGACGTCTCGCTGCTCGGCCGCGCCCGCAAGGTCGTCGTCACCAAGGACGAGACGACGATCGTCGAGGGTGCCGGTGACAGCGACCAGATCGCCGGCCGGGTGAACCAGATCCGCGCCGAGATCGAGAAGTCGGACTCCGACTACGACCGCGAGAAGCTGCAGGAGCGCCTGGCCAAGCTGGCCGGTGGCGTCGCCGTCATCAAGGCCGGTGCCGCGACCGAGGTCGAGCTCAAGGAGCGCAAGCACCGCATCGAGGACGCGGTGCGCAACGCCAAGGCCGCCGTCGAGGAGGGCATCGTCGCCGGTGGTGGCGTCGCCCTGGCGCAGGCCGCCGCCGTCGCGTTCGAGAAGCTCGACGTCGAGGGTGACGAGGCCACCGGTGCCAACATCGTGCGCGTCGCGCTCGAGGCGCCGCTGAAGCAGATCGCCGTCAACGCCGGCCTCGAGGGCGGCGTCGTGGCGGAGAAGGTGCGCAACTCCGAGGTGGGCCACGGCCTCAACGCCGCCAGCGGCGAGTACGTGGACCTGGTCTCGGCCGGCATCATCGACCCGGCCAAGGTCACCCGCTCGGCGCTGCAGAACGCCGCCTCCATCGCGGCGCTCTTCCTCACCACCGAGGCCGTCATCGCCGACAAGCCGGAGAAGGCCGCTGCGGCCGCCCCCGGTGGCGACGGTGGCATGGGCGGCATGGACTTCTGAGTCCCGCCCCCTCGTAACACCAGCAACGCCCGACAGGGGCGGTCCCGCACTCGCGGGGCCGCCCCTGTCGGCGTCTGTGCCGGTCGTGCCCGACCGGCGCCCGCACGGTGAACGACTGGGTGCTCGGGGCGCTGGAGCAAGCCCCGCGCGATGGGGGCACGGCACCTGGCGGAGGACGTCGTCGCACCGACGCGGAGGCGGCGGACCGCTCCGCGCGCGGTGCGCTCGACTGGAGGCCGCTCCGGGTGCCACCCGGCCGGCGGGCGAGCCGTCGATGTCCCTGACCGGCGCGTGCCTCCCGTGACCCCCCCCGGGGGGGGGGGGGGGGGGGGGGGGGGGGGGGGGGGGGGGGGGGGGGGGGGGGGGGGGGGGGGGGGGGGGGG
>NZ_JBJGYI010000049.1:0-25765 GCF_054049915.1 Geodermatophilus sp. SYSU D00766
CCGCCCCCCCGCGCGTCGACCCCCGAAACGGCCCCCCCCCGCACCCCCCCCCCCCCCCCCCCCCCCCCCCCCCCCCCCCCCCCCCCCCCCCCCCCCCCCCCCACGCCCGGATGGTGTCGATCTGCACCGGCGCCTCCGTGCTGGCCGCGGCCGGGCTGCTCGACGGGCGCCCGGCCGCCACGCACTGGCGCGACGCCGACGCCTTCCGCCGGCACTTCCCCGCCGTCCGGCTCGACGCCGACGTGCTCTTCGTCGACGACGGCGACGTGCTGACCTCCGCCGGCGTGGCCGCGGGCATCGACCTGCTGCTGCACCTGGTGCGCCGCGACCACGGCAGCGAGGTGGCCAACCGGGTCGCGCGGCGCAACGTCGTCGCCCCGTGGCGGGAGGGCGGGCAGTCGCAGTTCGTGGAGCGGCCGCTGCCGGAGTCCGGCGACACGGGGACGGCGGCCACCCGCGCCTGGGCGCTGGAGCACCTGGGCGAGCCGCTCACCCTCGCCGACCTCGCCGGGCACGCGCGGATGAGCGTGCGGACGTTCACCCGGCGCTTCCGCGAGGAGACCGGCCTGTCACCGCTGCGCTGGCTGGCCGCGCAGCGGATCGGGCTGGCCCGGCGGCTGCTGGAGTCCACCGACGCCTCGGTCGACCGCGTCGCGGCGCAGGCCGGGTTCGGCACCCCCGCGTCGCTGCGCCAGCACCTGCGGGCCTCGATCGGGGTGGCGCCGGGCGCCTACCGCCGCACCTACCGTGGCGCCGGCCGCACCGCCTGAGGCACTCGTCCGGGGGAGGTGTGACGGGCGACTCGCCCACACGGCGGCAGGATCGGCGGCCGCGTCTGGTTGAGTGGGGAGACCGGCGCCGCCCTCGCTCATCCGGAGCTGCAGGACTCGACGTCGGGCTGGTGCAGCGCCACCGAGGCGCGCCCGGCTGTCCGACGTCGCCGCCGGCGCGCTCCGCCCCGTCTCCCGGGGCCGGTCTGCGCCCGCGCACGGTGACCGAGGACGGCGACCCGAGAACGCCCGAGGAACCGATGACCTCCCCGCAGTCCCCCGCTCCCGCCGGTCCCGCCCGGTCCCGCCGCCGTCGCGGCGGCCGCGGCCGCGGCACCGGCGGCAGCAGCACCACCCCCGCCGCCCAGTCCCAGTCCCAGCCCCAGCCGCAGTCCCAGCCGCGGGAGATCCCGGCCGGCGACGTCGCCACCGTGCTGCCCACCGACACGACCTTCGCCGAGCTCGGCGTGCCCGCCCCGCTGGTCGAGGTGCTCACCTCCAGCGGCATCACCGCGCCGTTCCCCATCCAGGTCGCGACCCTGCCCGACTCCCTCGCCGGCCGCGACGTGCTCGGCCGCGGCCGCACCGGCTCGGGCAAGACCATCGCCTTCGCCCTGCCGCTGGTCTCCCGGCTGGCCGCCTCCACCACCCGCCGCCAGGCGCGCAGGCCGCGCGCGCTGGTCCTCGTCCCCACCCGCGAGCTGGCCAACCAGGTGCTGGCCACCGTCGAGCCGCTGGCCCGCGCCCTCGGGCTGCGCTCCACCACGGTCTTCGGCGGCGTGGGGCAGAACCCGCAGGTGCAGGCGCTGGCCGCCGGCGTCGACGTCGTCATCGCCTGCCCCGGCCGGCTCGAGGACCTCATCGGGCAGGGCCACGCGGACCTGTCCGCCGTCGAGGTCACCGTCCTCGACGAGGCCGACCACATGGCCGACCTGGGCTTCCTGCCCGGCGTCAAGCGGCTGCTGGACCGCACGCCGCAGGGCGGTCAGCGGCTGCTGTTCTCCGCCACGCTGGACAACGGCGTCGACGTGCTCGTCAAGCGCTACCTCGACCGCCCGGTGACCCACTCGGTCGACCCGGCCGTCGCACCGGTGGCCACCATGACCCACCACGTGTTCCAGGTGTCGGCCGCCGACAAGGCCGAGGTCGTGCGCCAGCTCGCCTCGGGCCTGGGCCGCAGCGTCCTGTTCACCCGGACCAAGCACCAGGCCAAGAAGCTCGCCAAGCAGCTCACCGCGGCCGGCGTCCCCGCCGTCGACCTGCACGGCAACCTCAGCCAGAACGCCCGCGAGCGCAACCTCGAGGCGTTCAGCACCGGCGGCACGCGCGTGCTGTGCGCCACCGACATCGCCGCGCGCGGCATCCACGTCGACGACGTCGCGCTCGTCGTGCACGTGGACCCGCCGACCGAGCACAAGGCCTACCTGCACCGCTCGGGCCGCACCGCCCGCGCCGGGGCCGGCGGCACGGTGGTCACCCTCTCCACCCCCGACCAGCACGGCGAGGTGCGCACGCTGACCCGCCAGGCCGGCATCACGCCGGTCGTGACCGCGGTGCGCCCGGGCGCCGAGCAGATCACCGCGCTCACCGGCCCGGCCGCGCCGTACGTCGAGCCCGCTCCCGCGCCGGCGCCCCAGCCGCAGGGCCAGGGCGGCGGCCGCCGTCGCCGCGGCGGCTCCGGCACCGCCGCGGCGGCCCCGAAGGCCACCGCGACGGCGACGGCCGGTGGCCGCGGCGCCGCGCGCAACCCCGGCCCCGCACGCACCCGCGCGGAGCTGGCCGCGCGGGCCGGTACCCACTCGGCGGCGTCGTTCAGCGGCCGGTCGCGGCGCGGCGGTCGCTGACCGGAGCTCCTGCCGGGGGTTCGCACGGGGGACGGTCGGGAAGAGCAGTCCCGACCGTCCCCGACCCCTGCGAGGTGCCCCGTGGCCCTGCCCATCACCCTGTCCGAGATCGGTCCCCGGATCTCCGCCGGTGCGTTCATCCTCAACAGCGGGCTGGGCAAGCGCGCGGCCGACGAGGAGACCGCGGCCGGGCTGCACGGCTTCGCCTCCGGCACCTACCCCTTCCTCAAGGACGTCGAGCCGCGGCAGTTCGTGCAGGCCCTGTCGACGGCGGAGATCGCCGTCGGCGCGGCCCTGCTGACGCCGTTCGTGCCGACCGCGCTGGCCGGCGCCGTCCTCACCGGCTTCGCCGGCGGCCTGCTCGGCCTGTACCTGCGCACGCCGGGCATGCGCAAGGAGGGCAGCCTCGCCCCCACCGAGCAGGGCCTGACGATCGCCAAGGACGTCTGGCTGCTCGGCATCGGCGTCGGCCTGCTCACCCGCGGCACCGTCGACCGCGGCTCCAAGCGCGTGCAGAAGGCCGCCCGGACCCTGGCGAAGGCCAACAAGCGGGTCTCCCGGGCCGAGCAGAAGATGGAGCGCAGGGCCGACCGCCGGGCCGCCCGCGCCGCCGCCGCGGCCTGACTCAGTCCCCGGGCAGGAAGACCGTGCCGACGAGCCGCCGCCGCCGGCCCGGGCCGGGCGCGTTGTCCAGGCGCGCCCGGAGCACCGCCCGGACGTCGTCGAGGAGGCCGGCGAACTCGTCGTCGTCGAGCCACAGGCCGGTCATCCGGTAACCGACCCCGTCCCGCGCGGGGTCGGGCCCGCCCGGCTCCTCGGCCGCGCGCCCGAGCCAGCGGTCGAAGTCGGCCAGCAGGGCGGCGACGAACGTGCCGAAGGCCCGGCGGTGCTCGTCGGGGCTCATCGCCGCCGCCTCGGCCGGCCCGACCGAGGCGGCGGCGACCACCAGCCGGTAGGTGCGCTCGGTGCTCCCCCGCACCCGCCGCTCGGCGACCACCTCGAGCACGCCGGCGTCGGCCAGCACCCCGACGTGCCGGTACAGCGTGGCGGCCGGGACGTCGGGCAGCTCGGCGTGCAGCTCGCCGGTGGTCAGGGTGCGGTCGCCCAGGAACGCCTGGACGACCCGGAGCCGCACCGGGTGCAGCAGCAGGTCCGCGGTCGCCACGCGGCCACCTCTCTCATAGTTGACAACGATGTCACCATCGAGAACAATAACCGCATGGCGACGATCCGGACCACTCCGCAGACCCTGTCCGTCTCCCTCACCCGGACCGAGAAGGTCCTCGGCCTGCTGCGCGACCTCGAGGTGCCGCTGGCGGCGGTGCGCTCGGCCGAGGTCGTCCCCGACGGGCTGGCCGCCGCCCGCGGCCTGCGCGCCCCCGGGCTCGGCCTGCCGGGCCGGCGGCTGATCGGCACCTGGCGGCGCCGGGGCACCAGGGCGTTCGTCAGCGTCCGCCGCGGCCCGGCCGTGCGGCTGCACCTGACCGGCCAGCGCTTCGACACCGTGCTCGTGTCCGCCGACGACGCCGCCGCGGTCGCCGCCGACGTGGCCGCGCACCGGACGGTCCCCCGGTGACCGTGCGCGAGGTCCCCCTCACGGTGCCCGGCGAGCCCCCGCTCGCCGGGACGCTCACCCTGCCGGACTCCCCCGGCCCGGTGCCGGCCGTCCTGCTGGCCCCGGGCTCGGGGCCGCTCGACCGCGACTCCGACCACCGCCGGGCGCGCTTCGGCGTCACCCGCGACCTGGCGCACGCCCTCGCCGAGGGCGGCGTCGCGTCGCTGCGGTACGACAAGCGCGGCGTCGGCGCGACGCCGGGCGACTGGCGGCGGGCGGGGTTCACCGACAACGCCGACGACCTCGTCCGGGCCGCCACCGCCCTCGCCGCCCGGCCCGAGGTCGACGGCGACCGGGTGGTGCTCGCCGGCCACAGCGAGGGCGCGCTGCTCGCCGCCACGGCGGTCGCGCGGGGGGTGCCGGCGGCCGGCGTCGTCCTGCTGGCCTGCTCGGCCACCCCGGGTGCGGAGCTGCTGCGCTGGCAGGCGCGGCAGATCGGCCCGACGCTGCCGGCGCCGGTGCGGGCGCTGCTGCGGCTGACGCGGACCGACCTGGAGCGGAAGGTCGCCGCCAACCACGAGCGCATCCGGGCCACGACCACCGACGTCGCCCGCATCGGCCCCGCGCGCCTCAACGCGCGCTGGCACCGGGAGTTCCTGGCGCACGACCCGCGCACCGACCTCGCCCGGATCGTCGTCCCGGTGCTCGCGGTGACCGGGGAGAAGGACCTGCAGGTCCCCGTCGCCGACCTCGAGGTGATCGCCGCGACGGTGCCGGGACCGGTCACCGTCCTGCGGGTGCCCGACCTGACCCACACGCTGCGCCGCCAGCCGGGACGGGCGTCGATGGGCGCCTACCGCGGCGAGCTGCGCCGCCCGGTCGACGCCGGGGTGCTCGCCGCCGTCGTCGGCTGGTGCCGCGAGGTCACCGGCCTGCAGCGCACCGCTGCCTGACGGTGGCCGGGCGCGCGGACGCGCCCGGCCACCGGTTCAATTGCCGCTGGAGAACGCGGCGTCGAACGCCGCGGCCGGCGGGTCGAAGGCCAGCCGGCGGACGAAGGCCAGCGCCTCGGGGGCGCCGACCAGGCGGTCCATGCCGGCGTCCTCCCACTCCACCGAGATCGGCCCGTCGTAGCCGATCGTGTTGAGCATCCGGAAGCAGGCCTCCCACGGGACGTCGCCGTGCCCGGTGGAGACGAAGTCCCAGCCGCGCCGCGGGTCGGCCCACGGCAGGTGCGAGCCGAGCCGGCCGTTGCGGCCGTTGCCGACCTGGCGCTTCGCGTCCTTGCAGTCGACGTGGTAGATCCGGTCCTTGAAGTCCCAGATGAAGCTGACCGGGTCGAGGTCCTGCCACACGAAGTGCGACGGGTCCCAGTTCAGCCCGAAGGCCTCGCGGTGGCCGATCGCCTCGAGCGCGGCCACCGTCGTCCAGTAGTCGTAGGCGATCTCCGACGGGTGCACCTCGTGGGCGAACCGGACGCCGACCTCGTCGAAGACGTCGAGGATCGGGTTCCACCGCGCCGCGAAGTCGGCGTAGCCGTCCTCGATCATCGACGAGGGGGCCGGCGGGAACATCGCCACGGCCTTCCAGATCTTCGACCCGGTGAACCCGACGACCGTCTTCACGCCCAGCTTGGCCGCGGCGCGCGCGGTCAGCTCCATCTCCTCGGCCGCCCGCTGCCGGACGCCCTCGGGGTCGCCGTCGCCCCAGACCCGCTTGTTGACGATGTCCTGGTGCCGGGCGTCGATCGGGTCGTCGCAGACGGCCTGGCCGTTGAGGTGGTTGGAGATGGCCCACACCTTCAGGCCGTACTTGTCCAGCAGCTCGAGCCGCTGCTGCACGTAGGAGTCGTCGGTGGCGGCCTTCTCGACGTCGAGGTGGTCACCCCAGCAGGCGATCTCCAGGCCGTCGTAGCCCCACTCGGAGGCGAGCCGGGCCACCTCCTCGAACGGCAGGTCGGCCCACTGGCCGGTGAACAGGGTGACGGGGCGGGGCATCAGGCGGTCCTCTCGGGGTCCTGGGCGGCGGGGTCCTGGGCGGCGATCGGGGTCCACACGGAGTCGGCGGCGGCGCTGCGCTCGACGGCGTCGAGCACCCGCTGCACCTGCAGGCCGTCGGCGAACGACGGCGTCGGGTCCTCGTCCTTGGCGATCGCGGTGAGCAGGTCGACGACCTGGTGGGTGAAGCCGTGCTCGTAGCCCAGCCCGTGACCGGCCGGCCACCAGGAGCCGATGTAGGGGTGCCCGGGCTCGGTGACGAGGATGCGCCGGAACCCGGCGCGCTCGGCGGGCTCGCTGCCGTCGAAGAACTGCAGCACGTTCATGTCCTCGAAGTCGAAGGCGAGGCTGCCCTCGGACCCGTTGACCTCGATGCGGATGGCGTTCTTGCGGCCGAGGGCGAAGCGGGTGGCCTCGAAGGTGGCCAGCGCGCCGCCGGAGAACCGGCCGAGGAACACCGCGGCGTCGTCGACGGTGACCCGGCCCGTCCCCTGCCCCGCGACGCCGGACAGCGACCCGGCCGCGGCCGGCAGCGGGCGCTCCTCGACGAAGGTCTCCAGCAGCGCGCTGACGCCGGTCAGGCTCTCGCCGGTGATGTGCTGGGTGAGGTCGACGATGTGCGCGCCGATGTCGCCGAGCGCGCCGGAGCCGGCCTTGTCCTTCTCCAGCCGCCACGACATGGGCGCGGCGGGGTCGGCGATCCAGTCCTGCAGGTACTGCGCGCGCACGTGCCGCACCTGGCCGATGCGGCCCTCGGCGACCAGCTGCCGGGCCAGCCCGATCGCCGGCACCCGGCGGTAGGTGAAGCCGACCATCGAGCGCACGCCGCGGGCGGCGGCCCGCTGCGCGGCAGCGGTCATCGCCTCCGCCTCGGCGACGGAGTTGGCCAGCGGCTTCTCGCAGAGCACGTGCTTGCCGGCCTCGAGCGCCGCGATGGCGATCTCGGCGTGGGTGTCGCCGGGGGTGCAGACGTCGACGAGGCCGACGTCGTCGCGCTCGAGCAGCCGCCGCCAGTCGGTCTCCACCGAGGCCCAGCCCAGCCGGGCGGCGGCGTCGGCGGTCCGCTGGGGGTCGCGGCCGGCGAGCACGGTGAGCTCGGGGCGCAGCGGGAGGTCGAAGAAGTGGGGGGCGGTGCGCCAGGCCTGCGAGTGCGCCGCGCCCATGAAGGCGTGTCCGATGAGACCGATCCCGAGGGTCGGCCGGTCTGCTGAGGTCATGGGGGCTCCCGGGGAGGGACGGGGCCGCCGGTGACCGGCGGCCCCGCCCGGGTGGATCAGGACTCGAACGCGTTGTCGATGTACTGGTCGACGTTGTCGGCGGTGACGACCGGCGCGTTGAGCACGATCTGCCGCGGGACCTCGACCTCGGTCAGGTCCGACAGCGCCTTGTCCTGCGCGACCAGCCGCGCCAGCGCGATGCCGTCGGCGGCCTGGGTGTGCGGGTAGATGACCGTCGCCTGCAGCACCGAGTCGCCCTCCTGGATGGCCCGCATCGCGTTCGCCGAGCCGGCGCCGCCGACCATGATGAACTCGTCGCGACCGGCGCTCTCGATGGCGGCCAGGACGCCGACGCCCTGGTCGTCGTCGTGGTTCCACAGGGCGTCGATCTGCGGCGCGGCCTGGAGCAGGTTCGACGCCGCCTCCTCGCCGCCCTCGACGGTGAAGTCGGCGGCGACGCGGTTGTCGACGTCGAGACCGCACTCGGACAGCGCGTCGGCGAAGCCCTGGCTGCGGTCCTGGGTCAGCGGCAGCGAGTCGATGCCGGCGATCTCGGCGACGACGGCGTCGGGCTGGTCGCCGAGCTGCTCGCAGATGTACGTGCCGGCCGAGACGCCCATGCCGTAGTTGTCGCCGAGGATCGTGGTGCGCGCGGCGAAGGGGCTGTCGAACTCGCGGTCGACGTTGATGACCGGGATGCCGGCCTCCATCGCCTGGATCGCCACCGGGGTCATCGCGGCACCGTCGAAGGGCAGCAGCACGATCGCGTCGACGCCGTCGTTGATGAACGTCTCCACCTGGCTGATCTGGGTGCTGACGTCGTTGGTGCCCTCCGCGACCACCAGCTCGACGTCCTCGTAGTTCTCCGCCTCGGCCCGGGCGGCCTCGGTGATGCCGGCCATCCAGCCGTGGTCGGCCGCAGGGGCGGAGAAGCCGATGGTGACGGTGTCGCCGGCCTCGTCGTTGGCGCTGGCGGCCTGGTTGCCGCCGCCTCCGCTGCCGGAGTCCTCGGGGGTGTTGCTGGTGCAGCCGGCCACGAGCACGCCCGCGCTGAGCAGGGCGACCGTGGCGTACGGCAGACGGCGGAACGGACGCTGCCTCGTTGCAGACATGCTCTCTCTCCTCGGGTGTCGCCTCCCTGTCCGGGAGCCGGGTGGGACGCCGCCGGACGGGTGTCCGGCGGGTGGTGCGGCTGGAACGGCCCCCTCGCGTGGCCCCGCCGCGGGTCTGCGGGCGGTGGGGCGAGGGGGTCCTCCGTCAGAGGGTCTTGCCGGTGGCGGCCGGCCGGGCGCCGCCGGGGCCGCCCGCGGCGCTGGTGCCGCCGGAGACCGCACCGGAGGGCGATCCGGGCAGGGCCGGCCCTCCCGGATCGCTCCCGGAGCCGGGGCGGCGGAACGAGAAGCCGCCGGTGGCCACGCGCTGCTGCAGCAGCACCGCGAGGATGATGATCACGCCGCGGGCCACGGCCTGCGCCGAGCTCGACAGGTTGTTGAGCGTGAAGACGTTGCCCAGCGTGGTGAAGATCAGGACGCCGAGGACGGTGCCGACGATCGTGCCGCGCCCGCCGATGAGCAGCGTGCCGCCGATGACCACCGCGGCGATGGCGTCGAGCTCGTAGAGGGTGCCGTGGGTCGAGCTGCCCGTCGTCGTGCGCGCCATGAGCATCACGGCCGCGATGCCGCAGCAGACGCCGGACAGGACGTAGAGCTTGACGGTGTGCCGCTGCACCCGGATGCCGGCCAGCCGGGCGGCCTCGGCGTTGCCGCCGACGGCGAAGGTGCGCCGGCCGAAGGTCGTGCGGTTGAGCAGCACCCACCCGGCGACGGCGACCAGCGCGAAGATGATCACCAGCGTCGGGACGCCGAGGACGTCGCCGGAGAAGAAGGACAGGAAGTCCCGGTCGCGCACGATCTGGGTGCGCCGGTTGGCGATGATCTCGGCCAGGCCGCGGGCGGCGGCGAGCATCGCCAGCGTGGCGATGAAGGCGGCGAGCCGCCCGTAGGCGATGACCACCCCGTTGACGAGCCCGGCCACGCTGCCGACCACCAGCGCGGTGACCACCATGACGATCCAGTGGACGTCCTCGGCCATCTGCTGGGTGGCCAGCGTGGTGGCCCACACCGACGCCAGGGCCACCAGCGCGCCGACCGACAGGTCGATCCCGCCGCCGATGATCACGAAGGTCATGCCGACGCTGACCACGCCGATGACCGAGGCCAGCCGCAGGATGGTCAGGACGTTGTCGACGTCGGCGAAGCGGTCACCGGCTGTCGCGATCCCGACGATGCAGAGGATGACCAGCGCGAGCACCAGGCCCAGGTTGCGGCCCACCGGCCCCGCCAGGAACCCGCCGGGGTGCCCGCGGCGGGACTGCTCCTTGCCCGTGCCCGTGGTCAGCACCGTGCTGCCCTCACTCATGCGACGTCCCCTTCGTGCACCGGGACGCCGTGCGTCGACGTCCCCTCCATGACCAGGTCGAGCACGCGGTGCTCGTCGAGGGCCGCGGCCGGCTCCTCGGCCACCACCCGGCCCTCCGCGACGACGAGGACCCGGTCGGCCAGACCGAGCACCTCCGGGATCTCGCTGGAGACCACGACCACCGCGACCCCGCGGTCGGCGAGGTCGCGCACGAGCGCGTAGATCTCCGACCGGGCACCGACGTCGACGCCGCGGGTCGGCTCGTCGAGCAGCAGCACCCGGCACTCGCGCAGCAGCCAGCGGGCCAGCACGACCTTCTGCTGGTTGCCGCCGGACAGCGTCCGCACCTCGCGGGTGACGTCGGCGGGGCGGACCTCCAGCGCGCCGACCTGCTCCCGGGCGGCCGCGCGCTCGGCCGCGGCGGACAGGAAGCCGCCGCGGGCGAAGCGGGCGAGGCTGGAGATCGAGATGTTGCGGGCCACCGACTCGCCGAGCAGCAGCGCCTGGCTCTTGCGCTCCTCGGGTGCCAGGCCGACGCCGGCGGCCACCGCGGCGCCGACGTCACCGGGCCGCAGCCGGCGGCCGCCCACGCGCACCGTGCCGCTGGTCGCGCGCCGGGCACCGTAGACGGTCTCGAGGATCTCCGAGCGGCCCGAGCCGACCAGCCCGGCCAGCCCCACGATCTCGCCGGGCCGCACGGTGAGGGAGACGTCGGAGAACGCGCCGCGCAGGCCGAGGTCGTCGACCTCGAGCACCGGCTCGGCGGTGGCCGGGGGCCGGTGGTGGCGCTCGGGGAAGACGTACTCGATGTCCCGGCCGGTCATCAGCGTGATGACCTCGCGGGTCGGCGTCTCCCGGGCCGGCAGCCCGGTGGCGACGGTCCGGCCGTCCTTGAGGACGGTGATCCGGTCGCCGATCTCGCGGATCTCCTCGAGCCGGTGGGAGATGTAGACGACGGCGACGTCGTGCGCGGTGAGGTCGCGGATGACCGTGAAGAGCCGCTCGACCTCCTCGTTGTCGAGGACCGCGGACGGCTCGTCCATGATGATCAGCCGGGCGTCCTGGGACAGCGCCCGCGCGATGCTCACCATCTGCTGGGAGGCCGCAGGCAGCGACCCGACCTCGGCGCCGGGGCGGATCTCGGGGTGGCCGAGCCGGGTGAGCAGCTCCCCCGCCCGCCGGTTGAGCTCGCGCGGCCGCACGAAGCCCAGCTGGGCCTGCTCCCGGCCGAGGAAGACGTTGTCGGCGACGGTCAGCCCGGCGACCAGGTCGAGCTCCTGGTAGATCGTCGCGATGCCCAGGCCCAGCGCGGCCTGCGGCGTCGACAGCCGGACCCGCTCGCCGCGCCACCAGATGGCGCCCTCGTCGGGCTGGTGGGCGCCGGCGAGGACCTTGATCAGCGTCGACTTCCCGGCGCCGTTCTGGCCGAGGAGGCAGTGCACCTCCCCCGCGCGGACGTCGAGATCGACGCCGCCGAGCGCGCGGACGCCCGGGAAGGTCTTGACGATGCCGTGCATCTCCAGCAGCGGCGCCTCGCGCAGCCGCGACTCCCGCTCGACGTCCACCGCACCACCCGACTTCTGCTCAGCTTTGACCATTAGTCCGTTGAGCGGAGAACGTATGAGGTGGCACACAGGAGGTCAAGACCCTGGCCGGGTCGGTTACCGGATCGCGACCCGACCGCCGGACCGTCGAGGGGGCCTCCCGGGCGGGAGGCACCCCGTCTCAGCGGGCGAGCGCCTGGTGGACGGAGTCCTCGTCGAGGTGGCCCTCGATGGCCATGAGGGCGGCACCGACCCGGCCGGAGAGGTCCGGCGCCTCGCTGACGGTGATCTCCAGGGCACGCGCGGCCAGCGGCATGGCCCGGCCGTAGACCGCCTCGCGGATGCCGGCCAGCAGCGGGACGCCGGCCTGGGCGACGCCCCCGGTCATGACGATCCGGTGCGGGTTGAAGAAGTTGACCAGCGCGGCCAGCACGGTGCCGATCGTGCGGCCGGCGTGCCGGACCAGCTCCAGGGCCACACCGTCGCCCTGCGCGGCCCGCTCGACGACGTCGCGGGTGGTGGTGACCGGCAGCCCGGCGGCCTGGGCGTCGCGCAGCAGCGCACCGCCGCCGGCGATCGCCTCCAGGCAGTTGGTCTGCCCGCACCGGCAGACGACCTCCCGGCCGCCGGCCGAGGGCACGTGGATGTGCCCGATGTCGCCGGCGCTGCCCTGCGCGCCCCGGTACACCCCGCCGTCGACGATGATCCCGCAGCCGATGCCGGTGCCGACCTTGACGACCAGCACGTCCTGCACCGAGCCCGCGACGCCCATCTCGCCGAGCGCCATGACGTTGACGTCGTTGTCGACGAACACCGGGCAGCCGTAGCGGCCGAACGCGCTCGGGATCGGGAAGTCGTGCCAGCCGGGCATGATCGGCGGGTGCGAGGGCCGCCCGGTCGAGAACTCGACCGGGCCGGGGACGCCGACGCCGACGGCGCACACGTCGGCAGGGGTCAGCCCGGCCTCGGCGAGCACCTGCTGCGCCAGCCGGTCGACCTCGGCGAGCACCGGGCGGGGGCCCTCGGCGATGTCGATGGGGTGCCCGGCGGTGGCGAGGATCTGCGCGGACAGGTCGGTGACGGCGACGTCGACGCTGGTGACGCCGAGGTCGACGGCGAGCACGCACCCGGCGGCGCTGTTGAACCGCAGCAGGGTGGGCGGGCGGCCGCCGGTGCTCCAGCCGCGGCCGCCCTCCTCGAGCAGGCCGGCGGCGATGAGCTGGTCGACGCGGGCGCTGACGGTGTTGCGCGCGGCGCCGGTCAGCGCGACGAGCTCGGCCCGGCTCCGGGCACGGCCGGTGCGCACGTGGTGCAGCAGCGCGCCGGCCGAGGCGGAGGAGGAGCCCATGCCGTCATGGTGACACGCCGCGGGCCCGGTCCCGGCCGCTCCGCCCGGCCGACTCCGCCAGCACCGCCCGCAGCACGGCGGCCACCTCGCCGGGGTGGGTCTGCACCGTCATGTGCGCCGCACCGGGCACCTCGACGACCCGGCCGCGGGGTGCCGCGGCGGCCACCCGCCCGGCCCAGTCGGCACGGCAGAGCCGGTCCCGGGTGCCGCGGACGACGGTCACCGGCACGCCGACGGCGGCCAGCCGGTCCTCGATCCGGTCGGGAGCCGCGCTCCGCCACAGGGCCCGCATCGCGCGGGGGCCGGTGCCCAGCCACTGCGCGAGCACCAGCGGCAGCTGCCACCACGGCTCGGCGAGCGCCGTCCACAGCCACCACCGGGCCAGCCGGGCCGGGCGGCGCAGCCGCGGGTCGGTGGTCGGGCCGAGCAGCACGACACCGGCCACGCGGGGGTCCGTGGCCGCCGCGGCGACCACCTGGCAGCCCTGGCTGTGCCCGGCGAGCACGACCGGACCGGCACCGAGGGCGGCGCGCAGGGCGGCGGCCAGGTCGTCGAGCGGGGGAACAGGTGCAGACCGGCCCATCCCGGGTAGGAGCACGACGCCGGCGGGTACCCGCCGGCGCAGCCGTGACCACGACCGCCCGTCCAGCCCCAGGCCGGGGACGACCACCAGCCGGGGGATGAGGACGGGCACCGGCCCGGTTGTACCGGGTGGACGCGGACACCGCGAACGCACACCACAGCCACGGGCGGGTGGCCGGGATCACCTCCCCGGCCGGCCCGCTGCAGGACAGCGGAGTCCCTGACGGGAGAGGATCAGTCATCATGACGACGACATCACCTGCGCACGACGCCGCCGACGGCACGCGGACCGGACGCCCGCAGGTGGTGATCGTCGGCTCCGGCTTCGGAGGGCTGTTCGCCGCGAAGGCCCTGCGCAACGCCGACGTCGACGTCACGGTGATCGCCAAGACCGGCCACCACCTGTTCCAGCCGCTGCTCTACCAGGTGGCCACCGGCATCCTGTCCGAGGGCGAGATCGCGCCGGCCACCCGCGAGGTGCTGCGCCACCAGAAGAACGCCCGGGTGGTCCTGGGCGAGGTCGTCGACATCGACGTCGACGCGCGCACGGTGACCTCCACCGTCCTCGGCCGCACCACGGTGCACCCCTACGACGAGCTCATCGTCGCCGCCGGCGCGGGACAGTCCTACTTCGGCAACGACCAGTTCGCCGAGTTCGCCCCCGGCATGAAGAGCATCGACGACGCCCTCGAGCTGCGCGGCCGGATCTTCGGCGCCTTCGAGCTGGCCGAGATCGCCACCGACCCCGCCGAGGTCGAGCGACTGATGACCTTCGTCGTCGTCGGTGCCGGCCCCACCGGGGTGGAGATGGCCGGCCAGATCGCCGAGCTCGCGCACCGGACGCTGCGCCGCGACTTCCGCAACATCGACCCCGAGCAGGCGCGCATCATCCTGCTCGACGGCGCGCCGCAGGTGCTGCCGCCGTTCGGCCCGAAGCTCGGTGAGCAGGCGCGCCGCCACCTCAACCGGATCGGCGTCGAGGTCCAGCTCGGCGCGCTGGTCACCGACCTCGACGCCGACGGCCTCACCGTCAAGGACTCCGACGGGCAGGTGCGCCGCATCGCCGCCGCCACCAAGGTGTGGGCGGCCGGTGTGCAGGCCTCCCCGCTGGGCCGGCTGCTGGGCGAGAAGACCGGCGCCGAGGTGGACCGCCCCGGCCGGGTCGCGGTGCAGGCGGACCTGACCCTGCCCGGCCACCCGGAGATCCACGTCGTCGGCGACATGGCCAACCACCCCGACAAGCTGCCGGGTGTGGCACAGGTGGCCATCCAGGGCGGGCGCTACGCGGCCGACCAGATCCAGCGCCGCCTCGCCGGCAAGAAGCCGCGCGGGCCCTTCCGCTACCGCGACAAGGGCAACATGGCGACGATCTCGCGGTTCTCCGCGGTGGCCGACATCAAGAAGATGAAGTTCGAGGGCTTCATCGCCTGGGTGATCTGGCTGGTGGTGCACCTCTTCTACATCATCGGCTTCAAGAGCCGGGTCACCACGGTGCTGCACTGGATGGTCAGCTTCCTCGGCCGCGGCCGCTCGCAGCGGGTGGCCACCCAGCAGCAGGTCTACGGCCGGCTGGCGCTGGAGAAGCTCGGCCCGGAGTTCTCCGCGTCGAAGACCGGTGGCCCGAAGGACCACGGCGAGGACCCCGACGAGGTCAACCCCGAGCAGCAGAAGGACCTCGTCGCCCGCCGCACCGCTTAGCGGCACCACCTCGGCCCGCCCCGCGTCAGCGGGGCGGGCCGAGCCACGTGTCGAGGGCGGCGGCGACCAGGGCGGGGGTCACCACGTGGCCGCCGTCGAACTCGTCGTAGACGACGTCGTAGCCGCCCGCGGTGAGCTGCTGCGCCACCCGCCGGCCGCAGCGGTCGACCGGCAGCACCCGGTCGTGCGTGCCGTGGGCGATCCACACCCGCGGCCGGCCCGCGCGCCCGGGCGGCGCCGCGAAGCCGGGTGAGAAGGCCAGCAGCGCCTCGACCAGCTCGCCGTTGGCCAGGCCCAGCGACAGGGCGTACGAGGCGCCGTCGGAGAAGCCGCCGAGCGCCACCCGCGACACCGCCAGGCCCGCGGCCACCTGCTGCAGGGCGGCGTCGAGGACGGCGACGTCGCGGCCGAGCCCGCCCGCGATGAGGTCCCAGGTGACCGCCACCGACGACGTGGCGAGCACCGCGACCCCGCGGGCGGTGGCGACGTCGCCCACCGCCGCCAGCGACTGCCCGGCGTGGCCGCCGGCGCCGTGGCAGAACACCAGCAGCGGGCACGGCCCGCCCCCTGCCCGGGGGACGGCGACCAGCGCCTCGGCTGCGCCGCCGAGGTCGAGCGCCGTGGTGCCCGGCGGCAGCGGCGGCCCGGCCGGCGAGGGACCGGGCCGCGCCTCGAGTCGCCCCTCGGCGGCCGGGCGCGGCGCGGCCGCCATCACACCGCGTGCGCCGCGGGCGGCACGTGCTCGTCGGGCCGCTCGAGGTGCAGCGGCTGCAGCGGCGTCGTCTCCTCCAGGTACAGGAAGGCGTCGTAGCGCTCGCCGAGCACGGTCGGCACGTAGTTGCCCCAGCGCTCCCGCTCGGGCCGGTACACCACGCCGATCGCCCGGTGGCCGAGCCGGCGCTCCAACCAGCCGGGGCGCTCCCCGCGCGGGACGAGGACCAGCGCGTCCCGTCCGAGCGCCTCGTGCAGCAGGTGCTCCAGGCTGCCCTCCCGGGCCGGCGGCACGACCATGCGCTCGATCTGCGCGCCCCACTCCCGCCCGGCGACCACCCCGCCGCGGTGCCCGCCGAACCCGACCAGCACGACGTCGTCGGCGCCGTGCCGCTCCCGCAGCAGCTGGCCGACGTTGGTCATCCCGGCGTCGGCCATGTCGGTGGCGCGGGCGTCCCCGACGTGGGTGTTGTGCTCCCAGACGACCGCCCGCCGGCCGGTGTGCGCCAGCAGCCGGTCGAGGGTGTCGGCCATGTGCACGTCGCGGACGTTCCACGACTCCGCCGAGCCCCCGACCATCGCCCGGTAGTAGCGCTCGGCCCCGGCGACGACGGCGGCGTTCTGCTCGGCGGCGAAGCGGGCGTCGGCGTCGTCGGGGTCGCTCGCCGCGCCGCGCTCCTCGCACAACCGGCGCAGCAGGTCGACGACGGTCTCCTCGCACGTGGAGGGCGCGAACCGGCTGGCGAAGGCGTACTCGGCGCCGTCCTCGCCGAAGGGCTCGAAGCAGCGCAGCGCCTGCCGCGCGGCCGCCGCGTGCTCGGGCTCGTTGTCCTGCACCCAGGCCAGCAGCTCGTGCATGGAGTCCCAGAGGCTGTAGACGTCGAGGCCGTGGAAGCCGACACGCTCGGCCGCGGGCCGGGCGGCGTTGACCTCGCGCAGCCAGCGGCAGAAGTCGACGACGTCGTCGTTGGCCCACATCCACGTCGGCCAGCGGGAGATCGCGTCCAGGGCGGTGCGCGGGTCCTCGTCGGCCCCCGGGCGCAGCCGCACGCTGCGGTCGACCCGGGCGCAGTCGGGCCAGTCCCCCTCGACGGCGACCAGGCCGAAGCCGTGCTCCTCGACCAGGCGGCGGGTCAGCGCCGCGCGCCAGGCGTAGTACTCGTGCGTGCCGTGGCTGGCCTCGCCGACCGCCACCACCCGCGCGTCGCCGACCCGCGCGAGCAGCGGGTCGAGGTCGGCGGCATCGCGCAGCGGGAGGGCGAGCTCCCGGACGTCGTCGGCGTCCATCAGGTCCTCCCGGCCGCCCCCTCGCGGACGACCCACTCGGCGACCGCCCGGCGGTCGCCCGTGCGCAGCCAGGTGCTCCGCTGCCGCGCCGCGGACGTACCCCGGCCGAGCAGGTCCTGCACCAGCGCGCAGACCTCGTCCCACTCGCCGGCGCCGGTGAGGTCCTCCTCGAGCTCGGCGAGCAGGCCGGAGACGGCGTCGCGGGCGTCGACCAGCTCCAGGCGCAGCGGGTCGAACAGCCGGCCGCCGACGCCCTCGCGCGCCGCCCGCCAGCGGGCCGCCCGCAGGTGCTCGGGGCGGACCTCGGGCACCGGCTCGCCGCGGGCGGCGCGGCCGGCGAGCACCCGCACCAGCGAGCGGACCAGCGCCGCGTGCAGGACGGCGTCGTCGACGGTGGTGCACACGTCGGCCAGCCGGAACTCGATGGTCGGCAGTCGGGCCGAGGGGCGCACGTCCCAGTACAGGTGCGACCCGTCGGCCACCACGCCGGAGGCGACCAGGCCGGCGAGCACGCGCCGGTAGCCCTCGGCGTCGCCGAGGGGCTCGGGGGCGCCGGCGTGCGGGAAGCGGGTCCACCACAGCGTCCGCCACGACTCGTAGCCGGTGTCGACGCCGTCGTGGAACGGCGAGCTGCCGGTCATGGCCAGCAGCACCGGGACGTAGGGCCGGGCGCGGTCGAGCACGGCGACGGCGGTGTCGAGGTCGGGGACGCCGACGTGCACGTGGCAGCCGCAGATGTCCTGCTGCCGGGCCAGCCCCGCCCAGCGCTCCACCATCGCCTCGTACCGCTCCCCCGGCGTGACCGGCATGGTGTGCCAGGAGTCCCACGGGTGGGTGGACGCGGGCAGCAGCAGCAGGCCGTCGCGCGCCGCGGCGGCGGCCGCCTGGGCGCGGCCGGCGGCGATCTCGGCGCGCACCTCGGCGAGGGAGGTGCAGATCCCGCTGGCGGTCTCCAGCTGGGTGGTGGAGATCTCCGGGAGCACCAGCGGGCCCGCCTCGCCGGCGAGGGCGGCGGCCGCCGCCTGCGGGCCCGGGGTCAGCTCGTAGGTGTCGGGCGCGACGAGGTGGAACTCCTCCTCGACACCGAGGGTGCGCCCGACGGCGCGGGTGTCGGACTGCTGGCCGTCGGGGTGCACGCCGCTCCTGGGTGCCGTCGGGGGTGCCGGTGACCGTGCTGGTGACCGTGTGTGGGGCAGGCCGACGCTACGGCCGGCCCGGCGGCGTCGCACCTGCTGACCGGCGCGCTCGTGCTCTGCCCCGCGTCCGTGGGCAGAGCACGAGCGCGCGCCGGGGCACCTGATCGCTGTGGGCGTAGCCGCGGGGGTGGCCGGGACGGGCGCACAGGCGTCCACTGGACGGTGCAACGGTGTAATCAGACCCAGGAGGTGCGCCGTGACCCGACCGGACACCGACGCCGCGCTGGACGCCTACTCCCAGGTGGTCACCGCGGTGGCCGCCGACCTCACCCCGCACGTCGCCGCGCTGCAGGTCACCGGCCCCGACGGGCGGTCGGGCGCCGGGTCGGCGGTGGTGGTCCCCGGTGACGGCCTGCTGCTGACCAACGCGCACGTGGTCGGCCGCGCCCGCGCCGGGCGGGCGGTGTTCAGCGACGGCAGCGAGACGGCGGTGGACGTCGTCGGCACCGACCCGCTCTCCGACCTCGCCGTCGTCCGGGCCACCGGCGGCGCCCCGGAGCCGGCCGTGCTCGGCGACGCCGCGCAGCTGCGGGTCGGGCAGCTCGTGGTCGCCGTCGGCAACCCGCTGGGCCTGGCCGGGTCGGTGACCGCCGGCGTGGTCAGCGGCCTGGGGCGCTCGCTGCCCACCCGCGACGGGCGCACCGCGCGGGTGGTCGAGGACGTCATCCAGACCGACGCCGCGCTCAACCCCGGCAACTCCGGCGGCGCGCTGGCCGACTCCGCCAGCCGGGTGGTGGGGATCAACACCGCCGTCGCGGGGTGGGGCCTGGGGCTGGCCGTGCCGGTCAACGACACCACCCGCCGGATCATGACGACGCTGGTGCGCGACGGCCGGGTGCGCCGGGCCTACCTCGGCCTGGTCAGCAGTCCCGCGCCGCTGCCGGCCCCGCTCGCCGAGCGCACCGGACGCCGCCGCGGGCTGCGGGTGGTCGACGTCGTCGCGGGGTCGCCGGCCGACCGGGCGGGGCTGCGGCCCGGTGACCTGGTCCTGGAGGCGGGCCGGGCGCCGGTGGCCGAGGCGCAGAGCCTGCAGCGGCTGCTGTTCGCCGAGGCGGTGGGACAGCCGCTGCCGGTCACCGTCTACCGGCGCGGGGCCATGGTCGACGTCATCGCCGTCCCGACCGAGCTCACCGGCTGACCACTCCTCCGGGTGACGCGCTCCTCCCCCTGCTCAGGAGCGCCCGGATGGGGAACGATCCCCTTCGCGACGGAGGGGGCCGCGTGTACGGGGATCGCAGGAGTGGGCTGGGCCTGCTCGCGCTGCTGTACGGCTGTGGGGCCGTGCTGTGCGCGGCGGGCGCGCTGTGGCCGATGAGCGTCCGCACGCCGGTGTCGCTGCTGGCAGCGCTGGCCGTGTGCGGCGGGGCGCTCGCCGCGGTGATGTGGACCGGCCGCGACCGGCTGCCGATGGCCGCCGTCCACGCGGCGCTCGCGCTGCTGTCGCTGCTCACCGCCCTGGTGGCCTGGCGGTCGGCCACCGCCGTGGGCATCGTCGGCCTCGGCCCGGCGCTGGTGGCCCTGGGGATGCTCGCCGGGCACGTGCTGCCGCCGGCGCCGGCCCGCGCCCACGCCGCCGCCGGGGTCGTCGTCGTCAGCGCGGGCGCGCTCGCCGCGGCGCCGGAGGGCTTCCTGTCGCCGTGGAGCGCCGCGGTCATCACCGCGGTCGTGCTCACCGAGGCGCAGATCCGCCAGACCCGCGCCCTGCGCCGGGCCGCCTGCACCGACCCGCTGACCGGGCTGGTCAACCGCCGCGCGTGGGAGGACGGCGCCGTCCGGGTGCTGGCCGCCGCGGGGCGGGCCGGCGAGCCGGTCACCGTCGCGCTGCTGGACCTCGACGGGTTCAAGGCGGTCAACGACACCGGGGGGCACGCCGCCGGGGACGCACTGCTGCGCTCGCTGGCCTCCTCCTGGCGCTCGGAGCTGCGCCGGTCGGACCTGCTCGGCCGGGTCGGCGGGGACGAGTTCGCCCTGTGCCTGCCCGGCAGCGACACCGCGGCCACCGCCGACCTGCTGCAGCGGCTGCGCGCGGTGTCGGCCGGGCCGTGGTCGGCCGGGACGGCGACCGCCCGCCCCGGTGAGGACCTCGACGAGGTGCTCGCCCGCGCCGACGCCGCCCTCTACCGGCAGAAGGCGGTCCGCTCCGCCCGCCGGACGCGCGTGGACTGAGCGCCCCGGGCGCTCAGGGGCGGCGCCAGCCGTCGGAGGTCAGGTGGGAGCCGGCCATCGGCCCCATCTGCAGCATGCCGCCGTCGACGGCGTAGGACGCCCCGGTCACGTAGGACGCCTGCGGGGAGGCGAGGAACGCGACGACGGCGGCGACCTCGTGGGCGTCGCCCGGGCGGCCCACCGGGACACCGGGCCGCTCGTGCCCGGGCGCGGTGGGGTCCTCGTCCTCCTGGCCGGTCATCGGCGTGGCGATCTCCCCCGGCGCGACGGCGTTCACGGTGATCCCGTGCTCGGCGAGCTCGATGGCGGCGACCCGGGTGAGCAGCCCCAGGCCACCCTTGGCCGCGCAGTAGGCCGCCGCGCCCACCCGCGGCTGGTGCTCGTGGACGCTGGTGACGTTGACGACGCGCCCGCCCCGCCCGGCGGCGACCATCCGCCGGGCGGCCCGCTGCAGGCACAGGAACGCCGCGTCGAGGTCGGTGGCCAGCACCTCGCGCCACGTCGCGTAGTCGGTGTCGAGGAGCAGCGTGGAGTGACCGGTGCCGGCGTCGTTGACGAGCACGTCGATGCCGCCGAGCGCGTCGGCGAGCTCGTCGACGACGTCGGCGGCCTGCGGCAGCTGCGTGAGGTCGACGTGGCGGACCTCCGCGCGCCGGCCCCGGGAGCGCACCTCCTCGGCGGTGGCCTGCGCGTCGGCCTCGTCGCGGTACCAGGTGATCCCCACGTCGCAGCCCTGCTCGGCGAGCGCGACGGCCACCGCCTTGCCGATGCCCGACTCCGACCCGGTGACGACCGCGACGCGGCCCGCTGACTCCGTCATGCCCCCATGCTGCGGGCCGGTGCCGGTCCCCGCCGTCCGACCGATCACGCTGCGCAGTGCCGCGACGACGGTCCGGCGTCCACGCCCGGGCACCCGGCGGGTCCGTGGCGATCGGCCGGATCGCGGCCGACACTCGGGGAACTGACGCAGCCACCCGTCAGCCTCGCTCCACCGGGAGACGCTCCTGCCGCTCCAGACCTTCGGCCCCTACGAGCTCGACGAGTTGCTGGGACGCGGCCGCTCGGGCGAGGTCCACCGCGCCTGGGACACCCGCCGGCACCGGACCGTCGCGCTCCGGATCCTGCTGCCGGAGCTCACCCGGGACGAGCGGTTCCGCGCACGCTTCCTCCGCGACTGCGAGCGCGCCGCGCAGCTCGACGAGCCGCACGTCGTCGCCGTCCACGAGTTCGGCGAGATCGACGGCCGGCTCTACGTGGACACGCAGCTGGTCGACGGCCGGACGCTGGCCGCGGTGCTCGCCGCCGGGGGGCCGCTGCCGGCCCACCTCGCGGTCGGCGTCGTCGGGCAGCTCGCCGCCGCACTCGACGCCGCGCACGCCCGCGGTCTCGTGCACCGCGACGTCGCGCCCGCCGAGGTCCTGCTGTCGGGCCGGACCGCCCACCCGGACTGCCACCTCGACGGGTTCGGGATCGCCGGGGCCCCCACCGGCGGGGACGCGGTCGCGATGCCGCGGTACGTGCCCCCCGAGCGCCTGACCGACCGGCTCGCCGACCACCGGGTCGACGTCTACGCGCTGGCCTGCCTCCTGTACGAGGTGCTCACCGCCAGGCCGCCGTTCGCCGCCGCCGACGCGCAGGAGCTGTGCGAGGCGCACCTGCACCGGGAGCCGCCGCGGCCCACCGACGTGGTCGCCTCGCTCCCGCCGGGGCTCGACGCCGTGGTGGCGCGGGGCATGGCCAAGGACCCCGACCAGCGGTACGTGAGCGCCGGCGAGCTGGCGCGCGCCGCCCGCGCGGCACTCATGCCCGCCCCCGACACCGTGCCGGTGCGGGCCGTCCCGCCGCCGGCCGCCTCCGGCGGGACCGCGGTGGGTACCGCGGGCGGTGCCCCGGCGGCCGGTGCTCCGGCGGGAGGGACCGCCGCGGCCGTGCGCGGCTCCGGGGCCGACGTGGCCGGTGCCCACCGCGCCCGGCACCGCGCCGCCGAACCGCCGCCGCGGCCACCCCGCCGCCGGGGCCTGGCCGCGGCACTCGTCGCCGGGGCGGTCGCGCTGACCGCCGCCGGCGGGGTGGCGGCGGTCCGGCTGGCCTCCGACGGCTCCGACGCGACGGCGTCGACCCCGGTGGTCGTCGAGCCGGCCGACGACCCGGGCGAGGACCCGTTCGTCCCCGCGCCGCCGGGGGCGGCCGGCCCGGCTGAGTCCGGCGTCCCGGCACCCGCCGACGGCGAGCCCCCCGCGGACGGGGCCGGCGCGGCACCGGGCACCGCGGGCTCCCCGCAGGGCGACGGGTCCGCGGGGACGACCCTCGAGCCCCCGACGGGGACCGGCGGCGCCGGGGTGGGCGCCGACACCCCGGCCGAGGCGGCCGGCACCCAGTCCCCGGACGCCACGGCGCCGGACGGCGCTGCACCGGGGGGCGCGGGACCCGACGGCGCGGCGACCGGGAGCGCGGCGGCGGGCAGCCCGGTGGCCGGTGACCGGCCGGGGCTCTACGGCGGTCCCGGCGCCGAGGTCTGCGACGCCGAGGGGATGGCGGCGTTCCTCGCGGCCCGCCCCGACCGCGCCGCCGCCTTCGCCGCGGTCGAGGGCATCCCGGTCGACGGGATCGAGCTGCACCTGGCGACGCTGACCCCGGTGGTGCTGCGCTTCGACACCGCCGTCACCAACCACGGCTTCGCCGACGGGCGGGCCGTGCCGTTCCAGTCGGTGCTGCGGGCCGGCACGGCCGTGCTGGTCGACGACTCGGGCGTCCCGCAGGTCCGGTGCCTGTGCGGCAACCCGCTGGAGCCGCCCGCCGCCCGCCCCTCCCCCGACTACCAGGACCCCGAGGGCGACCCCGTGCGGGGTCGTGCCCCCGACACGGTGGTCGTCGTGCAGCGCAGCGCCGCGCCGGTGCCCGCGCTGGTCCTCGTCGACGACACGACCGGCACGGTGGTGGCCCGGCCCGTGGGCACCGCCGGTGGCGGGGACCGGCAGGTCGACGCCGGCCTGGCCGAGCAGGCCCTCCGGTTCGGCGGCGACACCACACCGCCCGCCACGGGCAGCGGGACGACGTCGGCGGGCCCGTCGTCCGGCTCCTCGTCCGGCTCCTCGTCCGGTTCCTCGTCCGGTTCCCCGTCCGGCAGCGACGGCCCCGCGGGTCCGTCCGGCGGCACGGTGGCGCCTGCACCGGCCCCCGGGTCCGGCGCTCCTCCCGCCGGGGACGCGCCGGGCAGCCCGCCGCAGCCGGAGGCACCGGTCGAGGAGGCACCACCCGCCGGGGAGCCGCCGACCGAGCAGCCCCCCGCCGACGAGCCCCCTGCGGAGGAGCCGCCAGCGGAGGAGCCCCCCGCGGAGGAGCCGCCGGCCGAGGAGCCACCGGCCCCGCCCGCACCGCCGGCCGACGAGCCGCCCGCCGAGGCACCACCGGCCCCGCAGGCTCCGGAGCCGCCCGCCGCGCAACCCCCGGCCCGGGAGGAGGCCGCGGTCGAGGCACCGGCCGGACAGGCGCCCCCCGAGGAGCCGCCCGCACCGGACCCACCCGCCGAGGAGGCGCCCGCAGCGGAACCGCCCGCCGGGGAGCCGCCGGCTGCCGACCCGGGCGGCTCCTGACCGTCGACGGCGGGGCGCTCAGCCGGCCGCGGTGGTGTACCGGTCGGCGACCACGCGCAGCCGGTCGGTGAGCTCCGGCGGCGGGGACAGCACGGTGAACGGCGCGCCGGTCAGGCCCAGCGCCGCCACCGCCCAGTCGAGGTCGTCGCCCTCGATGCGCACCCGGCAGCCGCCGGGGCCGTCGTCGGTGACGGTGGCCCAGCGCCCGATCCGCCGGCGCACGTGGTCCCCGCCGGCGGCCACCCGCGCCTCGACGACGTACCGGGTCCACGCGCTGCCGATGCGCTCGCGCACGTAGGCCGCGGCGTCCTCGGCGGGGAAGCGGCGCGGGCCGAACACCGCGCCCGTGCCGCGCGGAGCGTGCAGCCGGTCGAGCCGGAACACCCGCCAGTCGCCGCGGTCGAGGTCGTAGCCGACGAGGTACCAGCGGCGGCCCAGCGCCACGAGGCGGTGCGGCTCGACGGTCCGCTCCGCGCGCTCCCGGTCGGGGGCGGTGTAGCCGAAGGTCAGCCGCTCGGTGTCGCGGCAGGCGAGGGCGACGGTGGTCAGGACGGCGGGGTCGACGACGTCGGCGCCCGACGACGGGGGCGTGCCGGCCGGCACCGTCACCGCGCGCAGCGCCTCGACCCGCGAGCGCAGCCGGCGGGGCATGACCTGCACCAGCTTGGCCAGCGCCCGCACCGACGTCTCGGCCATGCCCGCGACCGGGCCCGCGGCGGCCGCCTGCAGCCCGACGGCGAGCGCGACGGCCTCGTCGTCGTCGAGCACGAGCGGCGGCAGCGCGGCGCCCGGCGCGAGCGCGTACCCGCCGTCGACCCCGCGCGAGGCGTCGACCGGGTAGCCGAGCTCGCGCAGCCGCTCCACGTCGCGGCGCAGCGTGCGGACGGAGACGCCCAGCCGGTCGGCCAGGTCGGCGCCGGACCAGTAGCGGCGTGCCTGCAGCAGGGACAGCAGCCGGAGGGTGCGCACCGCGGGGTCGCTCACCCCCCTATCCTCCCCGGGACAACGGTCAGGATGTGACCGCAATGACCGGGAGCATGGTCCTCACCAGGACGGACGAGAACCCCGGAGGACCCCGTGACCGCTTCGACCCCCACCCTGACCGGCGAGCGCGCCGACCTGCTCGAGACGCTGGCCACCCACCGGGACTTCCTGCGGTACACCGTCCGGGGGCTGACCGACGAGCAGGCCACCCGGCGCACCACCGCCAGCCGGCTGACGCTGGCCGGCATCGTCAAGCACGTCGCCTCCACCGAGCGGTCGTGGGCGGACTTCGTCGTCCACGGCACCAGCGCCATGGAGCAGTCGCCGGAGGACTGGGCGCAGGAGTGGGTGCTGGCACCGGGCGAGACGCTGGCGTCGGTGCTCGCCCTCTACGACGACGTCGCCGCCCGCACCGACGAGCTGGTCCGCACCGTCGACCTCGACGCCGCGCACCCGCTGCCGGAGGCGCCGTGGTTCGCGCCGGGCGCCGTCCGCTCCGCGCGGCGGGTGTTCCTGCACGTGGTGGCCGAGACCGCCCAGCACGCCGGGCACGCCGACATCCTGCGGGAGTCCCTCGACGGCCAGAGGACGATGGGTTAGCCGGAGGGGCCGGCACCGGGCGGCGCCGCCTCCAGCTCGGCGACCCGGGCGGCGGTGCGGTCGCGCTCGGCGGCCGCGCGCTCCGCCGCCCGGTCGGCCGCACCCGCCCGCCGCTGCGCCGTCGCCGTCTCGGTGCCGGCGGCCTCCGCCTCCTCGCGCGCCCGCGCCAGCTCGGCGGCCAGCTCCTCGACCCGGGCGGTCAGTTCGGCGGCCCGGCGCGCCGCCCGGGCGGCCCGGTCCCGCGCCGCCCGGGCG
>NZ_JBJGYI010000050.1:0-23492 GCF_054049915.1 Geodermatophilus sp. SYSU D00766
CGCGAGGTGTGGGCCGGGCCCGGGCTCCATTAGAGGGTGCCCTGCGGGCCCGCCCCCCCCCCCCCGGGGGGGCGGGCCGGCCGCCCGCGTCCGGGTGAGGGAGGACGGCCTCTCGCGTCGGGGTGAGCCAGGCGGCGGTTCAGGCCGGGGCGAGGCGGCGGCAGTCGGGGCACACGTCCTCGGAGCCCAGCCCGCGGCGGCCCGCCCACGAACCCTGGACGACGGCGACCGGCGTCCCGCAGGCGGCCACCCACGGCGGCGGCCCGTCGGCGGCCTCCCGGGGCACCGCGTGCGCCCGGCTGCTCTCCTGGTCCCGGCCGGCGGCGTACCCGCCCGCTGCGCTCGTCACCGCCGCAGTCTCGCCGACCCCGTCGGGACCCCGCCCCGGGGCGGCCGCCAGCGGGCGCGCCGGAGCGCCGGACGTGACCTGCGACACGCCCGACGAGACCGCCCGGTACCGGTGTGTGGTTGGCTCCGCGCACCCCGCCCCCAGCAGGCGGGGGCCCGTCCGACCGAGCTCCCTGCGGAGGCACCCATGACCCGGCTGCGCCGGACCGCCCTCACCCTCGGCGCCGCGGCGGCGCTGGCCCTGACGACCGCCCCGGCGGCCGGCACGGTCGACGCCGCCGCCCCGTCCGCCGGCGCCGCGGAGGCGTGCACCGACGTGCACACCGACGACGTCGGCTCCGGCACCGAGGAGGCCCGCGTCCGCCCCGGGGCCACCCGCGCCGAGCCCAACGCCGTCTCCACCCACCAGGCCGCCGCGCTGGGCAACCCGAAGACCCGCCCGGTGCTCGAGGCCGGCTCGGTCACCGTCCCCACGGTCTTCCACGTCATCAGCGCCGAGCCCGTCGACGAGGCCCGCTTCGACGCGCTCATCGCCGCGCAGGTCGACGTCCTCAACGACGCCTACGCCGGCGAGGGCGCCGCGGCGGGCTCGCCGGCGACGCCGTTCGTCTTCACCTACGACCCCGAGCAGACGACGTACACCGTCGACGCCGCGTGGGCGAGCCTGGTGCCGGGCAGCAAGGAGGAGCGGGCCGCCAAGTCCGCGCTGCGCGTGGGCGGCCCGGAGACGCTCAACGTCTACGTCGCCTCCATCGGCGGCGGGCTGCTCGGCTACGCGACCTTCCCGCAGAAGGCCAAGGGCGGGCAGCTGTGGGCCGACGGCGTGGTGATCCTCGACGAGTCGATGCCCGGCGGCACCGCCGAGCCCTACGACCAGGGCGACACCCTCACCCACGAGGTCGGCCACTGGCTGGGGCTGTTCCACACCTTCCAGGGCGGCTGCTCCGGCCCCGGCGACTACGTGCCCGACACCCCGGCCGAGGCCCTGCCCGCCTTCGAGTGCGAGGCCGACGCCGGCCGCGACAGCTGCCCGCGCGACCCCGGGACCGACCCGATCACCAACTTCATGGACTACACCGAGGACTTCTGCATGAACACGTTCTCGGCCGGCCAGGTCGCCCGGATGAGCAACGCCTGGGAGGCCTACCGGGCGCCGTCGGCGGCCTGACCGCCGCACCGCCTCCTCTCACCGGCACGCCGCCCGCGGGGTCCCCCCGCGGGCGGCGTGCGTCGTCCGGGCCCCGTCGTGCTCCCGGCCGCCGGGGTCTTGCCGTGCGGTGACGTCGCGGGGCAGGGTTGTGACCGAGACCACACCCCTGACGACCCCGGGAGGTCCCCGTGCCCGAACCCGACCAGGACGGCCACCGCGCGGGAGCCCGCCGTGGGTAGGGAGGTGTCCCCGGCGCCCGCCCCGCGCGAGGCGAGCCGGGTCCGCAACGTGGCGCTGGTCGGCCGCTCGGGCGCCGGCAAGACCACCCTCGCCGAGGCGCTGCTGGCCGCGACCGGCACCCTGCCGCGCGCCGGCCGCATCGAGGACGGCACCACCTGTCTCGACAGCGACGAGGTCGAGGTCCGCCAGCAGCGCTCGGTGACCCTCGGGGTGGCCACCGTCGAGCACGACGGCGCCCGGATCACCTTGCTCGACACCCCCGGCAGCCCCGACTTCGTCGGCGAGCTGCGCGCCGGGCTGCGCGCCGCCGACGCCGCCCTGTTCGTCGTCTCGGCAGTCGGCGGGGTCGACGCGGCGACCGTGCAGCTGTGGGAGGAGTGCGCGGCGGTCGGCATGCCGCGCGCCGTCGTCGTCACCCAGCTCGACCGGCCGCGCGCCGACGTCGAGGAGACGGTGCGGCTGTGCCAGACCGTCCTCGGCGCCGGCGTCTACCCGGTCCACCTCGTCGACCGCGGTCCCGACGGCTCGGTGCAGGGGGTGGTCAACCTGCTCGAGCCCGGCGCGCAGGCCCCCGACGCCGACCGGCTCCGCAGCGAGCTCATCGAGGGGATCATCGGCGAGAGCGAGGACGAGGCGCTCATGGAGCGCTACCTCGCCGGCGACGAGCTGGTGCAGGGCGACCTGGTGAACGACCTCGAGACCGCCGTCGCCCGCGGCCACTTCCACCCCGTGCTGTGCGCCGCCCCGCTGCAGGGCATCGGCCTCGACGCGCTGCTCTACCTGATCGTCAACGGCTTCCCGTGCCCGATGGAGCACGGCTGCCCGCCGGTGTCGCGCCCCGACGGCTCCCCGGCCCCGGCGCTGGCCTGCGACCCCGACGGCCCGCTGGTCGCCGAGGTCGTCAAGACCACCACCGACCCCTACCTGGGCCGGGTCTCCCTGCTGCGCGTGTTCTCCGGCACCCTCACCCCCGACACCCCGGTGCACGTCTCCGGGCACGGCGGCGCCGACCGGGGCCACCCCGACCACGACGTCGACGAGCGGATCGGCGCCATCTCCTCCCCGCTGGGGTCGACGCTGCGCCCGGTCGCGTCCTGCCCGGCCGGCGACGTGTGCGCGGTGACCCGGCTGACCTCCGCCGAGACCGGCGACACCCTCTCCGCACCCGGCGACCCGCGGCTGGTCCCGCCGTGGGACCTGCCGGTGCCCCAGCACCCGGTCGCGGTCGAGGCCGCCTCCCGCGCCGACGAGGACCGGCTCGGCCCGGCGCTGGCCCGGCTGGCCGCCGAGGACCCGACGCTGCGCGTCGAGCGCTCCCGCGACACCGGCCAGCTGCTGCTGTGGTGCGTCGGGGAGGCGCACGGCGAGGTGCTGCTCGAGCGGCTGCGCACCCGCCACGGCGTCGCGGTGACCACCGTCCCGGTGCGGGTGCCGATGGTGGAGACGCTGGCGGGGCCGGCGAAGGCCACCGGCCGGCTGGTCAAGCAGTCCGGCGGGCACGGGCAGTACGCCGTCGTCGTGGTGGAGGCCGAGCCCGGCCCGCCCGGGTCGGGCATCACCTTCGCGCAGCGCGTCGTCGGCGGGGCGGTGCCCAGCCAGTACCACGGCAGCGTGGAGAAGGGGATCCGCACGCAGGCGGCCAAGGGGGTGCACGACGACCGGCCGCTGGTCGACGTCGCCTTCGTGCTCGTCGACGGCAAGGCCCACTCGGTGGACTCCTCCGACGCCGCCTTCCAGTCCGCCGGCGCGCTGGCCGTGCGCGAGCTGGCGGCCGCGGCCGGCACCAAGGTGCTCGAGCCGTGGTGCGAGGTGGCGGTCGTCGTCCCCGGCGAGCACGTCGGCGCGGTGATGAGCGACCTGTCCTCCCGCCGCGCCCGGGTCACCGGCAGCGACGCCGACCCCGACCGCGACCGCACCACCGTCCGCGCCGAGGTGCCCGAGATCGAGCTGCTCGGCTACGCCGGGGCGCTGCGCTCGGTCAGCCACGGCACCGGCTCGTTCAGCCGCCGTCCGCTCGGCCACGAGCCGGCACCGGCGTCCCTGGTCGCCGTCCCCGCCTAGTCGTCGGGCCCCCGCCGCGAGGGTGTGAGTGGCGGGGGGCAGGGGAGGTGCTGGAACGGCCCCGCTGCAGGGGCCCGCCGCGAGCGTGCGAGTGGCGGGGGGCAGGGGAGGTGCTGGAACGGCCCCGCTGCAGGGGCCCGCCGCGAGCGTGCGAGTGGCGGGGGGCAGCGGGGTCCTTCGACTAGCCTCGGGCACGGTGTGCAGCGGGGTGGAGGAGCAGTGACGTCGTCGCAAGGGTCGTCGGCCGCGGTCCCGGCGTCCCCCGGCCGGACGGCGCCGGGGACCCCGGGAGCCGACCGCAACGAGCTGCCCGACCGCGTGTGGACCCTCCCCAACCTCCTGTCGGTGCTGCGGCTGCTCGGCGTGCCGGTGTTCCTGTACCTGCTGCTGGGGCCCGAGGCCGACGGGTGGGCCGTCGTCGTGCTCATGGTCTCCGGGGTCACCGACTGGGCCGACGGCAAGCTCGCCCGCCTGCTCGGCCAGTCCAGCCGGCTCGGCGCGCTGCTGGACCCGGCCGCCGACCGCCTCTACATCGTCGCCACGCTGATCGCCTTCGTGCTGCGCGACGTCGTCCCGCTGTGGGTGGTCGCCGTGCTCGTCGGCCGCGAGGTCGTCCTCGGCGTCATGCTGCTGGTGCTGCGCCGCCACGGGTACCCGCCGCTGCAGGTGCACTACCTGGGCAAGGCGGCCACCTTCATCCTGCTCTACGCCTTCCCGCTGCTGCTGCTGGCCGACGGTGGCGGTGCCTGGGCGTGGGTGCAGCCGGTCGCGTGGGCGCTGACCATCTGGGGCGGGGTCCTCTACGTGCTGGCCGGCGTGCTCTACGTGGTGCAGGTGGTCGGGCTGGTGCGCGCCGAGCGGGAGGCGGCGGGCGCGGAGGCCCGTCCCGCGCCGTGACCACCGCCCGGCGCGCGGGCGGCCCGCGCTCGATGGGCGCCTCGCTGCTCGACCAGGTGCTCGCCGAGACCCTCGACCCCGCCTACGCCCGCGCGGCCGAGGCCCGCCGGGCGCGCGCGGCGGCCGGGGCGCCCGACCGGCCGGCCCGGCGCCGCGTCGGCCCGCTCGCCGTCGCCGCCACCATGGCGGTCGCCGGCCTGCTGGCGGCGGTCACCTACGACCAGGCCGCCACCGGCGCCGAGGGCCGCGAGCAGGTCCGCGCGGAGCTGGTCGACGAGATCCAGGTGCAGTCGGCCACCGCCGACGACCTCACCGCCGAGCTCGAGCGGCTGCGCGACGAGGTCACCGGGGCCCGCGCGGACGCGCTGGCGGCCAGCGCCGGCGGCCAGCGCGCCATCGACGACCTGCACGCCGCCGAGCTCGCCGCCGGGCTGGTCGCCGTCAGCGGCCCCGGCCTGGTGGTCACCCTCGCCAACGCCGAGCCCGACGCCGACGCCGACCCGGTGGGCGGTGGCACCCAGGACGACGCCCGCGGTCGGGTCCAGGACGGCGACCTGCAGCTGGTGGTCAACGCGCTGTGGGCCGCCGGCGCGGAGGCGGTCGCCATCAACGGCCAGCGGCTCGGGCCGACGTCGGCGATCCGCTTCGCCGGGGAGGCGGTCCTCGTCGACTTCCGCCCGGTCACCAACCCCTACCTCGTCAGCGCGATCGGCGACCCGGACGACCTCCGGTCGCAGTTCCTGGCCAGCCCGGAGGTCGGCGCGCTCGCCGCCATCTCCGAGGTCTACGGCCTGCGCTTCGAGTTCGCCCAGGAGGACGAGCTGTCCGTGCCCGCCGGGGGGACCCCCGAACTGCGCTCCGCCACCCCCGCCGACGACGGTGCGACGGGGGACTGACCGGTGATCCCCGTCATCGGGCTGGCCGTCGGCATCGTCCTCGGCCTCGTCCTCGACCCGACCGTCCCGCTGTGGCTGCAGCCCTACCTGCCGATCGCGGTGGTCGCCGCGCTCGACGCGGTGTTCGGCGGCGCCCGCGCCTCCCTCGACGGGATCTTCGACGCCAAGGTGTTCGTCATCTCGTTCGTGTCCAACGTCGTCGTCGCCGCGCTGATCGTCTTCCTCGGCGACCAGCTGGGGGTGGGCGCGCAGCTGTCGACGGCCGTGGTGGTCGTGCTCGGCATCCGCATCTTCGGCAACGCCGCGGCCATCCGCCGGCACCTGTTCCGGGCATGACCGGCACCCCGCCCCCCGACGCCGCCGTCCCCGACGACGGCGCGCCCGACGACGTGCCGCGGCGCGCTCCCGCCGACGCACCGCCCGCGGACCCCGCCCCTGACGCCCCGGCACCCGAGGTCCCGGCACCCGAGGTCCCGGCACCCGAGGTCCCGGCACCCGAGGTCCCGGCACCCGCGGTCCCGGCACCCGAGGTCCCGGCCGCCGATGTCCCGGCCCCTGCTGTCCCTCCGCCGGCCGACGGCGCGCGGCCGCGGCGGCGCCGGTCGCTGGTCGCGGGGTCCCTCATCGCCGTGCTCACCGCGCTGCTCGGCTTCGCGATCGCCGTCCAGGTGCGCAGCACCGACACCGGGCAGGCGCTCGAGGGCGCCCGCGAGGAGGAGCTGGTCGCCATCCTCGACGACCTCGACAGCGAGGAGGACCGGCTGCGCGCCCAGATCGCCGACCAGCGCGGCGCGCTGCGCGAGCTGTCCGACACCGACAGCCGGTCGGCCGCCGCCCTCGAGGACGCCCGCTCCCGCGCCGACGCCCTCGCCGTCCTCAACGGCACCGTTGCCGCCGAGGGGCCGGGTCTGGTGATCACCGTCCGCGACCCGGAGGGCCGGGTGCGGGTCGCCGACCTGCTCGACGCCGTCCAGGAGCTGCGCGGCGCGGGCGCGGAGACCATGCAGATCGACGGCGTCCGGGTGGGCGTGTCCACCGCCGTCACCGGCACCCCGGGCGACCTGCGCGTCGACGGCCGGCCGGTGACCGCGCCCTACGAGATCGTCGTCATCGGCTCGGCGGCCGACCTGCGGACGGCGATGAGCATCCCCGGCGGCGTGGTCGACCGGGTCGGCCGGCAGGGCGGCAGCGTGGACATCGAGCAGCGCGACCGGGTCGTCGTCGACGCGTTGCGGCCCCTCGACGAGCCTCAATACGCTCAGCCCGACCCCGGCGACTAGAGCCCCGCGGCCCCGCGGCGCCGGCACCCCACCCGATCGGAGACGAGGCCGCATGACCACCCCTGACGACCGCCGCTACACCGACCAGCACGAGTGGGCGCTCGTGCAGGGGAGCGGAGGTGCGGGGACCGTCGTCCGGGTCGGCATCACCGACCACGCGCAGGACGCCCTGGGCGACATCGTGTTCGTCCAGCTGCCCGCGGTGGGGGAGGAGGTGGGCCCCGGCAACCCGATCGGCGAGGTGGAGTCCACCAAGTCCGTCTCCGACGTGTACTCGCCGGTGGCCGGCACCGTCTCGGCGGTCAACGAGGCGCTCACCGACGCCCCCGAGACGGTCAACGCCGACCCCTACGGGGACGGCTGGCTGGTCGAGATCACCGTCGCCGGGGACGGCGGCGACCCCACCGCCGACCTGCTCGACGCGGCCGCCTACCAGGCGCTGGTCGACGCGTCCTGACCGCCCCCCACCGCCGTCGGCCGCCCCCGGACGATCACTAGACTGCCCCCGGAGCCGGCCCCCGGCCGGGCCGATGGGGCTGCTGTGACGACACCTCGACGTCCGGTTGACCCTCGGGACGACCGCTGGTTCCATGACCAACGGCCCGCCGTGCGACGCGCGGCGGCCGACCCACGACGGCACCGACCGGACCGTCGTCCGCCGGCCGCCCGCGGCAGGAACGCTCGCGGCGGTGCCCCCTGCACCGGAGGAGAACAGACGTGCACTGCACTCGTTGTGGCCACGACAACCCCGAGGGCAGTCGCTTCTGTGCGCAGTGCGGCGCCGCCCTCTCCCAGGAGCGGGTCGGCGAGTCGACCAGCGTGATCCCGAAGGTGGGCGGCGAGGACACCGGCGACGTCCCCGAGGTCGTCGAGCCCGGCGCCGACGCCCACGCCGGCGCGGTGGAGTCCCTGCCGGCCGGGTCGGCCCTGCTGGTGGTCAAGCGCGGCCCGAACGCCGGCAGCCGCTTCCTGCTCGACCAGGACGTCACCACCGCCGGGCGGCACCCCGACAGCGACATCTTCCTCGACGACGTGACCGTCAGCCGCCGGCACGTCGAGTTCCACCGCGAGGGCGGCGGTTTCTCGGTGCACGACGTCGGCAGCCTCAACGGCACCTACGTCAACCGCGAGCCGGTCGACGTCGCGACCCTGGCCGGCGGTGACGAGGTGCAGATCGGCAAGTTCCGCCTCGTCTACCTGACCGGCCCGCGCACCGGCGAGCCCGCCGGCCGCTGACGCGGGCGCGCTGATCCGGTGCCGGGAGCGCCTGCCGGCGCGTCCGGGGACGGCGTCGCCGACGTCCGGACCCCGCGCCTGACGATCGGGGCGGTGCTGACCGCGCTGCGCGACGACTTCCCCGACGTGACCATCAGCAAGATCCGGTTCCTCGAGAGCGAGGGGCTGGTCGCTCCGCAGCGGACGCCGTCGGGGTACCGGAAGTTCTCCCGGGCCGACGTCGACCGGCTGCGGTACGTGCTCACCGCGCAGCGGGACCACTACCTCCCGCTGCGGGTGATCAAGGAGCACCTCGACGCGCTCGACCGGGGGCTACCGGTGCCCGGCACCGGCAGCCCCGCGGTGCAGGCCCCCGGGCCGTCGCCGGCGGCCGCGTCGGTCCCGGACGCCCCGGCGGACGCCGGGACCGACGCCGACGCGCCCCTGGACGCCGCCGAGTTCGCCCGCGCCGCCGGTCTCGAGCCAGGGCAGCTGGCCGACTGCGTGCAGTTCGGCCTGCTCGCCCCCGACGCCGACGGGCGGCACCCGGCCGGCGACCTGCCCATCGCCCGCGCCGCCGCCGGGCTGGCCCGGCACGGCATCGAGCCGCGGCACCTGCGGGTGTTCCGCACCGGCGCCGAGCGGGAGGCCGGGCTGGTCGAGCAGCTGGTCGCCCCGGTGCTGCGCTCGCGCGCCGAGGACGCCCGCGCGCGGGCCGCCGACAAGCTCGCCGAGCTGTCGGCGCTGTCGGCGCAGCTGCACCGCGCCCTGCTCGAGGCGCGCCTCCGGGACCTCCTGCGCCCGTGACTCCGGGCGTACGGTGGACACCGCCGCCGGGCCCGCCCGCTCCGGTGCGCACCGGTGTCCACCCGTACCGCCGCAGCTGAGGGAGCAACACCGTGCAGGAACTCAGAGTCGTCGGGGTCCGGGTCGAGCTGCCCGGCAACCAGCCGATCCTGCTGCTCAAGGAGACGGAGGGGGAGCGGTACCTCCCCATCTGGATCGGTGCGGTGGAGGCCGCTGCCATCGCCTTCGAGCAGCAGGGGGTCCGGCCTGCGCGGCCGATGACCCACGACCTGCTGCGCGAGGTGGTGCGCGCGCTCGGCGCCACCCTCGAGGCGGTCAACATCACCGAGATGCGCGACGGCATCTACATCGCCGAGCTCGTCTTCGGCGACGACCGCGTGGTCAGCGCCCGCCCGTCGGACGCCGTCGCCCTGGCCGTGCGCACCGGGGCGCCGATCTTCGGCGCCGAGGAGCTGCTCGACGAGGTGGGGATCGAGATCCCCGACGAGCAGGAGGACGAAGTCGAGAAGTTCCGCGAGTTCCTCGACCAGATCTCGCCGGAGGACTTCGGCGCGGGCTCGGGCTCCGGCGGGGCCTGACCGTCGCGTGGCGGGTGGGACCCCACTCGTCCCGTTCGTCACACGCGTCCCGTGCGTCGTGCGCCGACTGGAGTCCGGCGCCGGTCCTGCCGATACCACCCGGTCGGGGTGAGTGCTGCGACACGCCGCCCGCGTCAGTTGACCGCCCTGGGGGCCCGGCTTACGGTCGCGGACAACACCGGTGTGATCCGAGGGGAAGCGGATCGGACCGGGACGGCCGTCGCGCCCGCGACGGCACGCGAAGGAGGACCGCTGACGTGAGCGACCAGAGCGAGGGCTCCCAGGGTCAGCTCTTCAGCGACGCCGCCGTGGGGGCGACGGACTACGACGAGGTCGACACCGACCTCGTCGGGTACCGCGGCCCGACGGCGTGTGCCGCCGCCGGGATCACCTACCGCCAGCTGGACTACTGGGCCCGTACCGGCCTGGTCGCCCCCTCGGTCCGCAGTGCGACCGGCTCGGGCACCCAGCGGCTGTACTCGTTCCGCGACATCCTGGTGCTGAAGGTGGTCAAGCGGCTGCTCGACACGGGGGTGTCGCTGCAGAACATCCGCAGGGCCGTCGACCACCTGCGCAACCGCGGGATCAAGGACCTCGCCAACGTCACGCTGTTCTCCGACGGGGCCACGGTCTACGAGTGCACGTCGGCCGAGGAGGTCGTCGACCTGCTCGCCGGCGGGCAGGGCGTCTTCGGCATCGCCGTCTCCGGTGCGCTGCGCGAGCTGTCCGGTGAGCTCGCCGAGCTGCCCGCCGAGCGGCTCGACGGCGCCCCGCTGCACGCCGCCGACGACGAGCTGGCGATGCGCCGCGCACGCCGCGCCCAGCCCGCCTGACCGCAGCCGCCGCTCGCCGATGATCAGGTGACCTGGTCGTCGGGCGTCCTCCCTCACGGTGGGACGTGCGGGAGGACGCCGCACGATCAGGGACCCTGATCATCGCGCGCCCCGACCCGGCGCCGTCGCCCCGCCTCGACCCGGCGCCCCGCCCCGACCCCTGACCACGCGCGCTGATCGGCGCCCGCCGGCGCGGGGGTGCGGCGGCCCGCTGGTAGCGTCGTGGCAATGGCGGACGCTGCTGCTGGCCCCCTCCCGTCACTGCGCGCACTGAGCCCCGCGGGCTCGTTCGCCGCCCGGCACATCGGCCCCCGCGCCGGCGAGACCGCCGCGATGCTCGAGGCCGTCGGGTACGACTCGTTGCAGTCACTGGTCGACGCGACCGTGCCCGAGGCGGTGCGCGACCGCGACGCGTTGAGCCTGCCGCCGGCCGCCGACGAGGCCGCCGTCCTCGCCGAGCTGCGCGAGCGCGCCGCGGCCAACGAGGTGTTCACCTCGATGATCGGGCTGGGCTACTCCGGCACGGTCACCCCGGCGGTCATCCAGCGCACCATCCTGGAGAACCCCGCCTGGTACACCGCCTACACGCCCTACCAGCCCGAGATCAGCCAGGGCCGGCTCGAGGCGCTGCTCAACTTCCAGACGATGGTCGCCGACCTCACCGGCCTGCCCGTGGCCGGCGCCTCGATGCTCGACGAGGCCACCGCCGCCGCCGAGGCGATGACCCTGGTCCGCCGGGCCGGCCGCGCCAAGCCGGGCGCGGTGTTCGTCGTCGACGCCGACACGCTGCCGCAGACCCTCGCGGTGCTGCGGACCCGCGCCGAGCCGCTCGGCATCGGCCTGCACGTCGCCGACCTGTCGCAGGGCTGGCCGGCCGACCTGCCCGAGGCCGGCGCGTTCGGCGTCCTGCTGTCCTACCCCGGCGCCAGCGGCGCGGTCCGCGACCACCGGGCGCTGGCCGAGGCGGCGCACGCCGCCGGCGCGTCGGTCGTCGTCGCCGCCGACGTCCTGGCGCTGACCCTGCTCGAGGCGCCCGGCGCGTGGGGGGCCGACGTCGCCTGCGGCAGCACCCAGCGCTTCGGCGTCCCGCTGGGCTACGGCGGCCCGCACGCCGGCTACCTGTCGGTGCGCGAGGGCCTGGCCCGCCAGCTGCCCGGCCGGCTGGTCGGGGTGTCGGTCGACGCCGACGGCGACGTCGCCTACCGGCTGGCGCTGCAGACCCGCGAGCAGCACATCCGCCGGGAGAAGGCGACGAGCAACATCTGCACCGCCCAGGTGCTGCTGGCGGTGATGGCCGGTGCCTACGCCGTCTACCACGGCCCCGAGGGGCTGACGGCGATCGCCGCCCGCGTGCACCGCAGCGCGCTGGCGCTGGCCGGGTGGCTGCGCGCCGGTGGCGTCGACGTCGTCCACGAGGCGTTCTTCGACACCGTGCAGGCGCGCGTCCCCGGCCGGGCCGACGACGTGGTCGCGGCCGCCGCCGCCCGGCGGGTCAACCTGCGCCGCGTCGACGCCGACACCGTGGCCGTCGCCTGCGACGAGACGACGACGCCGGCGGTGCTGCGGCTGGTCGCCGAGGCCTTCGGGGTCGCCGCGGAGGAGTCGGCGCTCGACGACGACGGCCCCGACGCGCTGCCCGACGAGCTGCGCCGCCGCACGCCGTTCCTCACCCACCCGGTCTTCTCCGCGCACCGCTCGGAGACGGCGCTGATGCGCTACCTGCGGTCGCTGTCGGACAAGGACCTGGCGCTGGACCGCACGATGATCCCGCTGGGCTCGTGCACGATGAAGCTCAACAGCGCCGTGGAGATGGCCGCGATCAGCTGGCCGGAGTTCGCCGGGGTGCACCCCTTCGCGCCGGCCGGGCAGGCCCGCGGCTACCGGCAGCTGATCGACGAGCTGTGCACCTGGCTGGCCGAGATCACCGGCTACGCCGCGGTCAGCGTGCAGCCCAACGCCGGCTCGCAGGGCGAGTTCGCCGGGCTGCTGGCCATCCGCGGCTACCACGCCTCCCGCGGGGAGTCGCACCGCGACGTCTGCCTCATCCCGAGCTCGGCGCACGGCACCAACGCCGCCAGCGCGGTCATGGCCGGCATGCGGGTGGTCGTGGTGGCCTGCGACGAGGCGGGCAACGTCGACGTCGCCGACCTGCGCGCGAAGATCGACCAGCACGCCGGGCGGCTGGCCGCGATCATGATCACCTACCCGTCGACGCACGGGGTGTTCGAGACCGACATCCGCGACATCTGCGCGGCGGTGCACGACGCCGGCGGGCAGGTCTACGTCGACGGCGCCAACCTCAACGCGATGGTCGGGCTGGCCCGTCCGGGGCGCTTCGGCTCCGACGTCAGCCACCTCAACCTGCACAAGACGTTCTGCATCCCGCACGGCGGCGGCGGGCCCGGCGTCGGCCCGATCGGCGTCCGGGAGCACCTGGTGCCCTTCCTGCCCGGGCACCCGCTGGCCGACACCGGCGGGCAGGGCCCGGCGGTGTCCGGCGCGCCGTTCGGCTCCGCGGGCATCCTGCCGATCTCGTGGGCCTACCTGCGGCTGATGGGACCCGACGGGCTGCAGCGGGCCACCGAGCACGCCGTGCTGGGCGCCAACTACCTGGCCGCCCGGCTGCGGGAGCACTACCCGGTGCTCTACACCGGCGCCGGCGGGCTGGTCGCCCACGAGTGCATCCTCGACATCCGGCCGCTGACCCGGGCCACCGGCATCACCAACGACGACATCGCCAAGCGGCTGGTCGACTTCGGGTTCCACGCGCCGACGATGAGCTTCCCGGTGGCCGGCACGCTGATGGTCGAGCCCACCGAGAGCGAGGACCTCGCCGAGCTCGACCGGTTCGTGGAGGCGATGGTGGCCATCCGCGGGGAGATCGAGCAGGTGGCCACGGGGGAGTACGACCGCGAGGACAACCCGCTGCGCAACGCCCCGCACACGCTCAAGATGCTCACCGGCGAGTGGGCGCGGCCCTACCCGCGGTCGACGGCGGTCTTCCCCGTGCCGCGGCTGGCCACCCGCGGCTACCTCGCCCCGGTGCGGCGGATCGACCAGGCGTTCGGCGACCGCAACCTGGTGTGCTCCTGCCCGTCCCCGGCGGCCTTCGCCGAGCCGGAGCCCGCGCACGCGCCGCGGACGCACGTCCCCGACCGCGGCGAGGGCGCCCCCGACGACCTCGGCACCGCCGCCGACGTGGTGGGCGCGGGCCGGGCCTGAGCGCGGCCCCCGTGACACGGGTACCGGCCGGTTCCGACCTCCGGAGGGTGCGGCAGGTCACCGCGCCGGTGGATCATGCAGCCATGGCGGCCACGACGCGGCGACGGGTCCGGACGACGGGTGCGGCGCTGGCCGCCGCGGCGCTGCTGACGGCGGGCTGCGCGGGCTCCGACGAGCTGGCACCGGCCGCGGCCACCGACGAGAGCTCGACGCCGGCGCCGTCGCCGACGCCGCAGACCTCCCCGCCCGCGACCTCGGCGCCCGGGAGCTCCGCGCCGGGGACCTCGGCGCCCGGCACGTCGGCACCGGAGGCGTCGGTGCCGGGGACGTCGGGCACCCCGTCGGCCACGCCGGCGCCCCCGCCCGACGCGGGAGGCTCCGGTGAGCTGGACGACCGGCTGCTGCCCGCCTCGGCGTTCGGCGAGGACGCGACCGTCGTCGGCATCACCCTCGACCAGCTCGGCGCCGGCTCCGGCTGGGGTGGCTGGGGAGGGTGGGGCGGCTGGCCCGGCCCCTGGTACGACAGCGACCAGGACGGCGACGGCGACGACGACTGGGCCGGTGAGGTGACCGTGGAGCCGGCCGGCTGTCAGGCGGCCCTGGAGGCCATGCCCGCCCTCGGCGACCAGCTCGACGGCCTGGCCGTCGCCTCGCAGGCCGCCCGCACCCCGCAGACGCAGACCGTGCAGGTGCTGGCCGAGTCCCCGCAGCTCGAGGGGCTGCCGCTGCCCGTCGACGAGCTGCTGGCCCGGTGCTCGTCGATCACCACGACCGGCCCGTGGGGCGGGAGCACGACCGTGCAGCTGACCCGCCTGGACGTGCCGCAGCTGGGCGACCGCAGCGCCGGCGTGCAGTTCACCGTCGCGCCGGCCGGCGAGGAGAGCCACAGCGTGCTGGTCGGCTTCGTCGTCGACGGGTCCCGCGGGCTGCTGCTGGCGCAGAGCGCCGCGCCGGACGCGGCCGAGCCCGACCCGGCGGCGTTCACCGCCCTGCTGGGCGAGGCCGCCGAGGCCGCGGCGGGCTGACCGGATCGGGCGGTCGGGTCCGGCGGTCGGGTCAGGCGGAGACCAGGCCGGGGGACCGCCACTGGTGGTGGTCGGCGACCGCGCGGCCGTCGGGCAGCAGCTCGCCGTCGTCGTCGAACAGGACGACGCCGTTGCACAGCAGGCTCCAGCCCTGCTCGGGGTGGCTGCTCACGACGGCGGCGAGGTCACGCGCGTCGCTGGTGGCGTCGGGGCAGGGGGTCGTGTGTACGCACATCAGGAGGACTCCCGATCGGGCCGGCTCACGCCGGGTCTACGTGCAGTGAGCGTCCGGTCACCGGACGTCTCCGAGTGTGCGCCCGCCCCTCCGGTGTTCCGAGTGACGAATCCCACGACCTGACCCGTTCGGGTCGTCAGACCTCGCCATGGCGGAGGCCGCCGGTGGCGCGGACCATGCCGCCGGCGCGATGGCCGAGGTGCCGACCACTTCTCTCTACCGTTATCCCCAACTCGGCCACGCCCGGACTCGGTAGCCTGGTCGGGGAGGGGGAGCAGCGAGGAGAGGGACGCCGCCCGGTCAGAGCTTGCGGAGCAGGATCCGGCGCACCGAGTGGCCGGCGGACTTCTGCAGCACCAGCCGCGCCCGCGACCGCGTCGGGGCGATGTTCTGCCGCAGGTTCGGGCCGTTGACCGCCGCCCAGATCGACAGCGCGGTGGCGCGGGCGTCGTCGTCGCTGAGGTCGGCGTAGCGGTGGAAGTAGGCGGAGGTGTCGGCGAAGGCGGTGCGGCGCAGCGCGAGGAACCGCTCGACGTACCACTGCTGGATGTCGCTCTCCGCGGCGTCGACGTAGACGGAGAAGTCGAAGAAGTCCGAGAGGAACACCTCGGGCACCCGGCCGTCGTCGCGGCGGCCGGCCTGCAGCACGTTGAGCCCCTCGAGCACGAGGATGTCCGGCCGGTCGACGGCCTGCCGCTGCCCCGGCACGACGTCGTAGGACGAGTGGCTGTACACCGGCGCGCTGACCTGGCCGCGGCCGGACTTCACGTCGGCGAGGAACCGGACCAGCGCGCGGCGGTCGTAGCTCTCGGGGAAGCCCTTGCGGGTCAGCAGCCCGCGGGCCTCCAGGACGGCGTTGGGCCACAGGAACCCGTCGGTGGTGACGAGGTCGACGCGCGGCGAGCCGGGGCCGGCGGCCAGCAGGGTCTGCAGCAGCCGGGCGGTGGTGCTCTTGCCAACGGCGACGCTGCCGGCCACCGCGATGACGTAGGGGACCTTCGCGGTGGTGTCCCCGAGGAAGCGGTTCTGCGCCGCCCACAGCCGCTGGCTGGCGGTGACGTGCAGACCCAGCAGCTCGGCCAGCGGCAGGTAGACGGTGGCGACCTCGTCGAGGTCGATGCGGTCGCCGAGGCTGCGCAGCGCCTGCAGGTCGGCCTCGTCCAGCGGCAGCGTGCGGGAGCCGGCGAGGGCTCGCCACGCGTCGCGGTCGAAGGCCGCGTAGGGCGAGATCGAGGGCCGGGTCCCTGCCGTCACGCCGTCCATCGTGCCGCCCGGGTCCCGCCGGCCCGACCGCCGGGTCACCCCGACAGGGGGAAGGACCCCGGTCCGGCGCGGGGCACGCGCATAGGGTGCCGGTGTGCCGACCCGCCCAGGGCTGCTCGACCGCGTCGAGCGGTACGCCGCCGCCGCGCCGCTGCCGGACGCGCGCCCGGTGCCGGCCGGGGCGCTGGACGTGCCGCTCGGCCCGCCGGCCTGGCCCTACCCCGCCCGCCCGCGGCCGGGCGCCGGTGCCGTGAGCGCCGAGGACGTGCGCGCCGCCGCCGCGCTGCAGGAGCAGGCGGGGCTGCCCGCGGCGGTGGAGTGGATCGTGCAGCGCACCCCGTCGCTGGACGCCGCCGCCCGCCGCGCCGGCCTGCTGGTGTCGCACTTCCCGCTGCTGGTGGTCGACGACCCGGTGGAGGTGCTGCTGCCCGCGGGCGTCCGGCTCTACGTGGTGGGCGCCGAGGACCCGGCGCTGCCGCACTACCAGCACCTGCTCGAGACCGGCTTCGCCGCCCACCACGACGACGACCCCCAGGACGGCTCCGACGACGGGGCCGACGAGGAGACCCTCCCGGAACCCCGCGCGGCGGTGCTGCGCGAGCGGGTCGCCTCGGGCCGGACGGTGGTCATGGTGGCCATCGAGGACGGCGAGCCGGTGGGCGTGGGCTCGCACCACCCGGTCGACGTCGACGGCACCGAGATCAGCGAGATCGTCGGCGTGGCGAGCTCCCCGCGGCGACGCGGCCGGGGTGTCGGCGCGGCGCTGGCCTCCGCGCTGGTGGCGCAGGCCGCCGAGACCGCCGACCTGGTCTTCCTCACCGCCGGCGACGACGACGTCGCCCGCGTCTACGAGCGGGTCGGCTTCGCCTGGCTGGGCTCGACCGGGGTCGCCGCCCGCCCGCCGGAGCGGCCGCACGGCTGACGCCCGGCGGCGTCCCGACCCGTGCGAGGGCCGGGACGCCGGGGCGGTCAGTCCTGGGTGTAGGTGACCACGAGGGTCGCCCGGGCCAGCGTGTGGCCGAACAGGTTGAAGCCGTGGAACGCGGGGCTGGCGTCGGCGGGCACGCCCATGTCCTCGGTGTCGAGGGCGTGCACCACCACGTAGTAGCGGTGCGGGCCGTGGCCGGCGGGCGGCGCGGCGCCGACGTACCCGGGGAAGCCGGCGTCGTTGCGCAGCTGCCGGGCGCCGGCCGGCAGGCCCGACCCCTCCTGGTCGCCGGCACCGTGGGGCAGCTCGGTCACCGAGGCGGGCAGGCCGGTGACCACCCAGTGCCAGAAGCCGCTGACCGTGGGGGCGTCGGGGTCGAAGACGGTGACGGCGAACCCGCGGGTCTGCTCGGGGAAGCCCGACCACGACAGCTGCGGGGACCGGTCCTCCCCGCCGGCGCCCATGACGCCGCTGACGTGCGGCATGGGCAGCACCTCGCCGTCGCGCAGGTCGGTGCTGGTCACCGTGAACGACGGGACGGGCGGCAGGAACTGGTACGGGTCGGGGGGAACGGGCCGGTCGGCCACGGGCGGTCCTCTCCTCGGGTGGACGGGCGGTGCGGGGCACTCCGCGCCGAGCCCAGGCTGCCGACTGCGCGCCCGCCCCGCGACCGGGGGCCGGACGTCTCGACAGGTCAGCGGCGCGACGCGCCGGTAGCGTCGCAGCGTGCTCGGACTCCCCGACGGCATCCGCGCCTGTCTCTTCGACATGGACGGCGTCCTCACCCGGACCGCCACGGTGCACATGGCGGCCTGGAAGCGCACGTTCGACGAGTTCCTGCGCGCCACCGAGCCGCAGGCCCCGCCGTTCACCCAGCTGGACTACAACCGCTTCGTCGACGGCAAGCCGCGCGCCGACGGCGTCCGCGACTTCCTCGCCAGCCGCGGCATCACGCTGCCCGAGGGCACCCCCGACGACCCGCCGGCCGCGCAGACGGTGCACGGCATCGGCCGCCGCAAGAACGAGCTGCTCCTCACCGAGCTCGCCGAGCACGGCGTCGAGGTCTACCCCGGCTCGATGGCCTACCTGCGCGCGGCCAAGGAGGCCGGCCTGGCCACCGCCGTCGTCACCGCCTCGGCCAACGGCGAGCAGGTGATCGACGCCGGGGGGTTCGCGCAGTACATCGACGCCCGCGTCGACGGGGTGGTGACCGCCCGCGAGGGGCTGCGCGGCAAGCCCGCGCCCGACACGTTCCTCGCCGGCGCGCGGGCGCTGGGCGTGGAGCCCGCCGCCGCCGTGGTGTTCGAGGACGCGCTGGCCGGTGTGGCGGCCGGTCGCGCGGGGCACTTCGGGTACGTCGTCGGCGTCGACCGCGTCGGGCAGGCCGACGCGCTGCGCGAGAACGGCGCCGACGTCGTGGTCACCGATCTGGACCAGCTGCTGGGGGACCGCACCGCGGAGGGAGACACCAGGTGACCGAGGGGCGCCCCAGCTTCCCGATCGAGCCGTGGTCACTGACCGAGATCGGTCTCGACCACGCCTCGCTCGGCGTGCACGAGTCGGTGTTCACCCTGGCCAACGGGCACATCGGCATGCGCGGCTCGTTCGAGGAGGGCGAGCCGATCGTCGTCCCGGGCACCTACCTCAACGGCTTCTTCGAGGAGCGGCCGCTGCCCTACGCCGAGGCCGGCTACGGCTTCCCCGAGCAGGGCCAGACGGTCGTCAACGTCACCGACGGCAAGCTGATCCGGCTGCTGGTCGGCGACACCCCCTTCGACCTCGACTACGGCGAGATCGTCGAGCACCGCCGCACCCTCGACCTGCGCCGCGGGGTGCTGCGCCGGGTCACCGAGTGGCGCTCGCCCAACGGCCGGGTCGTGAAGGTCACCAGCACCCGGCTGGTGTCGCTGCGCCGCCGCTCGATCGCCGCGATCGAGTACTCCGTGGAGTGCAGCGACGACCGCGGCGACCTCTACGTGGCGCTGCAGTCGGACCTGCTGGCCAACGAACCGGTCGACAGCGGCAGCGAGAGCGACGACCCCCGCGCGGCGGCCGCGCTGCGCCGTCCGCTGGTCAAGGAGATGGCCGTCGCCCGGATGCAGCGGGCGGTGCTGGTGCACCAGACCCGCCGCAGCAAGCTGCGCATCGCCGCCGGCATGGACCACGTCGTCGACGTGCCCGACTCGGTCACCGAGGACATCGAGGCCGGCGAGGACCTCGCCCGCTACACCCTCGCCGCGCGGCTGCCGCAGGGCTCCACCCTCAAGCTGGTCAAGTACCTCTCCTACGGCTGGAGCTCGCGCCGCTCGGCCGCGGCGCTGCGCGACCAGGTGGAGGGGGCGCTGGCCACCGCGAAGCTGGCCGGCTTCGAGCGGCTGCTGCGCGAGCAGAAGGAGGTGCTCGACTCGCACTGGTCGCTGGCCGACGTCGAGATCGAGGGCGACGACGAGCTGCAGCAGGCGGTGCGGGTCGGCGCCTTCCACCTGCTGCAGGCCTCGCTGCGCGCCGAGCGCCAGCCGATCCCGGCCAAGGGGCTCACCGGCCCCGGCTACGACGGGCACACCTTCTGGGACACCGAGACCTACGTGCTCCCGGTGCTGACCTACATCGCCCCCGACGCCGTCCGCGACGCGCTGCGCTGGCGGCACTCCACCCTCGACCTGGCCCGCGACCGGGCCCGCGAGCTCGGCCGCCGCGGCGCGGCCTTCCCGTGGCGCACCATCCGCGGGGAGGAGACCTCGGGCTACTGGCCGGCGGGGACGGCGGCCTTCCACATCAACGCCGACATCGCCGACGCCGTCGTGCGCTACCTGCACGCCACCGGCGACGAGGAGTTCGACCGCGACTTCGGCGCCGAGCTGCTCATCGAGACCGCCCGGCTGTGGGCGTCGCTCGGGCACTTCGACGCCGAGGACGGGTTCCGCATCGACGGGGTGACCGGCCCGGACGAGTACACCGCCGTCGTGGACAACAACGTCTACACCAACCTCATGGCGCAGCGGAACCTGCGGGAGGCGGCCGCGGCGGTCGAGCGGCACCCCGACGTCGCCGGGCGGCTGCAGGTCAGCGAGGACGAGGTGACGCTGTGGCAGCGGGCCGCGCGCATGATGCGGGTGCCCTGGGACCCGCGGCTGAGCGTGCACATGCAGTCGGAGGGGTTCACCCACCACGAGGAGTGGGACTTCGCCGCGACCCCGCCCGACCACTACCCGCTGCTGCTGCACTACCCGTACTTCGAGATCTACCGCAAGCAGGTGGTCAAGCAGGCCGACCTGGTGATGGCCCTGCACCTGCGCGGGGACGCCTTCACCCACGAGGAGAAGGTCGCCGACTTCGCCTACTACGAGGCCCGCACGGTGCGCGACTCCTCGCTGTCGGCCACCCAGCAGGCGGTCGTGGCCGCCGAGACCGGGCACCTGGAGCTGGCCTACGACTACTGGGGCGAGGCGGCGCTGACCGACCTGCAGAACCTGCACGGCAACGCCGGGCACGGGCTGCACATCGCCTCGCTGGCCGGCGGCTGGACGGTCGCCGTCGCCGGGTTCGGCGGCATGCGCGACCACGACGGCCGGCTGCTGTTCGCCCCGCGGTTGCCCTCGCGGATCACCGGGCTGCGCTTCCGGCTGGCCTACCAGGGCCGCATCCTCGAGGTCGCCATCGGCCGGGAGCAGACCACCTACCGGCTGCACGAGGGCGAGCCGCTCGACATCCACCACCACGGCCGGCGGGTGACCGTCGACGAGGGCGACACGGTGCTGGACAACCCGCCGCCGCCGGAGGTGGCCCCGGTGACCCAGCCGCCGGGCGCGGCGCCCCGCCGGCGCGGCAAGGGCCAGCGCGACTAAGCGAGGACGCGGGCCAGGCGGGTGACGGCCTCGTGCAGGCGGCCGGGCGGGGAGGCGGCGTAGCCGAGCACCAGGCCCGGCGGGCCGGGCCGCACCCGGTGCCAGGACAGCGGGTGCACCAGCACGCCGGCCTGCCGCGCGCGGGCGGCCAGCTCGGTGTCGTCGAGCCCGGGCCGCCCGGGCAGGGTGAGCAGCAGGTGCAGCCCGGCGGCCACCCCCTCCACCCGGGCGGCGGGCAGGTGCTCGCGGACGGCGGCGACGACGGCGTCGCGGCGGGCCCGCTGCCGGGCGCGGACCCGGCGCAGGTGCCGGTCGTGGGCGCCGCTGGTCAGCAGCTCGGCCAGGACCAGCTGCGGCAGCACCGGGCTGCCGAGGTCCATGGCGTGCCGGGCGGCGACCAGGTCCGCGTGCAGGTGCGCCGGGGCGGCCAGCCACCCCAGCCGCATCCCGGGCGCCAGGCTCTTCGACGTGCTGCCGGTGTGCAGCACCGACCCGGGCGCGGCGGACTGCAGCGCGGGCACCGGCGCGCGGTCGTAGCGGTGCTCGGCGTCGTAGTCGTCCTCGACCACCAGCCCGCCGCGCTCCCGCGCCCAGGCCAGCACCGCGCGCCGGCGCCCCGGCGCCAGCACCACCCCGGTGGGGAACTGGTGGGCGGGCGTCAGCAGCACCGTCGGCACGTCCGTGGCGGCGAGCGCGTCGACCACCAGCCCGTCGCCGTCGACGGGGACCGGCACCGGGTCGACGCCCCAGTGCGCCATCGCGTCCCGGGCGCCGCGCGACCCGGGGTCCTCCACGGCGATCCGCGGCGCCCCGCCCGACCGGGCGCGCAGCACCGACGCCAGCAGCGTCAGCGTCTGCGCCACCCCGGCGACGACGACCAGCTCGTCGGCGCCGGCCCGCAGCCCGCGGGTGCGGGCCAGCCACGCGGCGAGCACCGCCCGCAGCCGCGGGTGGCCGCGCGGGTCGCCGTAGCCGAGGTCGGCGTCTCCGGCGCCGCTCAGCACTGCCCGCTCGGCGCGCAGCCAGGTGGCGCGGGGGAAGGCGGCGAGGTCGGGCACACCGGGGGAGAGGTCGATGTCGACGCCCTCGGGTGCCCGCACCGGCAGCCGTGGCGCGGCGCCGTCGCCGGGGAATGCCTCGGACACGGCAGCGGACACGGGAGCGGCCCGGGCGGTCCGGAATCCCGGCGCGGGGCCGGCGACGACGGTGCCCGACCCGGTCCGCGCCACCACCAGCCCCTCGTCGGCCAGCCGGCGCCACGCCTCGACGACGACCCCGCGGGAGGTGCCGAGCTCACCGGCCAGCACCCGGGTCGGGGGCAGCGCCGCACCCGGGGCCAGCCGCCCGTCGGCCACCGCGGCACGCACCCGGTCGACCAGCCAGGTGGTCAGGCCCTGCGGCGGCGCCTCCTCGCGGCGCAGCTGCAGGAAGTCCGCGCCGCCGTCGTCCCGTGCTCCGGATCGGTCCACTCCACCTCGTCCCCATCGGACCTGTCCACCGGTCCACCGCGCGCCCAGGGTGGCACCGTGACCGCCCACCCGGACAGCCCCCGACCCGACAGCCCCCGGCCCGACAGCTCCGGCGGCACCGTCCGCGCGGCGGTGCCCGGTGCCCTGGCGATGACCTTCGTCGGGGGCAGCGTCGCGGTCTCGGGGCTGCTGGGGTCCGCCGAGGACGCCACCGCGCAGGCCGTGCGCTACGCGGCCGCCTGCGCGCTGCTCGTCGTGCTGGCGCGGGCCGCGGGCCGGCCGCTGCGGCGCCCGCGCGGCGCCGAGTGGGGCTGGCTGCTCGGCGTCGCCGGCACCGGGCTGGTGCTGTTCAACGTCGCCCTCGTCGAGGGGGCGGTGCACGCCGAGCCGGCGGTGCTCGGGGTCGCCGTCGCCAGCGTGCCGCTGCTGCTCGGGGTGGCCGGACCGCTGCTGGAGGGCCGCCGGCCGCGCCCGCGGGTGCTCGTCGCGGCCGTCGTCGTCACCGCCGGGGCGGCACTGGTGCAGGGGCTCGGGCGCGCCGACAGCACCGGCCTGCTGTGGGCGCTGGTCGTGCTGGCCTGCGAGGCGGCGTTCACCCTGCTGGCCGTCCCGGTGCTGGGCCGGCACGGCCCCTGGGGGGTGTCGGTGCACACGACCTGGCTGGCCGCGCTCGGCTTCGCCGTCCTGGGGCTGACCACCGAGGGGCGCGGCGCGGTCCTGCGCCTGGGGCCGGCGGAGCTGCTCGCCGTCGGCTACCTCGCCGTCGGCGTCACCGCGGTCGCCTTCGTGTTCTGGTACGCGACGGTCACCCGCCTCGGCGCCGGCCGCGCCGGGCTGCTCACCGGCATCGCACCGGTCGCCGCGGCCGCCACCGGTGTGCTGCTCGGCGGGCCGCTGCCGACCCTGCCGGTGTGGGCCGGCGTCGCCGTCGTCGCCGCCGGGCTGCTGCTGGGGATGGGCGCCGGCGACCCGGTCAGCGCAGCAGCAGCCACCAGGCGGCCAGCGCGAGCGCGGCGAGGTCGACGAGCAGGAACAGCCCGACCCACAGCAGCGCGGGCAGGCCGGTGAGCCGGGCCAGCTGGTCGGCGTCGGAGTCCGGGGGGGGGGGGGGGGGGGGGGGGGGGGGGGGGGGGGGGGGGGGGGGGGGGGGGGGGGGGGGGGGGGGGGGGGGGGGGGGGGGGGGGGGGGGGGGGGGGGCGG
>NZ_JBJGYI010000051.1:0-23257 GCF_054049915.1 Geodermatophilus sp. SYSU D00766
GGTACCCGGCCGAGGCGACCAGGTCCAGCTGCGGGTCCCAGGCGTCGGCGGTCAGCGGCCAGCCGTGGCTGAACACCACCGGCTGACCGGCGCCCCAGTCCTTGAAGAAGATGTCCACGCCGTCCTTGGTGGTGTAGGTACCCATGTCGCCTCCAGGTGTGCGATGGGCGACGCCTCGTCCGCCGCGCCGCCACCAGCCGGTGATGAGGAGCAGGGTGCGAACCGGGCGGTGAACGCCTGACCAGTCGTCCTGTCCGCCACCGAGCCTGCTGTCCTCCCGTGCCCGTCGCACCCGTGCACGCCCTGGTCGGTTGCGGGGCGGCCGGCGAGCATTCCCCTCCCGGTTGGACGGTCCTCCGTGCGCCGGGTTCGTCCGTCCGGGGCGACCCTGAGGCGGACACGTACCACGGGGCGTTGCGGCTCGCCGCACGCCCGAGACCCCGGTGGCCCGTTCGGCGGCAGGACGGTGGTGGCGACGGCTCGCGAGAGTCACTCTCGCGGGCGAAGCGGTACTTCCCGGAGAGCCCGTCCCGGCGGTGGGCGACAGCCATCGCCGCCCTGACCGAGGGGGACGTCGCATGCGCCACCGCGATCTCGTCGAGGCACGGCTGACTCGTCCCCGCCTCGCGGTCGGCGCGGGGCGCAGCAGCCCGCTGGGTTCGTCCGCCCAGCCCTGAGCGCACCCCGCTCCGGCCGACCGGGCCCGGCTGGCCAGCCGGCGACGGGCGACGTCCCTGCCTCTCCTCAGCGGCCTCGCTCCAGGCCGTGCTGCCCGCTCGACCCGACCCCCGACGGTGACGCCATGCCCAACACGGACCGACGACCGGCTCTGTTCGGACGACGCAGTGAGTGCGAGAGGTTGAGCAGCCTGGTGGCGGCCGCGAAGGCGGGCCGGAGCCAGGTGCTGGTGCTCCGCGGTGAAGCGGGCATCGGCAAGACGGCGCTTCTCGAGTTCATGCTCGACCGCGCCGCGGGATGCGCGGTGACGCGTGCAGCGGGCGTCGAGTCGGAGATGCAGCTGCCGTTCGCGGGCCTCTACCAGGTCTGCACCCCGTATCTGAGCCGGCTGGACCGTCTGCCCGCTCCTCAACACAAGGCGCTCGGTACGGCGTTCGGTCTGCACAGCGGCAGCGCACCCGACCGCTTCCTCATCGGCCTGGCGGTGCTGACGCTGCTCTCCCAGGCAGCCGAGGAACGCCCCCTCATCTGCCTCGTGGACGACGCCCAGTGGCTGGATCAGGAATCGACGCAGGTGCTGCAGTTCATCGCGCGACGACTCGCGGCCGATCCGGTGACCCTGGTCTTCGCGGTCCGCTCATCGGACCGGCACAGCCGACTCACCGGGCTCCCAGAACTCGAGGTGAAGAGGCTCGACCGGGCAGCCGCGGCAGCCCTTCTGGAGGCGACGGTCACCAGCACCCTGGATCCGCGGATACGGGAGCGGATCCTGGCGGAGAGCAACGGCAACCCGCTGGCCATCCTCGAGCTGCCGAGGGGGCTGTCGACGGCCCAGCTCGCCTTCGGCGGCGACGTCAGGACGGTCGCCACTCCACTGGCACACCGCTTGGAGCAGGAGTTCCTGCGCCAGGTCCAGCCGCTGGCTCCGCCGTGCCGCCAGCTCCTGCTGACGGCCGCTGCCGAGCCCCTGGGCGATGTCCCGCTGCTGTGGCGGGCCGCCGGGCGTCTCGGCATCCCCTCGGATGCGGTCGCGGCGGCCGAGGACACCGGCCTGATCGAGCTCGGTGGCCGGGTCCGCTTCCGGCATCCACTCGTCCGCTCGGCGATCTACCACTCGGCCGGTGAGGTGCAACGGCGCGCGGTCCACCAAGCGCTCGCCGAGGCCACGGATCCCGAGCTCGATCCCGATCGCCGGGCCTGGCACCGTGCGTGCGCGGCGGTCGGCCCGGACGAGGCGGTCGCCGGTGAGCTCGAGGCATCCGCCGGGCGGGCCCTCGCGCACGGCGGCCTGTCGGCGGCAGCCGCCTTCCTCGAACGTTCGGCAGCGCTCACGCCCGACCCGGCTCGTCGGGGTCAGCGCTCGCTGGACGCCGCCCAGGCCAAGATCACCACGGGTGCCTTCGGCGACGCCACGGCCTTGGTGAGCATCGCTGAGCTCTGCCCGCTGGGGGAGGCGGAGGTGGCACGGATCGAGTTGCTCAAGGCCCAGATGAGTTTCGCCGCCAACCGCGGCAGCGAGGCCCTCCCCTTGCTCCTGGCGGCGGCCCGACGACTCGAACCGCTCGATGCCGATCTCGCCCGCGACACCTACCTCGATGCGTTGTCCGCGTCGTTGTTCGCCGGCCGGTTGGCCGAGGGCCCGGGCGCACGGCAGGTGGCGGAGGCGGCTCGGCAGGCCCCCGCGCCGCGCACACCGCGCAAGGGCGACCTGTTGCTGCAGGGACTTGCGACGCTGTTCACCGACGGGTACTCCGCGGCGGTCCCGGCCTCGGTCGAGGCGATCGAGGCGTTCCTCACCGGAGAACTGGCCATGGACGAGGCGCTGCGCTTCGCCTGGCTCGCCGCCTCCACCGCGGTCTCCCTGTGGGACGACGCCGGATGGGACCGACTGAGCCAGCGCCACCTGGACGTCGCGCGCTCGACGGGGGCGCTCAGCGCCCTTCCCCTGGCACTCACCAGCCGGGTCTTCGTGCACCTGTTCACCGGCGACCTCACCGCCGCGGAGTCCCTGCTCCAGGAGATCCGGTCGGTGGCCGAGGTCACCGGCGGGGAGGTGTCCCTGGCGCCGTACGCCGAGGTGTCCCTGGCTGCCGTCCGCGGCCGGGAGGAAGCCGATCGGTCGATCCACGACTGTCTCCGGGACTTCACCGCCCGAGGTGAGGGCGTGGGCGTCAACATGATGCAGTGGTCGCGGGCCGTGTTGTGCAACGCCACCGGCCGCTACGGGCAGGCCCTGGTCGCAGCCCAGGCGGCCACGGTCGACCCGCTGGAGCTGGGGCCGCCGAAGTGGGCCCTCGGGGAGGCCGTGGAAGCGGGCGTGCGCATTGGCGACACCGCCGCGGCCTCCGCCGCACTCGAGCAGCTGTCGACGATGGCAGCAGCCAGCGGCACGGACTGGGCGCTCGGGGTCGAGGCCGGCAGACGGGCACTGCTGCAGGGCGGTGTCACCGCTGAGGAGCTGTACCGGGAGGCGATCAGCAGGCTGGCCTGCACCAGAGTGCGGGTCGACCTCGCGCGGGCACAGCTGCTGTACGGCGAGTGGCTGCGACGAGAAGGGAGACGCGTCGACGCCCGAGCCCAGCTGCGGACCGCCCACGAGGCGCTGACCGCCATGGGCGTGGAGGGGTTCGCTCAGCGCGCTCGACGCGAGCTGCTGGCCACCGGAGAGTCCGTGCGCAAGCGCAGGGTCGAGATCTCGAGCGAACTGACGCCGCAGGAAGCCCACATCGCCAGGCTCGCCGCGCAGGGGCTGACCAATCCGGAGATCGGCGCCGAGCTGTATCTCAGTCCCCGAACGGTGGAGTGGCACCTGCGCAAGATCTTCGCGAAGGTCGGCGCCACCACCCGGCGGGAGCTGCGGCGAGCGCTACCGGTGACCGAGCACGAGCCCACGACCGTCTAGTGCGGCACCGCCGTCACATCGTCGTCACTCCGCCGAGGAGGTGTCACGACGGCGCCGGTCCCACCCGTGGAAGAGCGACGGTCCCACCCGTGGAAGAGCGACCAGTCCCCCGAAGCCCAGGCCTCAGGCAGCCCGGGGCTGCTGAGGTCCCAGTCGGGGCGGATCTGCGCCGAGGCCGTCCGCAGGTCGTGCCACAGGTCGTAGACGGACGGCCGGCCCCAGAACCAGTAGCCGTTGTAGACGCTGTGGATCACCAGTCCCGGCTTCAGGACGAGGGTGTGAGGGATCATCGGATCGTGCTCGGGGTCGGTGTACTCCCGGATGTCGAGGTCGCGCTGGACCACGCGTCCCGGGTCCGAGAGGAAGGTCCACGACGCTCCCACTGAGGCGCGGAACTCCTGCAGCTCGTGGTGGTCGTCGGTCGTGATGGTCACGACCTGGGTGTAGGCCACGGCGATCTTGGGATAGAACGACGCGAGCTCGAGGTGCTGCTGGTGGTCCTTCGGGCAGTAGTGCCCCCGAGCCAGCACGAGGACCAAGGGGTCGTGCCCCTGCAGCTCGCCGAGCGTGCGGACGGTACCGGTGTGGTCAGGCAGCGCGTAGTCGGGGAAGACGCCGCCCGGGACGATGTCGGATCGCATGGCCCTACCGCCTCTCATCGATGACCGGCGCCCGCGGACAGCCCCACTGGCATCGAGGCAGTCGTCTCGTGCGAAGGCGCCGGCCGGTCGACTGTCGCGCTCGGTGGCGGTCCTCGCCCCAGGGCGAGTCCCTGGTCCGCGCCCGGCACCACGCGCGGCCGACATCCCGTCGGCGGTCGTCGCCACGGAGCGGCGGACCAGGGACTTGCCCTGGGGCGACGCGGATGCCCCGGCGCAACCGTTGTGAGGGCCGGCGACCAGCCGGTGTCGGCTCCGACAGCGAGGAGTCCAGATCGTGGACCTGGAAGTCGCGGGCGGCGTGATCCCGGTGTCCGCCGCCGACCGCGTCGAACAGCTCACCGGGGCCCGGGGAAGGCGGGAGGTCGTGGATCTCGTCCGAGCCGAGGACTTCCCCCGCCCTCCCGCTGACGCCGCCCGGCTCGCAGCCGTCCGTCCGCGTCGATCACCGGCCATCCGGTGTCGAGCCGGGGGCCCCGTGGCGGTGGCGTCCTCCACCGTGCCGGGAGGGGCCTCGACGTCCGCCGGGGCCGCACCGGGGGCGGACCGCGGCCGGGGCGTGGCGGCGCCGCGTGGCCTGCCGCTCTCACCCACCCGCGCGAGGAGCTGCGGTCGCTCCACCTGCACACGACGCGCTCCTGACGCCGGATCCGAGGACCACTGATGGACGTCACGAGACTGACCGAGCTCCTCCGCGAGGCGGAGGACAACCACGGGCGCTACGAACCCAGCGCACCGCCGCACCACTGGTCCGGGTGGTACGCCGCCTTCATCGTGGCCCGCGACCAGGGGAAGACCGTTGAGCAGGCCTACACCGAGGCGAGCGCCCACATCCAGGGAACCCGGCAGTGAACGGTGATCCCGGGGTCACCGCCATCGGCGGTAGGTCACCCGGCAACTCCGCGCCGAGGAGCTGACGGGGAGGCACTCGCGTCGCGCTCGTCGAGGGACTCCCCGGAGGTGTCCCCGGCGACGGATGCGCCGCACGCGAGGACCTACGTGCACCGCTGGTGCACGGGACGGCTGTGCCGAACGACTCCGAGCGGCTCTGCCGGCGTGCCGGCGCCGGTCCGATCCACCCACGGAACAGATCCACCACACAGAGAGGCAGCACCATGGACGTGAAGCTCGAGGTCGTCATCCTGCCCGTCTCCGACGTCGACCGTGCCAAGCAGTTCTACAAGGGGCTGGGCTGGCGCGAGGACGCCGACATCGCTGCAGGCGAGCACTTCCGCATCGTGCAGGTGACGCCCCCGGGGTCGGCATGCTCCATCAGTTTCGGCATCGGCATCACGACGATGACGCCAGGATCCCAGCAGGGCCTGCTACTGGTCACCGACGACATCCAGGCCGCCCGCGCCGACCTGCTCGAACGCGGTGCTCCCGTGAGCGAGGTCTTCCACGGCTCGGCAGGGCGCTTCCACCCGGAGGACCCGAGCGTGCGGCAGCCGGGTCCGGCTCCGGACGGCCAGAGCTACCAGTCGCACGCCGTGTTCAGCGACCCGGACGGCAACGGCTGGGTGCTGCAGGAGATCACCCAACGCCTGCCCGGCCGCTGACCGGATCGCCACCCGACGGGAGTCCTGCTCATGTGGGGCCCAGGCGGCCGACGCCGCTGATCCCGCGGGTCGGCCAGCGGCGAGCGGGCCGCGGTGGCCGGCGAGGACCGCGACGCCCGGGAGCAGTCCGTTGGCCCTGCGCAGCCAGGCCGACGCCGCCCTCATCGCCGCCACGGTCCTCGCCTCCCCGGTGCCCCTCCTCGACGCGTCCGTCGCCATCGTGGCGTCTCCGGCGACCGGTCACGAGCTGCGTGCGCGGGCGACCGGGGTCCAGTGGGTCGCCGGCCACCTGCTGACCGGGGCTGCGCTCCCGCCCCCGCGCCGGCGCTTTCATCGATTCCTCGAGCGGCGCTGGAGCCTGCGCGCCGGGCTGCTGCTCATCACCGTCGCGTCGCTGTTGCGCGCTGGCCCCCGCGGCCGGCGCGCTGATCGCCGCCAGGCTCCTCCAGGGGCTGGGCTCGCTCGCCCGAGCAGGTGGGCAGCCGCGCCACACCGGCGCACGGCGGCGCCTTTCCGACGCGGCGTCGAGCGGTTCGCGTCCCCAGCGCGTCGGCCCGGCCGTCGCCCCGGGGAAGTCCCTGGCTCGTCCGCGCTCGAACGCCGCGCTCGCGGGTGAGGTGCCGAGCAACGACCCGGGAATCTCCCGGGCGCGAGTTCCGGACCGCCCTCGCCACCCTTCCTCGAGACCCGCCGACGACCGAGGGATCGTGACGATGCAGGAGAGTACGGCCCGGCCGCGACTGCAGGGACGGCGAGACGAGTGTGACCGGCTCGACGCGCTCGTCGCCACGGCGAAGGCCGGACGCAGCCAGGTCCTGGTGCTCCGGGGCGAGGCCGGCATCGGCAAGACGGCGCTGCTCGACTACGTCCTGAACCGCGCGGCGGGGTGCCAGGTCGTCCGCGCGGCAGGGGTCGAGGCGGAGATGGAGCTGGCGTTCTCGAGCCTGCACCAGCTGTGCGGCCCCCACCTCAGACGGCTGGGAACGCTGCCCCCACCGCAGCAGGAAGCGCTCCGCACGGCCTTCGGCCTGCAGACAGGCAACCCGCCGGACCGCTACGGGGTGGGCCTGGCCGTGCTGACCCTGCTGTCGGCCCTCGCCGAGGACAAGCCGTTGCTCTGCGTCCTCGACGACGTCCAGTGGCTGGACCGGGCCTCGTCCCAGACGCTGGAGTTCGTCGCACGCCGACTCGAGGCGGAGCCGATCGCCATGGTCGTCGCAGCACGCCGCTCCGACGACGGGACTCCCTTCACCGGGCTGCCGGAACTCCCGCTCTACGGACTGTCCGACACCGACGCGGCCACTCTGCTGGACACGACGGTGACCGGACCCCTGGATCCCCGCGTGCGACAGCGCATCCTGGCGGAGTGCCACGGCAACCCCCTGGCACTGCTCGAGCTGCCACACGGCCTGTCCGCGGCCGACCTCGCCTTCGGCGGTGACGGAGGCGGGGACGCCGGCTCCCTCACCCGCCGGTTGGAGGAGGGCTTCCTGCGGCAGGTGCAGCTCCTCCCCCGAGCGACCCAGCAGGTGCTGCTGACCGCAGCCGCCGAGCCGGTCGGTGACATCCCGCTGCTGCGGCGCGCGTCCGGGCGCCTCGGCACCCGGCTCGAGGACGTGCTGGCAGCCGAGACGGCGGGGCTGGTGGAACTCAGGGACCGAGTGCGCTTCCGGCACCCTCTCGTCCGCTCGGCGCTCTACCGGTCGGCCACCCACGCGGAGCGGCGTGAGGTCCACCGGGCGCTTGCCGACGCCACCGACCCGGATCGGGATCCTGACCGCCGAGCCTGGCACCGCGCCCATGCCGCCGTGGGTCCCGACGAGGCCGTCGCCGCAGAACTGGAGGCGTCGGCCGGCCGTGCGCTCGACCACGGCGGGCTGGCCGCGGCGGCCGCCTTCCTGGAACGGTCCGCCGGGCTGACCCTCGATCCGGCCCGGCGGTCGGCCCGGCTCCTGACGGCGGCACAGGTCACCCAGCAGGCCGGGGACCGTGAGGCCGCGCTGGACCTGCTGGCCACGGCCGAGGCCGGCCCGCTCGACGACCTCCAGCGCGCCCGCGCCGGGGTCATACGCGGCCAGATCGCCTTCACGTCCGCGGACGGCCGGCGCGCTCCCCGACTCCTGCTCGACGCCGCCGGAGAGCTGCAGCAGGTGCATGCCGCCCTCGCACGCGACACCTACCGCGACGCCCTCACCGCCGCGCTCTTCGTGGGTCGCCTGGCCGGTGACGTCGGTGTGGTGCAGGTGGCGGAGGCGGCTGCACGGATGGGTCCACCGCGGTCGGCACGGCCGGCGGACCTCCTCCTCACGGGTCTGACCCTCATGATCACCCGAGGGCACGCTGCGGGTGCCCCGCTGGTGAGGCACGCGGTGACCGCCTTCAGCACCGAGGACCTGCCCGACATGGAGGCCCTCCGGTGGCTGTGGTTGGCCACCCACGCCGCACACGACGTGTGGGACGACGAGGGATGGGACGTCCTGTGTGCACGCCACATCGGCTTGGCACGACAGGCCGGCGCCCTCGGTGTGCTGCCCCTCGCGCTCAGCGCGCGCATCGGGTTCCTCCTCCACGCCGGTGAGCTGTCTGAGGCCGCCACGCTCGTCGACGAAGTCGCCGCGGTGACCGACGTGACCGGCAACCGGCTGCCGCCCTACGGCGCTCTGGCGCTCGCGGCACGGCAGGGCCGGGAGCCGCGTGCAGCGGCGCTGATCCGGACGACCCGGGACGAGCTCGTCCCGCGAGGTGAGGGCATGGGCCTCACCCTGGTCGACCACGCCGAGGCCGTCCTCTACAACGGGCTCGGACGGTACGGGGAGGCCCTCACCGCTGCGGAGCACGCAGCTGCGCACCCGCCGGAACTCGGGTTCGCCACCCTGGTCCTACCGGAGCTGATCGAAGCGGCCAGCCGCAGCGGTCAGCCGGCCCGCGCCGCCCAGGCGCTGGAGGAGATGGCTGCGCAAGCGACGGCCACGGGCACGGACTGGGCCCTGGGCCTGGCAGCTCGCTGCCGCGCGTTGCTCAGCGCAGGCGAGGTGGCCGAGGACCTCTACAGCGAGGCGATCGAGCGGCTCAGCCGGACCCGGATGCGCATGGACCTGGCCCGGACCCAGCTCCTCTACGGCGAGTGGCTGCGTCGCGACCGGCGGCGCGTGGACGCCCGGGCGCAGCTGCGGACGGCACACGAGGCGCTGGTCGAGATGGGCGCCGAGGCCTTCGCCGAGCGCGCGCGGCGCGAGCTCCTCGCGACCGGGGAGACGGTGCGCAAGCGCTCGGTCGAGACCACTGGGGAGCTCACGGCCCAGGAGAGCCACATCGCCCGACTGGCTGTGGATGGCCTCACCAATCCGCAGATCGGAGCCGCTCTGTACATCAGTCCCCGGACCGTCGAGTGGCATCTGCGCATGGTCTACGAAAAACTCGGGGTCAAGACGCGGAGAGATCTCGAGCGGTTGATGCCCGACCAGACCGGATTCCCGGTCGCCACCTAGCCGGGACACCGGTGGCGCAGGGGCGACTCGAACCGTCGCGCCTCGGCGGGGGGATCCCTGCACGGTCGGAAGACGGCTCCCCCGACGGCTGGTGCTCGGCGCCGGGAATGCCGTTGCCCGGGCTCGGTCGGTTCGACACCACCGAGGTCCAGCGGCCGGGATCCGACGACAGTGCCGGATCGGTGAGGCACACCAGTCCACCGGATGGGCCTCGGTCTCGGATGACCGGTGAGTCATCGCGTGCCGCCCCCAGATCGCCCACCGGTCGAGAAGAGGTTCAACAACAGGAGGAACAGGTTGAGGAGGTCGAGGAAGATCGACGCGGCCAACAGCGGTGCGGTACGGAGGTCCCTGGCCTTCCGCAGCCGCTGGAAGTCGATGCTGGTCAGCGCAGCGAACACGACGAGGCCCACGACGGAGTACACCAGCGCCCCGTGAGGGATCTCGACGAACACCAGCACGATCCCCGCGACGACCAGGGCGACCAGTGCCCAGTAGAGGTGGCGCGCGAGCCCGGACAGGTCGCGCCGGGTGGCGTAGCCGGCCGCACCGAACCCCGCCACGATGAGCCCAGCGCCGGCACCGGACAGCCACAGTGCATCGGCGTCGGCCTCGCCGTACGCCACGAGCACCGGAGCGACGGCGGCACCGAGCAGGGCGCCGAAGAGCAGGAGGACGACGACGGCAGCCCGCTCCGACCGCCGGGCCGCTGACTGCAGGCCCACGAGGAGGCCGAAGGACGAGAGGAAGAAGACCCAGCCCCACTGGCCGGGCGCCCCGCGGGCGAGGAAGGCACCTACCGCGAACGAGCCTGCGGTCAGCGCGAGCAGCCCCATGGTCTTGCCGAGCAGAGTCGCGGACTGGTCGCGGGTGAGAGCAGGCTCGGCGACCTCGACTCTCGTGGACGTACTGGCAGACATCGTGACCCCTTGTCGCGGAGGGCGGCTCAGCCGGTCGGTCGAGCCGTTCGTCGGGTACGCCGACCCACTCGCCGGCGCATCGCCACCGTGTCCGACCGGCCGACGCGTTCGCACCCGTGACCGCCCTGGCAGCCATCCGCCCTCGTCAGGCGGCGAGCCGGTGAGCCGATGCCCAGGGCACGGTGTGCGACCGGTTCCGCACCGCGCAGGCTCGGCGCTCGTGAAGAGGACTCCTGTCCGCTGACCGTCCCGTGACCTCCCGGCCGTACGGAGCGCCTCGTTGGAGCTTCAGTCGGGTTCAGCACCACCCAGCACCTGCGAGAGTCCAGCGAGCGCCTCCTGCGCAGTCGCCTCGACGGACACAGCGGTGCCGACCTGCCACGAGCAGACGGCGACGCGCAGGACCGCGATGCCGGCGACGGCGACCGTCGTCCGCACGGCCGGGGTCCGCCTCCCGGCGAGACCGACCAGCACGGCAGCGAGCTCGGCCTCTAGTTGCTACTGGACGAGCAGGGTTCGCTGCACCAGCGCCGGATGGCCGGCAACCAGCTCTCCCTGCAGCGCGAGGACCTCCCGCTGAGTCTCCGGCCGCGTCGCACATCCGGCGAGGAGTTGACAGCACCGCGAACTGGTCCGGTACGGACCGTCGGCCAGCCCGACGTCGCAACGGTCCTGGGCCGGGACCGCCGGTCCCACCCGGGACCTCCCTGGCCCCTCCCTGTGCCCGTCCGGCCGGCGCCCCGGGACGAGGCCAGGCGATCCCCTGGGGCGATCCGGGACGCGCCGCACCACGGTGAACCCATCCGCACCCGAACCCGACGAGGACGCGGTCCACCGAGGGCGACGCCGCCACCGGCCGGGTGAGACGGGAGTGAGCACCATGACGCGAGCACACACCGACCCGGACCGGCTCCTCGAGCTCGCGCGCCGCGAGCACGCCACGGTGGAGGTCATCCTGTACTGGGACCGGATCTCCGCGCGGGCGCTGGTGGTCTTGTGGAACTGGCAGTCCGGCACCTGCTTACGGGTGGACGTCGACGCCGACCGAGCCCGGGACGCGTTCACGCACCCGTGTGCCTACGCCGCCGCGCACGGCGTGCCCGCGAGGGTCCTGGCGTACGCCGCCTGAGGCCGGTCCACGGATCCGCGCCGCAGCTCGACGGGGGCGACGTGTGGCCGGCGCCCCTGTCCCTGGGCGTCCAGGGCCCCGGGCGCGAGGACTGGCCGATCTGTCAACGGTCCGTGGACGGGCGGGGTGCTCCTCCACGTCGGCCGTCTCACCCGGTGACGGCACCGGTCCGCTCCCCGGACGCACGGACCGGGGCCAGCGACGGACCCCTCATCAGCGCCGCGGCGCGCAGATCCCATCCGTCCGCCGCTTCCGAACAGCGCTCATCGGTGACCGGGACACCAGGGACTGCGACCGCAGAGTCGCCAGGGCGTCCACTGGTGCGACGGGCCCCAGGGACGACGACTGTTCATGGCGCGAACCACAGGAAGGCGCCACGTCCATCACTGCCGAGACCGCGACCAGACCTCGGACGTGCCACCTCGACATCCCCCGGAGTGGATCGAGGACGCCGCCTCACTGCACACCACTGCTGCGATCTCAGACACGCCTGTGTCATCACCCCAGAGAGTCATCAGGTCCTGTGAGGAGGACTCGTCATGAGCCGATCGTCCACCCAGGTGCTGTCGGCACGAAGGACGGCACTGACTGCCGCGGCGACGTTCACGCTGGTTGGCGGCCTGAGCACGGTGGCGACCGCCCCGGCACAGGCGGCCACCCCGGAATGCGGCGCAGGGTGCATCTCCGTCTTCAGCAGCGAGCTGGGAACCTTCGCCGACCCCAACTTCGTCGAAGCCGTCCTCGACGGAGGAGCTGCACGAGTCGGGCAGCCCGTCGGCCTGAAGCCAGCCACCGGCACCGACCCGTCCGAGGACTTCAAGCCCGGCAGGGCCACGGGCGGGGGCACGGTCTCCGACTTCTTCGCAGACGGCATGGTGTCCGCGGAGGCGAACAGCCACTACGGCCACCTGAACGCGGTGCAGCAGGAGTACGCGCCGTACGGGATCGAGACCGGCTTGTGCGTCGGTGTGGCGCGCGTGGCGCAGGGCGAGGATCTGACGTTGCAGCCATGCGACGTTCCCGGCACGACGGTGTGGATCGTCTATCCCGCTGCGGGGGGCCCGACGTCGGACTACTTCGCCATCGTCAACGCCGGCACCACCGACTTCGACCGTCCGTTCGCGATGCACCTGCCGCGCAACGAGGTCAGGTCCGGGGACCCGGAGCTGCAGATGGAGCTCCGCCACCTGCAGTACCGCACCGGAGAGGACACCCTGCCGGCGCGACAGCTCTGGGGCGCTGTCTTCGGACCGCAGGGCTAGCCGTATCGCCGAGGACGGCGGTCAGCGGGTGGCTCACGAGCCCCGTTCCACGTGCTGGAGGACCGCCGCCAGGGGCCGCCGTTCCACCTGGGATGTCTCGGGGTCGTCCTGCTCGCTGTGGGCTCGGCTGACGCGCGTGGTGACGGGCCTCGGCCTCCTCGGGCTGGCAGCGGACTGCCCCACGCAAGGACCCGGACGTTGCGCGGTGAGCCTGCGAGTCGATCTCGAGGGTGTCGGCGGCGGCTGGCCAGCGACGGGAGTGCGGCTCAGCCACCGTTCACGTCATCGGGCGGCGTGGGTCATCGTCGGGCATCGAGGGTGGTCTGTCGGTCGTGAGTCGGTCGCGTCCCGCAGAACGACCGGATCACTACGGGTTGAGCACCAGCCGCAGCGCGGCGTCGACCCGCCGCATCTCCTCGACGCCCAGGCGCCCGGCGCTGGTTCCCAGACGCTGCGGGTCGACCGCGGCGGTCTGCTCGGCCAGCACGCGGGTCACCTGCGGGCCGATCTCCACCTCGGGCCGGAAGGTCGCCGCCCGCGCCGATGTCGACGTCGGGGCGACCAGCCAGGTCGGCAACGGCAGCAGGTCCGACTGGACGACCACCGCGAACCGAGGCCCGGACTGCTCGTGGCCGCGGGCGTCGCGAGGCGCCCGGAGCCGGAACACCTCACCACGCACGCAGCGTCTCCATGTCCCGCAGCACCTGCGCCGCCTCCGCTCGATCGGCCTCGTCGGCCGCCAGTTCGGTCGCTTCCGCGCGCAGCCGCTCGGCCGCCACCGCTCGGGCGGCCCGGATCAGCGCAGCGCGCACGGCTGCCGAGACGGGTGTGCCGTCCTGGGTCAGCACGGCCAGAGCCCGCGAGACGTCCTCGTCGGGCCGGAAGGTGATGGTGCCCGCCATCCGCCCATCGTGACCCAGGGTGTAAGACACGGGTGGACGGGAGACCTGGCCCAGGAGTCACCGACGACGCGACCACCCAGGGACAGGGTCGCGAGCCGGTACCGGCGATCAGGCCGTCACCGAAGCGGCCCGTCCTCGGCCTCGTCCTGTTTCGATGGCTGCCGTGAGGTGTGGGAGCGACTGCGTCCCGGACGGCGCCGGCGAGCAGTGCGAGACCCACCAGGGCACCGAGGACCGCCGGCCCCCGGAACGATCTGCAGCAGGTCGAGCCCGCGAGTCACCACCGCTCGGCGAGCAGGTCACGCACCGGGCGGTGGGCCTCCGCGTCGATGCGGGCAGCGCTCTCGACCGGCCCCAGCCGCTCGGCGAGCACGGAGCGGGTGCGTGCCCAGGAGGTGCGATCCGGTGGGAAGACGTCCGCGCCGATCGACCGGCGCACCGCCTCCGCCGCGCCGGTGAGACGGGCGGCGCGCTCGGGATCACCTGCGGCCACCGTCACGGCGGCCATCCCGTCGAGCGCCCGAGCGGTGGTCTCCCGGCTGTCCATGGCCCGGCTGTGCTCGAGCGCCTCGGACAGCACCCGGTGAGCCGTGTCGAGGTCACCGCGAGCGGCGTGCGCGAGCCCCAGGTTCACCAGGGCGTTGCCCAGGAAGACCTCCGTCCCGGCCGTCCGGGCGAGCGCGGCGCTCTCCTCGAGCAGCGGCACGGCGTCGTCCGGGAGGTCGCGGAAGAGCTTCGCCCCGCCGAGGGAGAGCAGCGCGAAGGCGAGGCCCCACCGGTCGCCGAGCTCCCGGAGGACGGCCACGGCTGTCTCGAGGAGGCCCTCACCCTCCGCGGGGTCGCGGCGGGCCACGAGCAGTCCGAGCGGGATCCTCGCCAGCGAGGCCGACCGGGCGTCCCCCAGCTGGCCGTGGAGCTCGACCGCCGTCCGCAACGCCGGTAGGGCGCGGTCCTCCTCACCCGCCTCGAAGGTGAGCATCCCGAGCACGAGCGAGGCATCGGCGCGCACCGCCGGCGTGAGGCCCGGCCCGTGCGCCAGCAGCTCCTCCATCCAGCCGATGCCCGGCCGGAACAGGTGGTGCACCCACCAGAACTGCCACAGCGCGCGGCCGAGCCCCGCTGCCTCGACGAGGGCACCGCGATCGAGGAACGTGCGCATCGCGGCACCGAGGTTCCCGGACTCCGTGACGTACCGGTCGAGCGCGGACCGGTCGAGTGCGCCCCGTTCCGCCGGGTGGACACCGGCCGCGAACCGGAGGAAGAACCGCGCGTGGTCCTCCCGGACCCGATCGGCCTGGCCGCTGGCCTCCAGCCGCTCGAGCGCGAGCTCACGGACTGAGTCCAGCATGGTGAACCGCGGCTCGCCCGAGGCGGCGGGAACCACCTGGACCAGGCTCTTGTCCACCAGCGAGGCCACCGAGGAGAGCACCTCGGGCGCGCGCTCGTCGCCGCACACGGTCTCCGCCCCCTGCAGGGAGAACCCCCCGACGAACACGGCGAGCCGCGCGAGGACCACCTCGTCGTCGTCGTCGAGCAGGTCGAAGCTCCACTCCACCGTCCGGCGGAGGGTCCGCTGCCGCTCGGGCAGGTCCCGTGACCCGCCGACGAGGACGGCGAGCCGCGACCCGAGGCGGCGCAGCAGCTCGACCGGCTGGAGCAGCCGGACCCGCGCTGCGGCGAGCTCGATGGCCAGCGGCAGCCCGTCCAGCCGCCGGCAGATCTCGGCGATCGCCCGCAGCTGGTCGTCGTCCAGGTCGACGTCGGCCCGCGCGGAGCGGGCCCGGTCGATGAACAGCCGGACCGCCTCCGACCGAGCGAGGACCTCGATCGGCTCCTCGCCTCCGACGGTCCCCAGTGACGGGACGACGACCACGTGCTCGCCGGTGAGGTGCAGCACCTCCCGGCTGGTGGTGAGCACCGTGAGGCCCGGCGCCGCACCCAGCAGCTGCGTGATCAGCGGCGCCCCGCCGACGACCTGCTCCACGTTGTCCAGCACGAGCAGCATCCGCCGAGGGGCGAGGAACGCCGCGAGGACCTGCTCCGGGGACCGCCCTCCGCCGTCGGGCAGGCCCAGAGCGGTCGCGACGGCGCCGGCCAGCAGCTCGGGGGCACGGACGCTGTCCAGCGGCACGACGGCCACCCCGTCGGGGAACGAGCCACGCACCTCGGCGGCGGCCTGCACCGCCAGCCGGCTCTTGCCGATCCCGCCCGGTCCGACGAGGGTCACCAGACGGGTGGCGGCGTCGGTCAGCAGGTCGCGCAGCCGGGTGAGCTCCTGTTCCCGGCCGATGAACGAGCTGGCCGGGGCGGGCAGCCGCCACTGCACGGCCTGGTGGCCGGTGGGCGGGGGCTCCGGGAGCGTGAACCGCTCGCTGAGCAGGACGGCGAGGTCGTCGGCCACCAGCCCGGCGAGTTCCTCGACGGTGCCGAAGCTGCGGTAGGAGAGCCCGTCCGAGCCGATCCGTTCGATCATCTCCACCAGACGGGGAGCCCGGTCGGGCGCCGGCGTCTTGAGGTAGACCAGCTTGGGCTTGCCTGCGGCGGCCAGGTACTCGTCCTCGAGTCCCGACACAGTCATGCCCGGTGCGACCCAGCCGTACGACTGCCAGTAGACGCCGATGAAGACGTCGCTCTGCTGCAGGTAGGCGAGGTACAGCTCCCGCGGCGGGTGCGGTCGGGCGCCCAGCTCGAAGAGCACCGGCGTGAGGCGCAGCCGCTCGACCGCGCCGCGCACGGCGACGCGTTCGTCGGCCAGCTCCTGCATGGTCGAGCTGATGAACACCCGGAGTCTCTGGTCCGGCGTCCGGATCGGCACGACTGCCCCCTTGCCTGCCAGGTCAGGCGGCCGGCCGGCCGCTCGCACCGCGCGGCCGAGGGCCGTCGACGGCCTGGTGGGTCCCACCTGGAGCGGGAGCACGGGCGCCAGGCGATCCACCGACCCCTGCGTGCTCGTGCCCGGCCCGGGACGGTCGCTGAGGCCGTCCCGACGGACCGCGCTCCGGGCGGGTGAGCACGCCTGGCGGGGTCGGCCCGCCGACTCCCGTCCCCAGCTCGGGGACGAGCGGGACGGCGGCGAGGTCGCGCGACTCGGTGACCGGCATCGCCCCTCCCCTGCGCCGGCGGGTGTGGCGTGCGCGCATGATGCCGCCTCCCAGCGGCCGCGTCACCTGGTCGCCGACTCCGGATCGGGCGACGAGGCGGTCATCGGGCCGGGCGGTCGTGGGGCGAGGATGGCGTGGTGGCTGACACGGCGGCCGCTCGGGCGGACCGGCAGGTGGCCCGGGTGCGCGACGACCCGGTCGGGCGCTTCGAGCTGGCCCGGCGGTTCTACCGGCACGCCGACGGGCCACGGCGGCGGTACGGCCGGGCGGAGCTGAGGTTCCTGCGCTGGGAGCTCGCCCGCGGCGTGCTGGTGCCGGTGCACGCAGACCCTCCGGGTAGCCCCTGGTGGCGAGCGGTCAACCAGCGGCTGCTGCGCGACAAGGTCGAGGCGGACCTCCTGGTCGGCGGGGCCCCCGGGACGGCCGACACGGCCAGCGTGGCGCTGTGGACGGCGTTCATCCGGCGTCCGGACCCCGCGGCCTGGTACCGCGCCCACAACGCCAGCGTCGTCGCGGCCTATCTGGAGCACGAACCGCTCGCCGCGGAGGAGCTCCCGGTGGAGCGGTTCATGATGAACGTGGCCCTGCTGCGGCTGCTCTTCACCCACGCCCTGGTGGCTCGGCCGCGCGTGGCCCTGGGGCCTCTCGCGCGACTCGGGCCGGCCCTCGCCGACCCCCGCGGCCCCACCGTGGGGCTCTTCCTCGACCTCCGCCGGTCCTTCCCCACCCACTACCCGCTCCGGCTGCCCGTCGGGCAGGCCGTCGCGGCCGAGCAACCGCTGGCCCGAGCGCTCGACTACGGGGTCATCGCGCCCCGCTTGCCGGAGCTGTACGCGTTCTCCGCGGCATGCCTCGGCGAGCCGCGGCTGACCGGCCTGCTGGACCAGGGAGCCCCGGCGTATGCGTGGCCGCCGGAGGACCGGGACCTCTGGAAGTCCGGCAACACCGGACGACACCTGCGCTCGATCGCCCGGTTGACCGGTGCGCGCACCGGCTACGACCGGCAGTTCCTCTCCTGACGTCCCCGGGCCACAGCGCCGTCGTGACGGCCGCGGCGGCCGAGCGAGCACCCCGGCTTCACGTGCGCCGGGATGCGTGCGACAGGTGGCGGTGGACCTCCGAGATCGCCGTCGCCCCCTCGCCGACGGCGGCCGCGACCCGCTTGACCGACCCGGAACGGACGTCGCCGGCGGCGAAGACGCCGGGCACGGAGGTCTCCGACGGTAGGACCGTGGCTCCGGGTCCGGTGTAGCCCCCGTCGGAACGACCCGTGAGGACGAAGCCGTGGTCGTCGAGGCGGATCTGCTCCGGCAGCCACGCGGTGTCGGGAACCGCACCGATCATGATGAACAGGGCGGCCGCCGGCACCTCCCGGCGCTGGTCCGTCCGCCGGTCCCGGAGGACGAGTGTCTCGAGGCGGACGGAGCCCCGTCCGTCGACGACCTCGGTGGACGGCATGACGGAGATGTTCGGAACCGCGCCGATCTCCCGGATCAGGTAGTCCGACATGCTGCTGGTGAGCGTGTCGCCGCGGACGACGAGGGTGACCCGGTGGGCGAAGCGGGCCAGGTGGATCGCTGCCTGGCCTGCGGAGTTGCCCGCGCCGACGATGTAGACCTCCGCGCCGCGGAGCACCGGTGCCTCGGAGACGGCCGACCCGTAGTAGACGCCCGCTCCGACGAGGGCCTCCAGCTGGGGGAGACCGAGTCGCCGGTAGGTCACGCCGGTGGCCAGTACCACTGACCGCGCACTCACGGTCGTACCGTCGCTCAGCCCGACCCTCGTCCTGCTCCCGTCCGGAGTGAGCGCCGTGACGCCGATGGTGAACAGGAACTCGGCGCCGAGCATCCATGCCTGCGCGAAGGCGCGGGTGGCCAGGTCGTGACCACTGACACCGCGCGGGAAGCCGAGGTAGTTGCGGATCCGGGAGCTGGTCCCTGCTTGACCACCCATCGCCGTCCGCTCCACGACCAGCGTGGCGAGCCCCTCGCTGGCCCCGTACACGGCGGCGGCCATGCCGGCCGGGCCGGCCCCGACGACGACGAGGTCGTAGCACGCGTGCTGGGGCACGGTGTGTGCGCCGACGGCCTCGGCGATGTCCGCGCGGGTGTACTCGGTGAGCACCCGGCCGTCGCGCAGGAAGAGCACCGGCCGGTCGGGTCTGCGACCGTGCACGGAGGACAGCAGCTCGACCCCCTCCGGGGTGCCCTCGTCGACGAAGGTGAACGGGATGCCGTTGAGGTCCATCGCCTCCCGCAGCTCGTAGGCGACCGGATCCAGTCGTCGGCCCACGATCCGGAGCAGCTCGAACGGCGGGGTGTTGCGCCGGGCCCAGGCCTCCACCGCCTCGGAGACCACGGGGTAGAGCAGGTGCTCCCGTGGACGCCACGGCTTGGTCAGGTGGTGCTCGAGGTAGCCGAGACCCATCCCCTCGACGATCACCGGCTCACAGCGCCGGTCGCCGTAGTCGATCAGCAGCGCCCGTTGGGCCTCGGGGAAGAGCTGCTTGCTGCGGGCCAGCAGCACGGCGCCGGTGCACTCGCCCAACCAGTGCTCGGTGACGATCAGGGCCACGTCCCGGCCGTCGTCGCGGAGCCGGGCCAGCAGGTCCGAGGCGTCGTCGAACGACGTGGCCGTCGCGGTGTCGAAGTCCGCGCCGTACCGGCGCAGCAGGTCGGCGCTGAGCTGGTCCACGGTCGACCGGTCCCGGTCGACCACCACGAACAACGGTCGTTGCACGCCAGGCACCCCTCCACGTCAGGACGGCACGACCGGCCCGCCGGGGCGACGGGCACCCGGCGTCGCGTGGACGCCCGAGTGAGGAACAGGCCGATCCCGAGCGCGACGGTGGCCACATCCGCCCCCGCACTCCAGGCCCGGGCCGCCGTCAGGGCCCGGAGTGTCTCGCCGGACGGTTCCTGCTGGTCCGGCCTCCGGGGCAGCGGCGTCAGCCCGCGGAGCGCGCCGCAGCCGGTGCCCCGGAGCTGGCCACGCGGAGCGGTCAGGGTCGGCCGGCGCCGGACGCGACGTCCGCGAGCGAGCCGGTCTGCTTGGTGATGACGAGTTCGTCGACCTCCAGCCGGGCCAGGCGGAGATCACGCACCTCGGCACGGCCGATGACGAGGCGGCCCACGGCCAGGGAACCGATCGCCGCAGCACCGACCGCCAGGGCACCGACCGCGGCCGCTCCGGCCGCCGCCGCTCCGATCGCCAGCGAGCGGACGGCCACGGCACGCACGGCCATCGGGCCCACCGGCCCGACGACGGCGCGGCGCTTCGTGCTCAGACGTGCCCCTCCATCGTGTGTGCGCATCGAACTGTCCTCCTTCCGCAGCGGCGGCCGGGTGCCGCTGCCCCGATCCAGTGGGATGGGAGAGACGTCGCCGCCTCGACGGGCCTCACCGGCCGGCCCGATCGCGGCTCGGGAGCGGGATCGCGAGCACCACCCGCTGTTCGGGCCGGCCGAGCTCCAGGAGCCGGTGGCCGGGAGCGGCCTCCAGCGGGTCGAGGATCCGGAACCGCACGGCTGGCACCTCCCCCGCTCGCCCTCCCGCAGCGGATGGGGGTGGAGTCAACTCCGGTCGTGCCCGTTCCGCTAGGGAATGTTCGACGGGTCCTCGCAGCCGGGTCCGGGCCGAGCGCCCCGAGCGACCGGGCTGTCGGCCGTGCGCGTCAGCGTCGGGGTTCGACGAGGCCGGCGTCGTAGGCGAAGACCACCGCCTGGACCCGGTCTCGCAGCCGGAGCTTGGACAGGATGCTGGAGACGTGGGTCTTGACGGTGCCCTCGCTGACGAAGAGCTCGTGGGCGAGCTCGGTGTTGGTCCTGCCCTGGGCGAGCAGGCGGAGGACGGTGAGCTCCCGTTCGGTGAGGCGCTGCAGCTCCGGCGCCGGCGTGCTCCGTGGCGTCGGCCGGGCGATGTAGTCCTCGATGAGGCGGCGGGTGACCGAGGGTGCGAGCAGGGCGTCGCCCCGGACGACGCGACGGACGGCGAGGACCAGGTCCTCGGGCGGGCAGTTCTTGAGCAGGAACCCACTGGCGCCGCCGCGCAGCGCCTCGAGGACGTAGTCGTCGCGCTCGAAGGTGGTGAGCACCAGCACCCGGGTCGGGACGGAGTCGCCGAGGGCGCCGATGCGCCGGGTGGCCTCGAGCCCGTCGACACCGGGCATCTGGACGTCCATCAGGACGACGTCGGGGCGCAACTCGGCGACCAGCGCGACCGCCTGCTCGCCGTCCTCGGCCTCGCCGACGACCGCGATGTCCTCCTCGGACTCCAGGATGAGCCGGAAGCCACCGCGGACGAGCGCCTGGTCGTCGGCCAGCACGACCCGGATGGTCACGGCGTCCGTCCGTCGTCCGGGAAGGCGGCCAGGACCCGGAAGCCACCGGCGGGCAGCGGCCCGGCGTGGAACCGGCCGCGGTGCAGCCCGACCCGCTCGCGCATGCCGATCAGACCGTGCCCCCCGGGCGCCGCTGCCCCGTCGGTCCTGGTGTCCCCGTCGTCGGTCACCTCCACGGTGAACACGCGGGGCTCGTAGCTGAGACAGACCTGCACCTGCCCGGCGGTGGAGTGCTTGACCACGTTGGTCAGCGCCTCCTGGACGATGCGGTACGCCGACACCTCCACCGACGGCGGCAGCTCGCGGGGCCGTCCCGCGACCGACACCTCCACGACGACACCGGTCTCCCCGACCTCGGCGACCAGCGCGTCGAGCTGGGCCAGGCGCGGCTGCGGGGCGAGCGCGTCGGGCTCGTCCTCCTGGCGCAGGAAGCCGAGCATCCGCTGCAGGTCGACCACCGCCTGCCGGCTGGTCTCCTCGACGGAGGCCAGCGCCTCGGCGGCCCGGGCGGGCTGACGGGTCATGACCCGGCGCGCCGCCCCGGCCTGCACGCCCATGACGCTGACGTGGTGCGCGACGACGTCGTGCAGTTCGCGGGCGATGCGCACGCGCTCCTCGAACACCGCCCGCCGGGCCTCCTCCGCGCGGTCGCGTTCCAGCCGGGCCGCGCGGTCCACCAGCGCCCGCTCGTGGGCACGCCGTTCGGCGACGAGGTCCCCGAACCTCCAGGCGGCGACGACGAAGGCAGCGTTGAACAGCACGAAGAAGACCGCCCGCATCAGCAGCGGCCCCTGCACCGGTGCCCCGGCGGCCACGACCAGCCGGTAGGCGAGGAAGCCCAGCGCCGCGACGACGTTGATCCCGCGCACCCGGTTGCGCCAGCGCTCGTGCCCGTAGGCGCCGGCGCTGTAGAGGGCGAGCCACCACACGACGACGGAGACGGTCAGGTCCGGGACGTCGACGATCCGGTAGGGGAAGAAGACGACCGTGACCACGATCAGGACGGCCAGCGGACACCGGCGTCGCAATGCCAGGGGCAGCACCAGGGCCAGCGTCAACCCGACCCACACCCCCGCCGGCGGCGGCAGGTAGCCGGGCGGAGCCGTGTCGATCCCGACCCGCACGGCCAGCACGCCCAGCACGGCGAGCACCGCCGCGGCGGCCGCGTCGGCGAGCAGGGGCCGCGCCTCGCCGGCGGCCCGCGCCCGGCGAACCCACCTCCGCACAGGGCAACGGTAGGGGCGGCGCCCGGTGAACTCATCCCCCGCGAGACAGAGACGTCCTGGCCGGAAGACGGATCCGGGAAGGTCGGGCGCGGATCCGGCAGCCGATCCGCGAGGCAGCCGTCCGACCCGCGGTGGAGAGCCGGATCGGTCCGGCGGGCGATGACCCGGCCGGTGCGGGTGACCGACCCTCGAACCGGCGCCGGCCGTCCCGGCGAGCGGGCGGTGCACCGGTGCACGGCCCGGACGACTGGAGGTCCTGTCATGTACCTGCCCTCGAGCACCCTCCTCGCCGAGGACCTGCTGCTCCTCACCGCCCACCCGGTCCGGGCCACGGTGCGCCGTCCCACCGGACTCGCCCTGCCCCGGGCCCTGGCCGGCGCCGTGGTGCACGACCTCCTGGCCCTGGGCACGGCGCGACTGCGGGGCGGTCTGCTGCTCCTGGCGGCTGGTCCCGCGGCTGGTCCCCCGGCAGCACCCCGCCCGCTGCACGACCTCTCGGCCCGGCTCGCGACCGAACAGCCCGTGGACCGGGCGATCGACGTCCTGGCGGCGCCGCGGGCCCGGCTCGGGCAGCACCTGCTGCAGTCCCTGGCAGACAGCGGTGCGGTGGTCCGCCGCGACCGGCGCCTGTTCGGCGTGCTGCCCGTCCCGTCCTACGAGGTCACCGCCCCGGACGCCGTGCGAGCGCTGCGGACCCGCGTGGCCACCGCGCTGACCGGGCCCGTGGACGACGCCCAGGCCACGATCCTGGCCCGCCTGGTGTGTGCCGGCGACCTCCACCACCGCGTGGTGGTCGACGCCGGCCCCGCGCGCCGCCACGGCCGGTCCTCCGTCGCGCAGGATCCCGTGGCGACCGCGGTCGAGGGCGCCATCCGCCGGGCCCGCCGGGACGCCGCCACCACCGGCGCGGTCGCCGCGACCGCCGGCGGGGTCGCCGCGGCGGGCACCTGACACCGATGCGCCACGAGCCGGGACAGGACCGGTGGCCGGAGCGAGGATCCCCCCCCCCCCCCCCCCCCCCCGGGGGGGCCCGGGGCGCCCCCCCCCCCCCGCGCAGGGGGAACCCCCCCGGGGTGCCCGCGGGGGGGGGGGG
>NZ_JBJGYI010000052.1:0-21109 GCF_054049915.1 Geodermatophilus sp. SYSU D00766
GCCGCCCCAGCACGCCGCGCCCCCCCCCCAGCCCCCCCCCCCCCCCCCCCCCCCCCCCCCCCCCCCCCCCCCCCGCGGCCCGCGCCCCCCCCCCCCCCCCCCCCCCCCCACGGGGGTTCAGTCGGTGGTCACGAAGTCGATGAGCTCCTCGACGCGGCCGATCAGCGCGGGCTCGAGGTCGGTCCAGGTGCGCACGCGGGCGAGGATCCGCTGCGCCCACACGTAGCCGGTGTCGTCCTCCCAGCCCAGCCGGCGGCAGACGCCGGTCTTCCAGTCCTCGCCCCGGGGCACCTCCGGCCAGGCGCGGATGCCGACGACGGAGGGCTTGACCGCCTGCCAGATGTCGATGAACGGGTGGCCGACGACGAGCGCGTGCTGGCCGGTGACCTGCTCGGCGATCCGCGACTCCTTCGACCCGCGCACCAGGTGGTCGACCAGCACGCCCAGGCGCCGTCCCGACGACGGGCGGAACTCGCGCACGATCGCCGGCAGGTCGTCGACGCCGTGCAGCGGCTCGACGACGACGCCCTCGATGCGCAGGTCGTGGCCCCACACCTTCTCGACGAGCTCGGCGTCGTGCTTGCCCTCGACGTGGATGCGGCCCTCGCGCGCCACGCGGGCGCGGGCGCCGGCGACGTAGGTCGAGCCCGAGGCGCTGCGGGTCGGCGTCGCCGGTCCCCTCGGGGTCGGGCGCACCAGCACGACCGGCCGGCCGTCGACCCAGAAGCCCGGGCCCAGCGGGTAGGCGCGCACCTTCCCGAACCGGTCCTCGAGGTGGACGACGTCCTTCTCGCAGCGGACGACGGCGCCCACGAACCCGGAGCTGGGGTCCTCGACGACGAGGTCGCGTTCGGCGGCGACCTGCGGCGTCGGCTTCTTGACGGTGCGGGGGTGCACCAGGTCGTCGTAGGGGGAGCGGGGTGGCACCTCCCCAGGAGAGCCGATGACGGCGCGCGAGGCCCGCAGACGCGCCGGGAGGGAGCGGGCGCGACACGCCCGGGCGACACGCCGTTGACGCTGTGTGCTCGTCCGTCGCGGCTCGCCGGTCGGTCCCGGGGGCTCTCGTCGCGGCCGTCCACCCGGCGCTGACCTGCGGGAACGGGTCGTCCGGTGCCGCTCCGGAGAGGCGTCCGGGCCGGGCGGCCGGGGAGTGGGTACGAGGAAGATCGCGTCGGGTCGTTTCGGTCCCGCGAGCCCGGTCACCCATCTGTCGACCGGAACACCTGAGCTCAGATGGGAGCGCGAAACGACGATGATCGGCACCGACACCATCAGCCGTGTGATCGGGCAGGACGTCTACGACGACACGGGCGACAAGATCGGCTCGGTCTCGGAGGTCTACCTGGACGACGAGACCGGTCAGCCGGAGTGGGCCACGGTGCGGACCGGCCTGTTCGGCACCAAGGAGTCCTTCATCCCGCTGCGGGACGCCGACCTGACCAACGACGGCCTGCGCGTCCACGTGAGCAAGGCCAAGGTCAAGGACGCCCCGCGGATCGACACCGACGGCCACCTGTCCCCGCAGGAGGAGCAGGAGCTGTACCGGTACTACGACCTCGGCTCCGGCTCGGGCACCCAGACCACGCAGACGACGCAGACCACGGGCACGGTCCGCGACACCGGGACGGCCGGCACCTACAGCGCCGACCAGACCCGCACGCAGCAGGACCTCACCACCGGCGGTGCCGGGATGGGCACCACCGGCCGTGCCGACCGTGACGGCGACGGCGTCTACGACGACGTCCAGGGCCGCGCCGTCGGTCACGACACCTCCGGCCCGACCACCGACAGCGCGATGACCCGCTCCGAGGAGCACGTCAACGTGGGCACGCAGCGCGTCGAGGCCGGCCGCGCCCGCCTGCGCAAGTACGTCGTGACGGAGAACGTCAGCACCACCGTGCCGGTCTCCCACGAGGAGGTCCGCGTCGAGCGCGAGCCGATCACCGACGCCAACGTCGGCGCCGCGATGGACGGCCCGGCGATCTCCGAGGAGGAGCACGAGGTCGTCCTGCACGCCGAGCGCCCCGTGGTGGAGAAGGAGGCCGTGCCGGTCGAGCGCGTCCGCCTCGACACCGAGACGGTGACCGAGCAGCAGCGGGTCGACGAGCAGGTGCGCAAGGAGGAGATCGAGGTCGAGGGCGGCCGGTCCGGCGTCGCGGGCACCGGCACCACCGGCCGGGACGAGCGCGGCTTCGTGCAGAAGGCCAAGGACGCGCTCGACCGCGACAACGACGGCAAGATCGGTCGCTGACGCACAGCACGACCCCGGGCCCGGGACCGACCGGGCGCACGAGACGGCGGTGGCCGGCCGGAGACCTCGACTCCCGGCCGGCCACCGTGCTGTCCGGGGCCGCCCGCTCCGGCGCGGCCCGCGGCGCGTGCGGGTGGGATGCTCGGCGGCGTGATCGAGACCACGGCCGCGGCGTCGCCGACCCCTCCCCGGACCGACGGGCTCCCGGCCGGTCCCGACGAGCTCACCGCCGCCCTCCGGGCGACCGGGTACCTCCCCGACGAGGGGCTGGCCACCGCGGCCTACCTGGCCCTGGTCATGCGCCGCCCGCTCTTCCTCGAGGGCGAGGCCGGCGTGGGCAAGACGGCGCTGGCCCGCGCGCTGGCGGAGGTCACCGGCCGCCCGCTGTACCGGCTGCAGTGCTACGAGGGCCTCGAGGCCAGCCAGGCGCTCTACGACTGGGACTTCGGCCGCCAGCTGCTGCACCTGCGGGCCGCCGAGGCCGCGCACGCCACGGGGGACACCGAGACGCTGGAGGCCTCGCTCTACGACCGGCGCTTCCTGCTCGCCCGCCCGCTGCTGCAGGCCCTCGAGGACTCCCCGAGCGTGCTGCTGGTCGACGAGGTCGACCGCGCCGACGACGAGTTCGAGGCCTTCCTGCTGGAGGTGCTGTCGGACTTCACCATCTCCATCCCCGAGCTCGGCACCGTGCGCGCCGAGGTCCCGCCGCTGGTCGTGCTGACCTCCAACCGCACCCGCGAGGTCCACGACGCGCTCAAGCGCCGCTGCCTGTACCACTGGCTGCAGCACCCCGACTTCGACCGCGAGGTCGCGATCCTGCGGACCCGGCTGCCCGAGGTCACCGAGCGGCTGGCCCGCGAGGTGGCCCGGGCGACGGCGAAGCTGCGCACGCTGGACCTGCTCAAGCCGCCGGGCGTGGCCGAGGCGATGGACTGGGCCAGCGCGCTGCACACCCTCGGCGCGCGCGACCTCGACCCCGACCTGGCCGCCCGCACGCTCGGCGCCGTCCTCAAGTACCGGGAGGACACCGACCGGGTGCACGCGCTGGCCCGGGGAGCGCTGTTCGGTGGCAGCTGACGAAGGACCCCGTCCCCCTCACGCCTCGCACGCTCGGCGCGAGCCTCCGGACGGGGCCGTTCCAGCACGTCGCGACGTGGTCGGCGTCGTCCTGGGGTTCGCCCGGACGCTGCGTGCCGCCGGGGTGGGCGCCTCGCCCGACCGGGTCGAGGCGATGCTCTCGGCGGTCGCGGCGCTCGACGTCCTCGACGCGACCGCCGTCTACTGGGCCGGCCGCCTGACGCTGTGCGCCGGTCCCGACGACCTCGACCGCTACGACGCCGCCTTCTCCGCCTACTTCGGCGGCGAGGCACCCCGCCGGTCGACGGCGACCGCGCAGACCCCGCCCCGGGTCGCGGCCACCGCGCCGCTGGAGCAGGGCGCCGGCGCCGGTGAGGAGGGCGAGGACCCCTCCGACCTCGCCGTCGCCGCGTCCGGGGACGAGGTGCTGCGGCACCGCGACGTCGCCGACCTGACCCCGGCCGAGCGCGAGCACCTGCGCCGGCTGTTCGCGCTGGTGCGCCCGGCCGCGCCGATGCGCCGGGCCCGCCGGCGCCGGCCGGCCCCGCACGGGTCGGTGCACCCGGCGCGCACCGTCCGGCGGGCACTGCGCGACGGCGGCGAGGTGACCCGGCTGCTGCGCCGGCGGGCCCGGCCCCGGCCGCGGCGGGTGGTGCTGCTCGTCGACGTCTCGGGGTCGATGAGCCCCTACGCCGACGCGCTGCTGCGCTTCGCCCACGCCGCCGTGCGCTCCCGGCCGGCCTCGACCGAGGTCTTCACCATCGGCACCCGGTTGACCCGCGTCACCCGCGAGATGCGGCTGCGCGACCCCGACCGGGCACTGGCCGCCAGCGGCGAGGCCATCCCCGACTGGTCCGGCGGCACCCGGCTCGGCGAGGTGCTCAAGGCCTTCCTCGACCGGTGGGGCCAGCGGGGGACCGCTCGCGGCGCCGTCGTCGTGGTGTGCAGCGACGGCTGGGAGCGGGGGAGCCCGGACCTGCTGCGCGAGCAGATGGCGCGGCTGCGCCGGCTGGCGCACGCCGTCGTCTGGGTCAACCCGCACAAGGGGCGCAGCGGCTACGAGCCGCTCACCGGCGGGATGCAGGCGGCCCTGCCGTCGGTTGACGCGTTCGTGTCCGGCCACAGCCTGGCGGCGTTCGAGGAACTGTCCGGGGTCATCTCCCGTGCCTGAGAAGGAGGCCCGCGGTGCGTGACGTGTTGGAGGACCTGGTCGGCTGGTGGCAGGCCGGGGAGACGGTCGGCATGGGGACGGTGGTCGCCACCTGGCGATCCGCGCCCCGCCCCGCCGGCGCCTCGATGCTGGTCGGTCCCGACGGGACGGCGGTCGGCAGCGTGTCCGGCGGCTGCGTCGAGGGGGCGGTCTACGAGGAGGCCAAGGACGTCGTCGAGACCGGCGTCCCCACCCTCGAGCGGTACGGCGTCAGCGACGACGACGCGTTCGCCGTCGGCCTGACCTGCGGCGGGATCCTCGACGTGTTCGTCGAGCCGGTCTCGCGCGAGTCCTTCCCCGAACTGGGCGAGATCGCCGAGTCGGTGGCCCGGCACGAGCCGGTCGCCGTCGTCACCGTCGTCCGCGGTCCGGAGGACCGGATCGGCCGCCGGCTGGTGCTCTGGCCCGACCGCGCCTCCGGCACGCTGGGCCTGCAGCGCCTCGACGACGCCGTCGCCGACGACGCCCGCGGCATGCTCGCCGCCGGCCGCACCGGCACGCTGACCTACGGCCACGACGGCGAGCGCCGCGGCGACGAGCTGACGCTGTTCGTGTCCTCCTTCGCCCCGCCGGCGCGGATGGTCGTGTTCGGCGCCATCGACTTCGCCGCCGCCGTCGCGCGGGTCGGCGCGTTCCTCGGCTACCGCGTGACGGTGTGCGACGCCCGGCCGGTGTTCGCCACCGCCCGCCGCTTCCCCGACGCCCACGAGGTGGTCGTCGAGTGGCCGCACCGGTACCTGCAGGCCGAGGTCGACGCCGGGCGGATCGACGAGCGCACCGTGCTGTGCGTGCTGACCCACGACCCGAAGTTCGACGTCCCGCTGCTGGAGGTGGCGCTGCGGCTGCCGGTGGCCTACGTCGGCGCGATGGGCTCGCGGCGCACGCACGACGAGCGGCTCGACCGGCTGCGCGACGCTGGGCTGACCGACGACGAGCTGACCCGGCTGTCCTCGCCGATCGGGCTGGACCTCGGCGCGCGCACGCCCGAGGAGACGGCCGTCTCGATCGCCGCGGAGATCATCGCCGGGCGCTGGGGCGGCAGCGGCGAGCGGCTGACCGGTACGGAGGGCCCGATCCACCGCACTGCCGACCGATGACGAAGGACCACCCTGCCCCCCAGCACCCGCAGGCTCGCGGCGGGCCCCTGCAGGGCGGCCGCACGGCCGGGCACGTCAGTGGTGACCTCACGTTCCGCTACGACGTCGAGGTCGTGGGGCTGCTCGTCTCGCCGGTGCACCGCTACGACGGGCGGCCCGGCGGCGTCGTCCCGCCGCAGGACGGCGACCGGGTCGGGCGGATCGAGGTGCGCGCCGGGCACGGCGTCGTCGGCGACCGCTACGCCGGCCGGGCCGCGCACCGCGACGCCGCCGTCACCGTCCTGGCCGCCGAGTCGGTCGACACGCTGGCCGTCGAGCTGGGGACCGGCCCGCTGGACCCGCTGCTGGCCCGCCGCAACGTCGTCCTGCGCGGCGCCGAGGTGGAGGCGCTGCGCGGCGAGGTGTTCTCCCTCGACTGCGGCGAGGGCGTGGTGGTGCTGCGCGGCGGGCGGCCGGCCAACCCCTGCGCGTGGCTGGACACCGTCCTCGCGCCGGGCGCCCACCGCGGCCTGCGCGGCCGCGCCGGCATCCGCTGCGCGCCGCTCACCGACGGCGTGCTGCGGCTCGGGCCCGCCGTGCTGGCCAGCGCGGTCCCCCTCGACGCCGACCGCGCGGGACTGCCCCGCCGGGTGGCTCCCCGACCACGCACCGTCTGACCCCCGCTGACGCGGCCTCCCCCCGTCCGGGGGTGCCCGCCGCCGCACCGCGCCCGGACGATGACCCGGCCGAGGACGTGCCGTCGAGCCGCGGCGGCCGAGCGACGGGAGTGTCGATGAGGACCAGGGCAGCCGTACTGCGCGACGTCGGGCAGCCGTTCGAGATCACCGAGCTGGAACTGGACGAGCCCAAGGCGGGGGAGGTGCTCATCCGCTACGTCGCCGCCGGGCTGTGCCACTCCGACGAGCACCTGCGGCACGGCGACATCGTCCCGCAGTTCCCCATCGTGGGCGGCCACGAGGGCGCCGGGATCATCGAGAAGGTCGGCCCGGGCGTCACCCGGCTGCAGCCCGGTGACCACGTCATCTGCTCGTTCCTGCCGGTGTGCGGACACTGCCGGTGGTGTTCGACGGGCAAGTCGAACCTCTGCGACATGGGCGCGTCGATCCTCGTCGGGAACCTCCCCGACGGCACCTACCGCTTCCACGACGACGACGGCAACGACTACGGCGGCATGTGCATGCTCGGCACGTTCTCCGAGCGCGCCGTCATCAGCGAGAACTCCGCGGTCAAGGTCGACCCCGACCTGCCGCTGGACAAGGTCGTGCTCATCGGCTGCGGCGTCCCGACCGGCTGGGGGTCGGCGGTGCACGCGGCGGCGACCGAGCCCGGCGACACGATCGTCATCTACGGCATCGGCGGCATCGGCATCAACAGCGTGCAGGGCGCGGCGCTGGCCGGCGCGCGCAACGTCATCGCCGTCGACCCGCTGCCCAACAAGCGGGAGGCCGCCGAGCAGCTGGGCGCCACCCACAGCGTGGAGACGGCGGAGGAGGCGCAGGAGCTGGTCCAGGAGCTGACCCGCGGCGTCGGCGCGGACAAGGCGATCATCACCGTCGGCGTCGTCGACGCGAAGGTGGTCACCGACGCCGTGAACACCATCCGCAAGGGCGGCACCGCCGTCATCACCGGCCTGGCCGACCCGACGAAGAACAACATCGAGCTCAGCAGCTCGCTGCTCACCCTGTTCGAGAAGACCGTCAAGGGCAGCCTGTTCGGCTCGGGCGACCCGTTCCACGACATCCCGAAGATGGTCGAGCTCTACCAGTCCGGTGACCTCAAGCTCGACGAGCTGATCACCAAGACCTACACCCTCGACCAGGTCAACGAGGGCTACGAGGACCTGGTCAACGGCAAGAACATCCGCGGCGTCATCAGGTTCGACACCCCGCCGCTGGAGGGCGCGCCGGCCTGAGCGGTCCCCCGGCGAGACCTGCACACCGGCTCCCCCGGGGCCGGTGTGCAGGTCTCGCCCCGTCCCGAGAGGAGTCGCGTGGGCAACCCCACCGCGCCGCACCCGGTCATCGGGCTGCGCCGGGAGCGCGAGGTGCTCACCGTCGCGCTGCGCACCAACCGCCACGTCGTCCTGGAGGGGCCGCCGGGCACGGGCAAGTCCACGCTGCTGCGCTCCATCGCCGCCGACGTCGGCCAGGAGGTCGTCTTCGTCGAGGGCAACGCCGAGCTCACCCCGGCCCGGCTGATCGGCCAGTACGACCCCGCCGCCGTCCTCGCCGACGGGTACGTGCCCGGCAGCTTCACCGACGGGCCCCTGCTGACGGCGATGCGCGGGCACGGACTGCTCTACCTCGAGGAGCTCAACCGCATCCCCGAGGAGACGCTCAACGTCCTCATCACCGTGCTGACCGAGGGCGAGATCACCGTGCCCCGGCTCGGGCACGTGAAGGCGGCCGCCGGCTTCCGGCTCATCGCGGCCATGAACCCCTTCGACGCGATCGGCACCGCCCGCGTCGGGCAGGCGATCGCCGACCGCATGTGCCGGGTCGTGCTGGGCTACCAGGACGCCGCCGCCGAGCGGTCCATCGTCGGGGCCGTCACCGGGGCACCCCCGGCGCTCATCGGGCTCGCCGTCCGGCTGGTGCGTGCGTCGCGGGAGCACCGCGACGTCCGGATGGGCTCGTCGGTGCGCGGCGCGATCGACCTGGTGCTGCTGCTCGGCGGCCTGCTCGACGTGCGCGGGCAGTCGGGTCTCGGGGCCGACGGCGCCCGCGAGACCGCCCGCGACGCCGCCTACGCCGCGCTGTCGGGGCGGATCCGCATCGCCGAGGGTGTCGAGCGCACCGCCGAGGCGGTCATCGACGAGATCCTCGACGGCGTCTGGCCGCCCGACGGGTCACCGCCGCCGGAGGACCCCTCCGACGCCGCGGACCCCGCGGGTGGTGGTGACGAGGGAAAAGGTGAGGGCCCGCCGGAGACGCCGGCGGGCACCGACTCGGGGTCCTCGCTGCGCCGCGACCGGCGCTCCGGCGGCGGGCGCCGGCAGACCAGCCGTCGGGAGATGGCGGCCCGGCACGAGGCCTTCGAGGAGGTCAGCCCGGAGGTCGGTGAGCTCGACGAGGAGGCCTTCGCCGCGCTGATGGCCGAGGACGCCGACGCCGCGGCCGCGCTGCTCACCGACCTCGCCGCCGCCACCGACCGCGACCTGCGCTCGGCGGCCCAGCGGCTGGCCGCGCGGGTGTTCGTGCAGGTCGGCCGGGTGGGCCGTACCCGCACCCGCGGCACCCGGCGGCTGGTGCCCGACCGGCGCGGCGACGGCGACCTGGACCTCGACCGCACCCTGGACCGCTGGGACGTCGGGACGCCGCTGACCACCGGCGACCTGGTCACCCGCACGTGGACCGGGAACCGGCGGGCGGTGTGCCTCGCCGTCGACACGTCGGGGTCGATGACCGGGCTGGGCGTGGCCATCGCGGCGGTGGCGGCGGCCGGCGTCGTCCTCACCGGCGACGAGAAGCTGCGGACCAGCCTGATCACCTTCGGCCGCGAGGTCGACGTCGTCCAGCGCACCGGGCAGCGCCGCGCCGCCGAGGACGTCGTCACCCACCTGCTGGGGCTGCGCGGGCACGGGATGACCGACCTCGCCGCGGCGCTGCGGGCCGCCCGGCTGCAGCTGGCCGAGGAGGTGGCCGACGAGCGCGCCGTGGTGCTGCTGTCGGACTGCCTGCACACCACCGGTGACCCGCCGGAGACGGCGCTGGCCGGCATCGACCGGCTCGACGTGCTCTGCCCGCTCCCCACACCCGAGGCCGAGGAGGCCGCACGGGCGCTGGCCGCGCGCGGCGGCGGCAGCGCGCAGATGGTGCGCACCGTGCGCGACCTGGGGCCGGCGCTCACCCGCCTGCTCGGCTGACGCGGGACGGGCGCTCGCGCGGGGTGTTGATCATCGGCTGCGTGCACGGCGGTGCGGCGTGTCGGCGCGTGTCGGCGGCAACAACCCCATGATCACGACCGGGTGACCGCGATCGTCGGGACGGTGCCCGCACCGCAGGATCACGGCGTGAACGCATGGCTGCTGCGGGCGTCGCGATGGGCGCTGACCCTGGTGATGGGGGTGCTGGTCGCACCGCTCCTGGTCCTGGGGCTGCGGTTCGTCGGGGACGCGAGCTGGAGCTCGGCGGTGGTGACCGGCGTCGTCGTGGCCGTGGTCTGCGCGCCGGTGCTCGCACTCCTCGTCGCCCGGAACACGCACGACGCGCTGGACGCCTTCGGGCCGCTTCCGCACGGGAACCGTGCGCTGGTCGAGCGGGCGGCCCGGCGCGGCCCCGTCCCCGAGGACGACGAGGTGCGCGGGGCCGCTCTGCGTGTCGTCGAGGGCCGGCTGGCGCTGCTGGCGCAGACCCGGACGCGGGCCCTGCTGACCACCGTCGTCCTGGTCCTCCTGTGTGCGGGGTTGGCGGTCACCGCGTCGCCGTGGTGGTGGGCGGGGCTCGTCGTCTGCGCGGGCCTGCTCGTCCTGGTGCTCGTCACCCCGGCGCGGCTGCGGCGCCGGGCCGACCTGCTCCGGCGGGCGCCCTGATCACGACGTCCGCTCGAGTTGATCATGGGGTCGTTGCCGCTCCCGGCGGCGTGTCCGCGCGTGTCGGCGGCAACAACCCCATGATCAACAGGCGTGAGCACCGCACGCGTTACGGCAGGAGCCCCAGCCGCCGGGCGTGGACCACGGCCTCCAGGCGGGTGTGCGCGTCCAGCTTGGTCATCGCCGAGCCGAGGTAGCTCTTCACCGTCTCCGGCCGCAGCGACAGCCGGGTGGCGGTCTCGCGGTTGCTGCAGCCCAGCGCCACCTGCGTGAGGACGTCGACCTCGCGGGCCGACAGGTGCACCGCCGGCGCCGCGGCGTCGGGCGCGGCCCCGAGCGCCGCCAGCCGCCCGCACGCCGACAGCAGCCGCTCGCGCAGGGCGGCGTCGTCGATGGCCTGCGCGGCCAGCCGCAGGTCGGCGTGCACCGCCCGCACCTCCTCCCAGCGGGCCGGGTCCTCGGCCGGTGCCGGACCGGTCGCGGCGGTGGCCATCAGCGCCAGCCGGCGGTCCACCTCGTCGCGGACGGCGAGCTCGGACCCCATGCGGGCGGCGGCGCGGGCGAGCGCGTCACGAACCCGGTCGCCGATCGACCCGCCCTCCCGGCTGGCCGCGTACAGCACCGCCCGCGCCCGGCCGCCGACCAGCACCGGGACGGCGGCCACCGTGCGCAGCCCCTCGGCGAGCACCGGCCCGTCGTACTCGTGGGTGATGTCCAGCGCCCGCTCGTAGTCCTCCACGCCCGCCGGGCGGCCCTCGCTGAGCACCCGCCCGCCCAGTCCCGCGCCGGTGCGGATCTCCAGCCCCCGCAGGTACCGGGTGCGCACGCCGACCAGCTCGTCGATGCGGGCCGACGGACCCTGCACCGGCCCGGCGGCGAAGACGACGCTCATCCCCGACCGCGCGTGCACCTCCCGGACGGCGGCGCGCAGCGCATCGCGGTCGTCGGGACGTGCCGTGGCGGGGAGGGACACCCGGGGGACCTCCTCGCGCGTCCGGACGACGGTGAGCCAGGTCACGTTAGCGCAGGTCGCGACGGCGGCGACGGCCCGGCGAGATCGGGGGTGGCGGCGCCCCGGACCCCCGGCCGACCATGCCCGGCACGCGACCGCACGACCCGAGGAGCGCACCCATGCCCGGCACCGCCACCACCGCCTACCGGGAGGCCCGCGACCAGCTGCTCGGGCTGCGCGGCGACCCCATGAAGGCCGCCGCCGAGTTCCGCTGGCCGCGCATCGAGGGCCCGTTCAACTGGGCGGTGGACTGGTTCGACGAGATCGCCCGCGGCGTCGACCGGCCCGGGCTGCGCATCACCGGCGAGGACGGGCGCACGGCGAGCTGGTCGTTCGCCGAGCTCGCCCGCCGCTCCGACCAGGTGGCCGGCTGGCTGCGCGGGCGCGGCGTGCAGCGCGGCGACCGCGTCGTCCTCATGCTCGGCAACCAGGTCGAGCTGTGGGAGTCGATGCTCGCCGTCATGAAGCTCGGCGCGGTGATCGTGCCGACCACCACCGCGCTCGGCCCGGCCGACCTCGCCGACCGCATCGGCCGCGGCGGCGCCCGACACGTCGTCGTCAACGCCGCCGACGCCGGCAAGTTCGACGGCGTGCCCGGCGACTACGGGCGCATCGCCGTCGGGGACGCACCGGCCGGCTGGGCGCCCTACGACGACGCCGCCGGCGGGAGCGACGAGCCGCCCGGCCACCCCGGCACCGAGCCGGGTGACCCGCTGCTCCTGTACTTCACCAGCGGCACCACCAGCCGGCCCAAGCTGGTCGAGCACACCCAGGTCAGCTACCCCGTCGGGCACCTGTCGACGATGTACTGGCTGGGCCTGCAGCCCGGCGACGTCCACCTCAACATCAGCTCCCCGGGCTGGGCCAAGCACGCCTGGAGCTGCTTCTTCGCGCCGTGGGCGGCCGAGGCCACCGTCGACCTGTTCACCTACGTGCGCTTCGACGCCGCGCGGGTCCTCGGGCACGTCCGCGGCGCCGGCGTCACCACCTTCTGCGCCCCGCCGACGGTGTGGCGGATGCTCATCCAGGCCGACCTCTCCGGCGGCCCGGGCGCGCTGCGGGAGGTCGTGGCCGCCGGCGAGCCGCTCAACCCCGAGGTCATCGAGCAGGTGCGCCGGCACTGGGGGCTGACCCTGCGCGACGGCTACGGCCAGACCGAGACGACGGCGGCCGTGGGCAACCCGCCCGGCGCCGAGCTGCGGCCGGGCTCGATGGGCCGCCCGCTGCCGGGCGTCCCCGTGGTGCTCGTCGACCCGGTCACCGGGCAGCGGGGGGACGACGGCGAGATCTGCCTGGACCTCGCCCAGCGGCCGCTGAACCTCATGTCCGGTTACCAGGCCGACCCGGAGCGGGCGGCCGAGGCGATGTCCGGCGGGTACTACCACACCGGTGACGTCGCGACCCGCGACGCCGACGGCTACATCACCTACGTCGGGCGCACCGACGACGTCTTCAAGGCCAGCGACTACAAGATCAGCCCGTTCGAGCTGGAGAGCGTGCTCATCGAGCACCCGGCGGTGGTGGAGGCCGCCGTCGTCCCGGTGCCCGACCCGGTGCGGGCCGCCGTCCCCAAGGCCTACGTCACCCTGGCGCCGGGGTGGGAGCCGGGCCCGGAGACGGCGCTGGCGGTGCTGCGCCACGCGCGCGAGCGGCTGGCGCCCTACCTGCGGGTCCGCCGGATCGAGTTCGCGGAGCTGCCCAAGACGATCTCGGGCAAGATCCGCCGGGTCGAGCTGCGGCACCGCGAGGAGCAGGCCGCGCCCGCCGGCACCGGCACCGACTGGGCCGACACCGACTTCCCGGAGCTGCGGGGCGGCTGAGCCGCTCCCCGTGCCCGCCGGGAGCGCCGGCGGGCACGGGGGACGGCGTCAGCGGTCGGCGTCGGTGTAGACGATCATCCCGCGGATGTTCTTGCCGTCGCGCATGTCCTGGTAGCCCTGGTTGACGTCCTCGAGGGAGTACTTCGTGGTCGCCAGCTCGTCGAGCTTGAGCTGGCCCTCCTGGTAGAGGCTGAGCAGCTCGGGGATCGCCGCCCGCGGGGCCAGGCCGCCGAAGATGGCGCCCTGCAGGTCCTTCTGCAGCAGGGTCAGCTCGAAGAGGCTGAGCTTCACGTCGGTGTTGGCGTAGTTGCCCATGCCGGTGACGACCGCCCGGCCGCCCTTGCCGGTGAGGCTGAGCGCGGTCTGGATGTCCTCGCCCTGGATGTCGCCGACGGTGATGATCGTCTTGTCGGCCATCCGGCCCCAGGTCAGCTCGTTGACCTTCTCGGTCGCCTCCTCGGCGGACTCGAAGACGTGCGTGGCGCCGAGGTCCATCGCCCACTCGCGCTTGCGGGCCACCGGCTCGATGACCATGACCCGCTTCGCGCCGGCCGCGGCCGCGCCCTGGACGGCGTTCATGCCGACGCCGCCGGCGCCCATGACGACGACGTTCTCCCCCGGGCGGACGTCGGCGACCTTGGTGGCCGAGCCCCAGCCGGTGGTGACGCCGCAGCCGACCAGCGCCGCGATCTCCAGCGGCACGTCCGGCTCGATCTTGACCACCGACGCCTGGTGCACGGTGATGTAGGGCGAGAACGTGCCGAGCAGGCACATCGGGATGACGTCCTTGCCGCGGGCCTGCACCCGGTAGCTGCCGTCGGAGATCGACGTCCCGGCCAGCAGGTTCGCGCCGAGGTCGCAGAGGTTCTGCATCCCCTTCGAGCACGGCGGGCACTGCCCGCACGCCGGGATGAAGGCGGTGACGACGTGGTCGCCCTCCTGCAGCCCCGTGACGCCGGGGCCGACCTTGGTGACCACGCCGGCGCCCTCGTGCCCGCCGATGACCGGGTAGAAGGCCACGGGCGTGCCGCCGGTGACCAGGTGCTCGTCGCTGTGGCAGAGCCCCGAGGCGGCCAGCTGGACCTGGACCTCACCCGCCTTCGGGTCGCCGAGCTCGATCTCCTCGACCGACCACTCCTCGCCCACGCCCCACAGGATCGCGCCCTTGGTCTTCACCCGGTGTCCCTCCGTCAGTGCGGTCTCGCCGCCCGTCGCCGTCGACGGGCTGTGCGCCGGGCCACAGACTCCGTGTGACACCGGGTGCCGTCAAGCGGGGCGGCCGGTGCCGTTCCGTCAGCGGCCGGGGTCGACGGTGACCGAGCTGAACGGCAGGTGCGGCTCCACCACCGGGAACACGACGAACAGCAGCAGCGCGCAGACGGCGAGGGCGAGCAGCAGCGACAGCGCCGAGCGGCTCGCGGTGCCCCCGGGCAGGTGGTGCCAGATCCAGCGGTACACGGGTCCTCAGTCCTCGGTCAGGGCCGGCGGCCCGTCGGGTGAGTCCGCCCGGGCCACGCCGGGCCCGTCGAGGACGGCGTGCACGATCAGCCGCTGTCGGGCGGAGTAGCGCGGGTGGCAGGTGGTCAGCGTCAGGTAGGCGCCGGTGGGGGCGGCGTCGGCGGCGCCGCCGGGCGTCGGGGCGATCACGTCGACGTCCGCGGGCGTGACGATCTGCTGCCCGGGGATGCCGCTGGGGTCGGTGAAGTCCCCGGTGGCCTCGTCGCCGAGCACGCGGTAGGTGAACCAGCCGTCGGCCACCTCGACGACGATCGGGTCGCCGGGGCGAAGCGCGTCGAGGTCGAGGAACGGGGACCCGCGACCCACCCGGTGACCGGCGATCGCGAGGTTGCCCTGCTGCCCAGGCATCGCCGTCCCGACGTAGTGGCCCGGCCCCTGGGACAGCTGGTCCTCGGTGGTGCCCTCGAGCACCACCCGGGACCAGTCCTCGCCCAGCCGCGGGATGTGCAGCACCGCGAACGGCTCGCCCAGGCCGGGCTCGGCGGGGGAGGTGGGCACGCCGACGACGGGGGCGTCGTCCCACCCGGTGCGCAGCTCGTCGGCGAGCCGGTCCTGCTCGCGCGCGGCGAACAGGTCGGTGACGTAGAGCTCGTAGACGACGAACAGGAGCAGCACGAGGCCAGCGGTGACGAGCGTCTGGCCGAGACCGCTGACCAGCGTGCGCCCCCGGTCGCGGCGGGGACGGCCGTAGCGGCGCCACTCGGTGGGCGGCGGTGCTGTCGCGGAGGGTGATGCCATGGCCACTCCACGATGCCAGTGCGGGAGCCGTGCGCCGGTCCGGGAGACTGGACGGCGTGTCGCAACCGCCGGTGGTCGTCGTCGGCGCGGGGCCGGTGGGTGCCACGGCCGCGCTGCTGCTCGCCCGGCGGGGGCTGGCGGTCCTGCTGCTCGACCGGCAGCCCCGCCCGCCCGCCGTCCCGCGGGCGGTGCACCTCGACGACGAGGCGCTGCGCGCGCTGGCCGACGCCGGCGTGGCCGACGACTTCCTCGCGGTGAGCCGGCCGGCGGCGGGGCTGCGGCTGGTCGACGCCGCCCACCGGGTGCTCGCCGAGTTCGGTCGCGAGCCCGGCGCGGGGCGGCACGGCTGGCCGCAGGCGTCGATGTTCCACCAGCCCGACCTCGAGGCCGTGCTGCGCGCCGCCGTCGTCCGGACCCCGGGGATCACGCTGCGCACGGCGGCGGAGGCGGTGGGGCTCGCCGAGCGGGCGGACCGGTCCGTCACGGTGACGGTGGTCGACCGGCGCACCGGGGAGCGGGCCGACGTCCACGCGGCGGCGGTGCTCGGCTGCGACGGCGCGCACAGCACGGTGCGCCGGCTGCTCGGCGGGCGGATGCGCGACCTGGGCCGGCCCGACCGGTGGCTGGTGGCCGACCTGCGCGCGCCGTCGCCGCTGCCGGTGTGGCCGGGGGTGCACCAGGTCTGCGACCCGGCCCGCGCGGCCACGTTCATGCCGGTCAGCGGCGACCGCTACCGGTTCGAGGCGCGGCTGCTGCCGGGGGAGACGGTGGCGGGCCTGACCGGCGGGCTGCCCCGGCTCCTCGCGCCGTTCGGTGCCGCAGAGGCCGCGGTGGTCCGCGCCGCCGAGTACGTCTACCGGGCGCAGGTCACCGACCTGTGGCGCCGGGGACGGGTGCTGCTGGCCGGCGACGCCGCCCACCTGACCCCGCCGTTCGTCGGCCAGGGGCTGGGGCTGGGCCTGCGCGACGTGCACCAGGTCGCCTGGAAGCTGGCCGCCGTCGTCACTGGCGCCGCCGCCGAGGACCTGCTCGACACCCACGGGGCCGAGCGCGGGCCGCACGCCCGGGCGCTGGTCCGCCTCGCCGCGCTGGTCGGGCGGCTGATGACCGGCGGGGGAGCGGGCGCGGTCCCGGTCCGCCGGGCGGTGCTGGCCGCCGTCGCGAGCGTGCCGGCCCTGGCCGCCTACGCCGCCGACAGCCGGACGCCGCCGCTGCGCCCCGGCCCGCTGGTCGACCGGAGCGACCGGGCCGGCCGCCGGCTGGCGGGCGCGCTGGTGCCGCGCGCGCGGGTTCGGGTGGACGGGCGGGAGTGCCGGCTCGACGACGTCCTCGGCGCCGGGACGGCGGTGGTCGCGACGGCCTCACCCGGCCGCGTCGCGGTGACCGCCGCGGGTCGGCGCACCGAGGTCGACGACGTCGACGGCGCGCTGAGCGCGTGGCTGGACACCGGGCGGGCGCGGTACGCCGTCGTCCGGCCCGACCGGGTCGTGCGCGCCGCGGGGTGAGTGCGCCGCCGGTCGGCGGGTACCGGGCGGCTCATGCAGATCGACAAGGCACAGATCCTCCAGCTGCTGCAGTCCCAGGGCGAGGACGCCAAGGCGCAGCAGGCCGACCAGGAACTGCCCGGCCAGGTGGACACCGAGCAGCACGCCGGCATCCTGCAGAAGCTCGGCCTCGACCCGATGGACCTCGTCAAGATGCTCGGCGGTGGCGGCGGTCAGGGCGGCGGCCTCGGCGGGGCGATCGGCGGCATCCTCGGCCGCTGACCCCCGGGTCCCTCCCGACCCTGCCGTGCGCGTCCGCGGAAGTGCCTCCGGGCACTTCCGCGGACGTGCGCGCCGTTCCGGATCGGCGGGGCGCAGTCGTGTGACGCGCATCACGACACCGGCTATCGTGGGCGGGCCGTCCGTGCCCCGGAGGTCGTCGTGCCCGCTCCCCACCTGCCGCCCCACCCGGCGCGGTGACCGCCGTCCCCCTGCGGCACGGGCCCCCGCCGGTCCGCCGCGCGCTCGACCGCCCGGTCCGGCCGGCTCCCTGCTCGTCCGCGGAGCCGACGTCCGGGTTCAGCAAGTACCTCGTCCCCGAGGTCGTGTTCGGCTGGGGCGCGCTGTCCGAGGCCGGGTTCGCCGCCCGCCGCCTCGGTGCCCGCCGGCCGTTCGTCGTCACCGACGCCGGCCTGGTCGAGGCCGGCTGGCTCGCCGAGCTCGCGGGCCACCTCGCCGACGCCGGCCTGCGGCCCACCGTGTGGACCGGGCTGACGCCCAACCCCAAGGACCACGAGGTCGCCGAGGGCGTGCAGCGGTACCGCGACAGCGGCTGCGACGTGGTGGTCGGCCTGGGCGGTGGGTCGGTCATCGACGCGGCCAAGGCGGTCGCCGTCGTGACCAGCAACGGCGGGTCGATCCTCGACTACGAGGGGGTCGACCGGGTCACCACCGCGATCCCCCCGACCGTCATGTGCCCGAGCACCGCGGGCACCGGCGCCGACGTGTCCCAGTTCGCCGTCGTCACCGACACCACCCGGCGGCTCAAGGCCACCCTCATCGGCCGGGCGCTGGTCCCCGACATCTCCCTCACCGACCCCCGGCTGCTCACCACGATGCCCGAGGACCTGGCCGCCGCCACCGGCCTCGACGCGCTCACCCACGGCATCGAGGCGTTCGTCTCCCGGGCGTCGGGCCCGCTCACCGACGTCCACGCGCTGCACGCCGTCGAGCTCATCTGCACCTCGCTGCGGCGCACGCTCACCGCGCCGGACGACACCGCCGCCACCACCCGCATGGCCCAGGCCAGCCTCGAGGCCGGGCTGGCCTTCACCAACGCCATCCTCGGCGCCACCCACGCGATGAGCCACCAGGTCGGCGGGCTGCTCGACGTGCCGCACGGCGTGGTCAACGGCGTGCTGCTGCCGCACGTCATCCGGTTCAACGCCCGCGCCGTCCCCGAGCGGTTCCTGCCGGTCGCCCGCGCCATGGGCGTCGACGTCACCGGCCTGAGCGGCGAGGAGGCCGCGGAGGAGGCCGCCGGCGTCGTCACCCGGCTGGCCGCCGAGCTGGGCTGCCCCAGCCGGCTCGGCCCGCTGGGCGTGCGGGAGTCCGACGTCGAGCGGCTGGCGACGACGACGCTGGGCGACGCCTGCCTGTCGACCAACCCCCGCGACGCCGACCGCGCCGAGATCGCCGCCCTGTTCCGGGCCGCGCTGTGACCGCCCGCCGGCGCTGACCCGGGGTGCCCGTGACCCCCCGCGCGCCCGTCCCCGGCATCCCCGAGCTCACCGGGCTGCGCTCGTCGAAGCCCAGCTGGTACGCCGAGTACCGGCAGACCGCCGAGGACCTCTCCCGGGCCATGGCGCAGCTCGAGCACGTCGCCCGGGTGCTGTCGGCCACCGGGCAGGGCGCCGACGCGCTCTGCCGCGTCGTCGTCGACGCGACCGCCGGGCAGCTCGCGGTCCCGTGGGTGGTGCTGGCCCTCGCCGAGGAGGCGCTGCCGCTGGCCCGGCCGCGGCTGGTCGGCCGCGGCCCGGGCGGCGCCCGGGTCGCCGAGCTCGCCGCGCTGCCGGCCGAGGTGGGCCGGCCGGTCGCCGCCGCGCTGGCCGCCGGGGAGGTCGAGCCCTGGCGGGCCGACGGCGGCGCCGTCGTCGTCCCTCTGGTGGTCGACGGCGACCCGGTCGGGGCTCTGGTCGCCTGCGGCGGGGCGCCGCGCAGCGCCGACCCGGCCGACCTGTCCATCCTGCGGATCGTGGCCAACCAGTCGGCGGTGGCGCTGCACGCCGACCACCTGCTGGCCCGCTCCGAGGCGCTGCGCCGGCAGACCGAGCGGCTCTACGCCGAGGCCGACCAGCGGGCCCGCGACCTCGCCGAGCGGCACGAGCAGCTCGCCGAGGCCGAGCACCGCCTCGACGTCGCCGCGCAGCGCGAGGCGGTCGACGCCGAGCGGCACCGCATCGCCCGGGAGCTGCACGACAGCGTGGCCCAGCACGTGCTCTCCGCCGGGATGACGATCGAGTGGTGCCGCCCGGAGGTGGCCCACCACACCGAGGTGCACGAGCGGCTCGGGCACGCGAAGGCGCTCACCCGGGAGGCGGTCGAGCGGTTGCGCGGCGCCATCCACGCGCTGTCGGAGCACGAGCACGGCGTGCCCGGGCCGGCGCTGCCCGGCCTGCTCGACCGGTTGCCGTCGGTGCCCGGGCTGGCCGTCGCGGTGCGGGTGGAGGGGCGGCCGCGGGTGCTGCCGCCGGAGGCCGAGCACCAGCTGTTCCGCATCGCCACGGAGTGCCTGTCCAACACCGCCCGGCACGCCGGTGCCACCCGGGCGACCGTCCGGCTGGGCTACCGGCCCGGGGAGGTGCGGCTGTCGGTGGCCGACGACGGCACCGGTGACCCCGAGACGCTGCGCCGCCTGCTGCGGGCCGCCGTCCGGCGCGGCGACGGCCACCACCGCGGGCTGCGCAACATCGAGTCGCGCTGCCGCGAGCTCGGCGCCGGCCTGCGCGTCGCCCGCGCCCGGATGGGCGGGGTGCGGGTGGAGGTCCGGCTGCCGCTCCCGTCCGATCCGCCCGCGGAGGGGACCGGTGACTGACCCGATCCGGCTGGTGATCGTCGACGACCACGCCATCGTCCGGCAGGGTCTGCGGTCGATCCTCGAGCGCGAGCCCGACATCGAGGTCGTGGGCGAGGCGGCCACCGCGGCGGCCGCGCTCGACCTGGTCGCCGCGGCCCGCCCGCACATCGTGCTGCTGGACCTGAAGCTGTCAGCGGGGTCCGACGTCGCCGGTCTGGCGCTGTGCGGCGAGCTGACCGCGCGGACCCCCGCGCCGGGCGTGCTGGTGGTGACCACGTTCCTCGACGAGCGGCTGGTCCTCGAGGCGATCCGGCACGGCGCGCGCGGCTACGTGCTCAAGGACGTCGACGCCGTCGCGCTGGTCGCCGCGATCCGGGCGGTGCGCCGCGGCGAGAGCGCCTTCGACAGCCACAGCGCGGCGATGGTGGTGCGCTCGCTGGCCGCGCCGTCGTCGTCCCCGTCGTCGCCGTCGTCCCCGGAGCTGACCGGCCGGGAGCGGCAGGTGCTGGCCCTGCTGGCCCGGGGGCTGTCCAACGAGGCGATCGGCCGCGAGCTCTACATCTCGGCGACGACGGCGAAGTTCCACGTCACCAACCTCATGCGCAAGCTCGCGGTGTCCCGGCGGGCCGAGGCCGTCTACGCGGGCTCGAAGCTCGGCCTGATCTGAGGACCGTGCACGGGCGCGGACCGGCACGGCCTCCGGCCGGGACGGCGGGTGTCAGCCGGCCTCGGCGACGCGCTTGATCGCGGCCAGCGTCGCCGGGATGCCCTCGCGCGCGGCGCGGATGCGGACCTGCACCTGCTCCGGCGCGTCCTCGCCGTAGCGCTCCTCCATCAGCTCCAGCCCGCCGGGCAGGAACTCCCACGACTCGGTCAGCCGCGTGCCGCCCTCGACCGCCTCGAGGGTGTACCCCCAGCGCGCCCGCGTCCCGCCGACCAGCCAGGCGAACTCCCGGCCGCGGTCGGCGACCGCCACCACGCTGCGGGTCTCCCACGTGCGGTCGGGGGTGACGTTGCGGCCGGTGAACCAGTCGCCGACGGCGCCCGTCGCGCCCTCGTCCCACCAGCAGGCCACGCACACCGGGCTCCACTCGCCGGTGCGGGTCACGTCGCTGACCAGGTCGTACAGGGACTCCGGGGAGGCGGCGACGACGATCGAGCCGGAGTGGGTCAGGTCGCTCACGCCCGCAGTGGGGGGGGGCCGGGGGGTGGCCCCCCCCCCCCCCCGGCCCCCCGCCGGGGTCGCCGTGCGGGGCCCCCCGCTCCGCCACCCCCGGGTGCCGGGCGAGCGCGCC
>NZ_JBJGYI010000053.1:0-20648 GCF_054049915.1 Geodermatophilus sp. SYSU D00766
CCCCCGAGGTGACCACCGCGGTGTGCCGGGCGCTCGGCATCGACGCCGCACCGGCCTGGACGCACGTGCACCGCTGGACCTTCGCCCGGCCGTCGGCGCCCCGGGAGGAGCCCTTCGGCCTGGTCGACGGGGTCGGCGCGTGCGGCGACGGCTGGCGGGCGCCGTCGAAGGTCGAGAGCGCCTGGACCTCCGGGCACCTGCTCGGCGCCGAGCTGGGCGGGCGCTGAGTGCCCGCCGGGCTGGCCCCGCCGCCGGGACCCACCGACCAGCGGGCCGAGGAGGAGCGCTCCGACGGCTCCCCGGCGAAGGCGGGGCTGCGCGGCATCGTCCTGCCGGCGGCGGTGGCCGTCGGCATCGGCACGCTGCTGGTCGTCGTCTACCTGGCCGCCTTCCCCGCCGCGAGCCCGCACCACCTGCCGGTGGGGGTGGCCGGCCCGTCGGCCGACGTCGCGGCGGTGCGGTCGGCGGTGGAGGAGGCGCGGCCGGGGGCGCTGCGGCTGGTGGAGCTGCCCGACGCGGCCGCCGCCGAGCGCGCGGTCACCTCCGGCGACGTCCACGCGGCGCTGGTGCTCGGGCCGCCCGGCCCGCAGCTGCTCGTCGCCGGGGCGCACGGCCAGCCGGTGACGCAGGACCTCACCGCGGTCCTCGGCCCGGTGGTCGCCGAGCGCACCGGGACCCTGCCTCCGGTCACCGACGTCGCGCCGCTGGCCGCGGGCGACCAGCGGGGCCGTGCGATCGACCACACCGCGTTCGGCGTGGTCCTCGGCGGCTTCCTGTTCGGCATCACCAGCTACCAGGTCGCCCCGAAGCAGCGGCTGCGGCTGCGGCTGGCGAGCGCCGTCCTGTTCGCCGCCGCGGCGGGCCTGCTGGGCGCCTGGCTGTCGGTCCGGGCGTTCGACGCCCTGCCCGCCGGGTTCTGGCCGGTGGCCGGGATCGTCGCCCTGCTGGCGCTGGCCTCCGGCGCGGCGGCCGCGCTCGCCCTGCGGCTGCTCGGCGGGATGGGCACCTTCGTGGCCACCGCGGTGCTGCTGACGGTCGGCGCGGCCACGAGCACCGGCAGCCTCCCCGCGGAGTACCTGCCGGGCTGGCTCGAGCCGCTGGCGTCGGTGCTGCCCCCCGGCGTGGCCGTGCGGGCGCTGCGCGGCCTGGCCTACCTCGACGGCGACGGCGTGGCCCGGGCCGGGTGGGTGCTGGGCCTGTGGTGCGTCGTCCCGCTCGCGCTCATCGCGCTGGCCGACGCGGTCTCCCGCCGCCGCGGCTGATCCCCTCCCCCGTTCGGCCGGCCGTTGACGCCGCGCATAGAACTCATCTACCGTTGAGTTCATCAGGCGTTGAGTTCTCGCCACTCGGGAGGCCGACATGACCGACGCCGTCACCGTGACCGACCTCGTCGTGGAACGCGGGCGCCGCAGGGTGCTCCACGAGCTGTCCTGCGCCGTCCCGGCGGGCCGGGTGACCGGCCTGCTCGGCCCCAGCGGCAGCGGGAAGACGACGCTGATGCGCGCCCTGGTCGGCGTGCAGCGGGTGCGCTCGGGCACGGTCACCGTGCTCGGTGAGCCCGCCGGCTCCCCCGGCCTGCGCCACCGGGTCGGCTACGTCACCCAGGCGCCGAGCGTCTATCCCGACCTCACCGTGCGGGAGAACGCCCGCCACTTCGCCGCGCTCTACGGCCGCGGCGCCCGCGCCGCCGACGACGCGCTGGCCGCCGTCGGGCTGGCCGACGCCGCCGGGCAGCTGGTCGCCGATCTCTCCGGCGGCCAGCGCGGCCGGGCCTCGCTCGCCTGCGCGCTGGTCGGCGAGCCCGAGCTGCTGGTCCTCGACGAGCCCACCGTGGGGCTCGACCCGCTGCTGCGGGTGGAGCTGTGGGAGCGCTTCCACGCCCTCGCCGCGGCCGGCACCACGCTGGTCGTGTCCAGCCACGTGATGGACGAGGCCGGCCGCTGCGACCGGCTGCTGCTGCTCCGGGAGGGCCGGCTGCTGGCCGACTCCACCCCCGCGCGGCTGCGGGCCGAGTCGGGCACCGACGACCTCGAGGAGTCCTTCCTCCGCCTGGTGCGGGCGCAGCAGGAGGTGGCGGCATGAGCGCGCCGACCGCCTTCGTGAGCCCGCGGCTGACCGCGGCGACCACCGCCCGGGTGCTGCGGCAGCTGCGGCACGACCGCCGCACGATCGCGCTGATGGTGCTGCTGCCGAGCCTGCTGCTGGGCCTGCTGTACCTGCTGTGGGCCGACCTGCCGCTGTCCCCCTTCGACGGGGTCGGGCTGACGATGCTCGGCGTCTTCCCGTTCGTGGTGATGTTCCTGGTCACCAGCATCGCGATGCTGCGCGAGCGCACCTCCGGCACGCTGGAGCGGCTGCTGACCACCCCGCTGTCCCGGCTGGACCTGCTGCTGGGCTACGGCGCCGCGTTCGGCCTGGCCGCGGCGGTGCAGGCGGTCGTGACGGTCACCGTGGCCACCACCCTCTACGACCTCGACATCGCCGGCTCGCCGGTGCTGGTGGTGCTCATCGCCGTCGCCAACGCCGTCCTCGGCGTCGCCCTCGGCCTGCTGGCCAGCGCCTTCGCCCGCAGCGAGTTCCAGGCCGTGCAGTTCATGCCGGTGGTCGTCCTGCCGCAGTTCTTCCTCTGCGGCCTGCTCGTGCCCCGCGCGCAGATGCCCGGCTGGCTGCAGGCGATCAGCGACGTGCTGCCGCTGACCTACGCGGTGGAGGCCCTGCAGGAGGTCGGGCGGTCGGCCGTGGAGACGGGCACGATGTGGCGGGACGTCGGCATCGTGGCCGGCGCCGCCGTCCTCGCCCTCGCGCTGGCGGCGGCCACCCTGCGGAGGAGGACCACCTGAGCGCCGCACGGCGACCGACCGGCCGGCGGCCGGGCAACCCGGACACCCGGGAGGCGGTGCTGGCCGCGGCCCGCACCGCCTTCGCCGCGCGCGGCTACGACGGCGCCTCCATCCGGGGGATCGCCACCGCCGCGGGGGTCGACCCGGCGCTCGTGCACCACTACTTCGGCACGAAGGACGCGCTGTTCCTGGCGGCGGTGCAGGCGCCGGCGGACCCCGAGGAGTTCCTGCCCGAGGTGCTCGCCGCGCCGCCGGAGGAGCGCGGTGCCGCCGTCGTGGGCATGGTGCTGCGGGTCTGGGACGGCCCGGGCCGGTCGGCGGTGCTGGCGCTGGTCCGGTCGGCGGTCAACCACGAGTGGTCGGCGCGGCTGCTGCGCGAGTTCGTGCTGGCGAAGATCATCCGCCGGGTGGTCGGCTCGCTGGACATGCCCCGCGAGGAGCGCGAGGCCCGCGGCGCGCTGGTGGCCTCGCAGGTCGCCGGGCTGGTCCTGATGCGCTACGTGATCCAGCTGGAGCCGCTGGCCTCGGCGTCCCGCGAGGAGGTCGTCGCCGCGGTCGGCCCGACCGTGCAGCGCTACCTGACGGGCGACCTCCTCCTCCCGGGCCGGCGGGACTGAGCGGCGACACCGCAGCGTCCCCTGCACCGCCCGTCGGCGTGCCATCCTGCCGGGGTCGAGGGGGCGCCATGACCGACTACGCACTCGCCGTGAGCGACGAGGAGGTCGAGCGCTACCGCTTCATGGCCGAGCGTGCCCGCAGCGACGAGGCCGAGCTCTGGGAGCGCGCCGGTGTCGTCCCCGGGGCCGTCGTCGCCGACGTCGGCAGCGGCCCGGCCGCCGTCTCCGTCGTCCTCGCCGGGGTCGTCGGGCCGGCCGGACGCGTCGTCGCCGTCGAGCGCGAGGACGGGGCTCGCGCGCAGGCGCGGCGGCTCATCGCGGCCTCGAACGCCGCCAACGTCGAGCTGCTGGCGGGCAGCGCGACCGACACCGGCATCCCGCCACGGTCGGTCGACGTCGTGATGGTGCGCCACGTCCTGGCGCACAACGGCCCCGACGAGCAGCGCATCGTCGACCACCTGGCGCAGCTGGTACGGCCGGGCGGCAGCGTCTACCTCGTGGACGTCGACGGCACCGCCTTCCGGGTCCTCGACGGCGACCCGGACCTCGAGGGCCTGGACGACGCGTACCTGGAGCTGCACCGGCGTCGCGGCAACGACCTGCAGACCGGCCTGCGCCTCGCCCGGCTGCTGGACCGGGCCGGTCTCACCGTCGTGCTGCACGAGGGCCGCTACACGATCGCCCGGCCGCCCCCGGGCGTGCGACCGCCGGCGTGGGCGGCCCGCGACGCACTGGTCGCCGAGGGGCTCGCCACCGCGGACGACGTCCGGCGCTGGGAGTCCGCCTTGACGCGGATGGACGCCGCGACGCCGCGGCCGACGTACTTCGCTCCCGTCTTCTTCGCCTTCGGGAGGGCGTCCGCGGTTCGTGAGGACAGTCCCTAGCGAGCCACGCGGGCGAGCTGCCGGGCCTGGGCGACCAGCCGGCCGGTGGAGTCCCAGATGCGGCACTCCTCGTCCGACCACCCGCCGGTCACCTCGGTGGAGCGGGACTCGACCAGGCACCAGCCCGGCGCGGGCAGCGCGCGCACCAGCACCTGCAGCTGCACGGTCGGCGCCCAGCCCGGCCGGCCGACGGCGAACGCGGTCGGCGGCAGCGCGTCGGCGAACAGCAGCAGCGCGAGCGGGTCGGGGTCGCGGCCGTCGGCGAGCCGGATCCAGGCCCGCAGCAGCCGCGTGTCCGAGGGCCGGCCGGCGATCCAGCCCGCCGTCGCCGGGTCCAGCCGGGTGTCCAGCTGCCGGGCGAGGCCCACGACCGGCCCGCCCCCGCCGGTCCGGGTCGACACGCACGCGTCGGGGGCGGGCGGCCGCGGCGCCGGGTTGACCGAGTAGTCGGCCGGGTCGGCCGACAGGGCCGCCGTGGTCACCTGGACGGCGAGCGAGGGCCCGGCCGCGCCGCTGAGCAGCACGGTCCGGTGCGCCAGCGTCCGCCCGGCCGGCCCGGGGGTGACGGTGAGGTCGGCCGGGCCGCCGGGGGTGGCGCGCAGGTAGCTCGCCGACAGCGCCACCGGGTGCGGGTGCGGGCTGTCCAGCAGCGCCGCCCGGGCGACGACGGCGAGCAGGTACCCGCCGTTGAGGACGCCGTTGCCGACGTCCCACCCCGGGTCCAGCTCGGCGCGGTACCCGCCGCCCTCGGTGCGGGTGACGGCGGTGGCCCGGTCGAAGGCGGACTGGGCGGTGTCGGTCTGCGGCACGGCCGCCAGGGTGCCAGGGTCGCAAGACGTGGAGTACACACACCTCGGACGCAGCGGCCTGTCCGTCTCGCGCCTCTGCCTCGGCACGATGAACTTCGGCTGGCGGACGGAGGAGGCCGACTCGCACGCCGTCATGGACCGGGCGCACGACGCCGGCGTCAACTTCTTCGACACCGCCAACGTCTACGGCTTCGAGGCCGGCAAGGGCCGCACCGAGGAGGTGCTCGGCACCTGGTTCGCGCAGGGCGACGGTCGCCGCGAGCGGACCGTGCTGGCCACCAAGGTCTACGGCTCGATGAGCGACTGGCCCAACGACACCTTCCTGTCCGCCCGCAACGTCGTGCGCGCGTGCGAGGCCTCGCTGCGCCGCATGCAGACCGACTGGATCGACCTCTACCAGTTCCACCACGTCGACCTGGCCACGCCGTGGGAGGAGATCTGGCAGGCCTGCGAGACGCTCGTCGCCCAGGGCAAGGTGCTCTACGTCGGCTCCTCCAACCACGCCGCCTGGCAGCTCGCCGCGGCCAACGAGGCCGCCGCCCGCCGGCACTTCCTCGGCCTGGTCAGCGAGCAGTCGCACTACAACCTGCTCACCCGGCACGTGGAGCTCGAGGTGCTGCCCGCCGCCCGGCACTACGGCATCGGCGTCATCCCGTGGAGCCCGCTGGCCCAGGGACTGCTGGCGGGTGTGCTGGGCGAGCAGGAGGGCGACCGCCGGCACCAGGAGCGCAACCGGGCCCGCGTCGAGCGGCACCGCCCGGCCCTGCAGGCCTACGAGGACGCCTGCCGCGAGTGGGGGCTGGCGCCGGCCGACGTCGGGCTGGCCTGGCTGCTGCACCAGGACGGCGTCACCGCGCCGATCGTCGGGCCGCGCACGATGGCGCAGTTCGAGGGCTCGCTCGCGGCGCTGGAGGTCTCCCTCGAGCAGGCCCAGCTCGACCGGCTCGACGAGGTCTTCCCCGGGTTCCGGGCCGCTCCGGTGGAGTACGCCTGGTGACGGGCCCCGGCGACCCGACCTCGCTCACGGGGGGTCGTTGAGGAAGCGGAACTGCAGCCGCACCGAGTCGTCCAGGAGCACGAGCAGGGTGGAGTCGCTGGCGTCCCACGTCTCGGGCACCAGGAACACCCGGTCCTCGCCCTGGATCAGCAGCCGCAGGTCGCGGTAGCGGTAGCGGTACGTCTGCCCCTCGTTCGCCTCCAGCGTCGTCTCGCGGACGCCGGGGGACGTCAGGTGCAGCCGCTCGGTGGTGTCGAGGATGACGGCCGGGAGGCGGTCGAGGTGCCGCGCCGCCTCGCGCGCCGCACCCCGGCCGGACCACTCCGCGAAGGTCGCCGTCGCCCAGAACACGCTGATCACCAGGAGCACGGAGAGGACGACGGTCACCAGCCCCGACCGCTGCGGCCCCGACCCCAGCGACCGCGCGATCCGCCTGCCGTAGAGGGCGAGTCCGGCGCCGGCCGCCATGACCAGCGGGGTCACGAGCGTGTAGTACACCCAGTCGCCCCAGAACGGGTAGGCGAGGAGCAGCAGCACGCCGGCGACCACGAGGGCGTCTCCCGCGGCGACGACGGCCCGCGCTGCTCGGCTCCCCCGGTCCAGGCGGTCCCGCCCGTCCGCGGCCACCTTCGGGTCGGTGCTCGCCGCGTCCGCCAGGGCGGCCTGCACCCGGCGGTGCACCCGCTCGTGGACGACCGCGACGACGACGGCGAGGAGCGCCAGGACCAGCAGCGGCGTCAGCAGCGGCTCGGGGCTGCGCATGACGTAGTCCTGCGTGCTCAGGCCGATCGTGTCGACGTCGACCCCGAAGTACAGGTACCGCGCCCGCGAGGAGGCGTAGCCGAAGTAGAAGAGCAGCGCGGTCAGGACGCTGAGCGGTGCGACGACCTGCGCGACCGATCCCGCGACCTGGCCGAGCCGGTTGAGGGACGCGGCCGGGTCGGGAGGCGGGGACGTCACTAGTCCTCGCCGGCACCAGCGGGCTGCACAGTGAGCGTGACCGTGTCGGGCTGTTGGTCCAGTTCGGCGATGAGGTCATCGCAGGAGACGTCGGCCGGACAGAGCAACTGGCCCACGAAGCCGAGGGAGACAGTCCCGTCGCTCTGCGGGTCGAAGCCTTCGGGCAACGGATCCTCGACCTTCACCGCGACGGTGCACTGATCGGCGACAGCGAAGTCGAATCCGTCAGAGAGACAGTCGGGCTCGGCGCACTCGGAGTCCGCCACGTCGAGGACATCGGGATCGAAGAACAGGTCCGTGACCGTCAGTCGGACGCCTTCCGGGATCTCCTCGTCCCCCAGGTAGGCGACGTCGACACAGGTCGCTCCCGTCGGTGACACGTCCTGGGAACCCCCGATCGGCAGTCCGACCGTCTTGGGCGCTGGCTTCTCCTCCGCCGGCGGCTCTGGGGCCTCCGGCCCCGGCTGCTCGGGCGGAGGCGGCGGCGCCTCCGGCTCGGGTGGGGGCTCAGGAGGAGGTGGTGGTGGAGGAGGAGGAGGAGGCGACGGTGGAGGAGGAGACGGTGGAGGAGGAGGCGGTGGAGGAGGAGGCGGTGGAGGAGGAGGCGGAGGAGGTGGCGGCGGGTAGCTCCCTGTGGTCGGCGGGGAGGCCGACGGGACCGGCGCACTCGACGGGTCCGCGGAGGGTGGCGGTGCCGGAGGACCTGTTCCCGACGGAGGGTGCTCCGGAGCCTCGGGTGCCGGGGAGCCCGGCCCCTCCGGCGACGCACTTCCCGGGGGTGCCGGGGAGCCCGGCGCGCTCGACGGTCCGGTCGGTGGCGCGGACGACGGTCCGGTCGGACTGCCCGGGGGAGCCGGCTCGACCGGCGTCGTGGACGCGGGTGCGGCCCGGGTGTCCCCGTCCCCTCCACCGCCGCAGCCGGCGAGGACCAGCAGCACCGCCGCGATCCCGGACCCCACCCTGGTGCGCAAGCCGGACACGAGATCACCCCCGCCGTGGCCGCACCCCGTCCGGCACCGGCCTGGTCGCCGACGTCTCGGGCGTGCGGGTCCTCGGCCTCGGCTCCGCGCTTCTCGCGGCCGGGGCCGTGACGTGTTGTGAGTGGGACGACGCTAAGGACCTGCCCGGGCCGGACGCAACACTCCGTACGCCTGCGGTGACGCCACGGTGACGCAGCCGTGACGCAAGCCCGACCGCATCTCCCCCGGGCTCAGGCCGGCCCCGGTCGAGGACGCGTGGCGAGCGACCAGACCTCCAGCACCTCGTGCCGACCGCCGGTGCTGCGGACCAGCGTCACCTCGCGCACCGGCCACTCCGGCCCGCGGTAGCCGGCCAGCCGGTCGGGCAGGTCGCCGTCGGCGGGCCGGCGGGAGTGCCACCGGCCGAGGGTGAGGTGCGGGCGGAAGGGCCGGTCCTCGACCGGCAGCCCCAGCCCGCGCGCCGCGGCGGCCAGCCGGCCGGCGAGCGCGGTGAGCACGGCGACGTCGCCGTCGACGCCGGCCCAGCACACCTGCGGCCGGCGCCGGGAGCCGAAGTGCCCGGCGCCGGCCAGCCGCAGCACCGCCGGCGGGGTGGGGGCGACCGCCTCGCCCACCCGCGCGCTGAGGGAGGGCAGCAGCCCGGGCGGCACCGCGCCGAGGAACAGCAGCGTCAGGTGCCAGCGGGCCGGGTCGCCCCAGCGCGGGGCACCGGGGGCCTCGCGCAGCGGCGCCAGGGCGGCGGCGAGGGAGTCGCGGGCCTCCGGCGGCGGGGTCACCGCCACGAACAGCCGCAGCGGGGCCGGCCCGCTCAGCGCACGACCATGCCGGCGTCGGACAGCACCGTCTGCACCCGCAGCCGCTCGACGTCGCGGGGGAAGCCCGGCGGCAACCCGGTGAGCGTCGTCGGGACGTCGAACTGCCGGGCCGCCTCGCACAGCACGTCGTCGTAGGCGGCCTGGAACCCGAGCCGGCGCGCCTGCGGGGACCCGGCCGGGACCACCTCGAGCTGGCGGGCCAGCCGGCGCAGGTCGGCGACGACCGCCTCGACCGGCCGGTGCACCGGCGTCACGGGCAGGTGGCCCTCCCGAGCCCGGCGGCGGGCCCGCAGGTCGGACAGGAACTGCCCGGAGAACAGGCGGAAGGCCAGTCCCATCAGGGCGAAGGCGCCGACGAGCATCGCGGTGATGCCGGCGAGCTGGAGCAGGGCGGAGGTCATCGTCACTCCGGTGAGACGGTGGCCGCGTGGGGTGGCCGCGACGGTACGACGGCGCCGCCCCGCCCGCCACGTCGCAGGCGGGCACGCAGCTCAGGGGCGCGGCTCAGGTCGCGGCCGGCACCCGCCGGGCCGGGGCCGCCGCGTGCACCCGCCGCCCGCGGGCCACCGCCAGCGCCGCCGCCGCCCCGGCGAGCGCGACCACCGCGCCGCCGAGGACCAGCCCCCAGCGCGCGCCGAGGTGCTCGGACACCCAGCCGATGAGCGGCGCGCCGAGCGGGGTGCCGCCGAGGAAGCAGGTGAAGTACAGCGCCATCACCCGCCCCCTCATCTGCGGGTCGGCGCCGAGCTGCACGAAGCTGTTGTTGGCCACGCTGAACACCAGGGCGGCCGCGCCGGTGGGCACCAGCAGGACGGCGAAGGGCCAGGAGCCGGGCACCAGCCCGCAGGCCACGGTGAGCAGGCCGAAGACCACCGCGGAGACGAGCAGGAAGCGCTGCCGCGGGCGGGCGCTGCGGCGGGTGGACAGCAGCGCGCCGGTCAGCGAGCCGACGGCGAACAGCGTCGACAGCAGGCCGAACCCCTCGGCGCCGAGGTCGAGCACCTCGCGGGCCATGAGCGCGATCGTCACCTGGAAGTTGAAGCCGAAGGTCCCGATGACGAAGGCCAGGACCATCGCCAGGCGCAGGTCGGCCCGGCCCCAGGTGTAGGCCAGGCCCTCCCGCAGCTGGCCACGGCCGCGCGCCACCGGCTCGCTCGGCCGCAACTCACCCGGCCGCATCGCCAGCAGCGCGCCGATGGTGAACGCGAAGGTGGCGGCGTTGAGGGCGAACGCCGGCGCGGTGTCCCCGCCGGAGGCGCCGATGAGCAGGCCGGCGAGCGCGGGCCCGACCAGCCGGGCGCCGTTGAAGATGGTCGAGTTCAGCCCGACGGCGTTGGGCAGCAGGTCGCGGCCGACCATCTCCGGGACGAACGCCTGGCGCACCGGGGCGTCGACCGCCGACACCGAGCCCAGGCCCGCGGCCAGCACGAGCACGTGCCACAGCGCGATCGCGTCGGCGGCCACGAGCGCGGCGAGCACGAGCGCGAGCAGGCCCATCAGCGCCTGGGTGACCACCAGCACGCGGCGCTTGTCGTAGCGGTCGGCCAGGACCCCGCCGTAGAGGCTCAGCAGCAGCGTCGGCCCGAACTGCAGCGCCGTCACCACGCCCAGGGCCACGCCGCTGTCGCCGGAGAGCTGCAGCACCAGCCAGTCCTGGCCGATGCGCTGCATCCAGGTCCCGGTCAGGCTGACCAGGTTCGCCGACGCGTAGAGCCGGAAGTTGTGCACCCGCAGGGACCGGAACGAGCCGTGCCCCGCGGGGGTCGGGTCAGCAGCCGTGGACGTCACCCACCGGCGAGCTCCTCCATGATCGCGGCGGCCTCGCGCAGGGTGGCCCGCTTCTCCGGCGTCAGCGAGTGCAGCCGGCCCGACAGCCAGGCCTCGCGGGCCCGGGCCTCCTCGCCGAGCAGCTCCTCGGCGGCGTCGGTGAGGCCGATGACCACCTGCCGCCCGTCGGTGGGGTGCGGGGTGCGGGTGACCAGCCCCCGCCCCTCCAGGGCGACGACGACGCGGGTCATCGACGGCGGCTGCACCCGCTCGTGCGCGGCCAGCTCACCCGGGCTCATCGGACCGTGCCGCTTGAGCGTGGACAGCGCGGCGAGGTGGGTGAGCGTGACGGAGGTGTCGACCCGCTGGTTGCGCAGCCGCCGGGAGAACCGCATGACGGCCAGCCGCAGGTCGTGGGCCAGCGCCGCGGTGTCCAGCGTCGACCTCGTCACGGCCCTCACCCTACCCGGGGTCCTTAGCACTGCTCAGAACAGTTGCTGGAGCGGCTCCAGGGCGAAGTAGACGAGGAACAGCCCGGCGATCACCCACATGAGCGGGTGGATCCCGCGGGCTCGGCCGGTCGCCGCCCGCAGCAGGACGTAGGTGACGACGCCGGCGCCGATGCCGTTGGTGATCGAGTAGGTGAACGGCATGAGCGCGATGGTGAGGAAGGCCGGGATGACCAGGGTCATGTCGTCCCACTCGAGGGTGCGGATCTGGCTGATCATCAGCGCCCCGACGATCACCAGGGCCGGGGCGGCCGCCTCGGAGGGGACGATCTGCACCAGCGGGGTGAAGAACATCGCCACGAGGAACAGCACGCCGGTGACCACGCTGGCCAGGCCCGTGCGGGCGCCGTCGGCCACCCCGGAGGCGGACTCGACGTAGGTGGTGTTCGACGAGACGCTCGCCGCGCCGCCGGCCGCGGCGGCCAGCGAGTCGACGAGCAGCACCGGCTGCGAGCCGGGCAGGTTGCGGTCCTCGTCGAGCAGGCCGCCCTCGGCGCCGACGGCGGTGACCGTGCCGACGGTGTCGAAGAAGTCGGCGATCATGATCGAGAAGACGATGAGCAGCGCGGCGACGACGCCGATCCGCTCGAACCCGCCGAACAGCGAGAAGTCCCCGACGATCGACAGGTCGGGCGCGCTGACGACCTCGTCGGGCCACCTCGGCAGCTGCAGCGCCCAGCCGCGCGGGTTCTCCTCCCCGACGCGCTGGCCGACGTCGGCGATCTCCTCGACCACGATCGCCAGCACGGTCGTGACGACGATCCCGATGAGCAGCGCGCCCCGGACCCGGCGGACGACCAGGACGGCGGTCAGGAGCAGGCCGACGACGAAGACCAGCAGCGGCCACCCCGCGAGCTGCCCGCCGATGCCGAAGCTGATCAGCGGCGAGCCCGGCCGGATCACGCCGGCGTCGGCCAGGCCGATGATGGTGAGGAAGAAGCCGATGCCGACGGCGATCGCGGTCTTCAGCTGCGGCGGGATCGCCTCGAACACCGCCCGGCGGAACCCGGTGAGCACCAGCACGGTGATGAGCAGGCCCTCGAGCACGACCAGGCCCATGATCTCCGGCCAGGACAGCTGGGTGGCGGCGAAGACGGCGACGATCGCGTTGATGCCGAGGCCGGTGGCCACCGCGAACGGGTAGCGGCCGACGACGCCCATGAGCACGGTGAGCACCCCGGCGACCAGCGCGGTGACCGCCGCGACCGCCCCGAAGGGCAGCGTGGCGCCGGTGACGTCGGCCCCCGACAGGATGATCGGGTTGAGCACCACGATGTAGGCCATCGTGAAGAAGGTGGTCAGCCCGCCGCGCACCTCGCGGCCGACCGTGCTGCGCCGCGCGCTGATCCCGAAGTAGCGGTCCACCCCGTTGCGCGGCCGCAGCTGCGGACCGGCGCTGCGGCGGGGCCGCGTCCCGGCCGCTGCGACGTCGGCCGGGGTGTCACCGGTGGCCTGGGCGCTCGCGGCGGGGGTGGCCCGCGCAGCAGGCGCGGCGGTGGCGCCGGCGCTCCGGGACCGTCGGGACTTCTCGGGCATGCGGGCTCCTGCGGACTGCTGCTGCCGGGCGGTGAGCGGCGACAGCGTGCCACACGGCGGGCGCGCTCCCGGCCGGGCGGCGCCGCCTAGGGTCGGCGTCGTGTCCCGCCCTGCCTCCGGCCGCCCGCTGAAGCCGGCCCCTCCCCCGCTGCGCGTCGACACCGCCCGCGTCGTCCTCGCGGGCACGGCGCTGTGGGGGGTCGCCCTGGTGGTCGTGCTGCTGCTCGGCGACCGGGTGGCGCGGGTGTGGACCTGGACGTGCGTCGCCGGGATCGTGCTCCCGTTCGTCGGCCTGGCGATCATGCGCTGGCAGGGCCAGCTCGGCCGGCGCGACCCCGGCGACGACCGGTAGCCCCCGCTCAGCCGGCCTGCAGCAGGCGCACCGTCGCCACGGCGAGCACCCGGGTGACCGCCGTCAGCTCGGTGAGGTCGACGTGCTCGTCGTAGGAGTGCGCGTGCACCACGTCGCCGGGGCCGTAGTGCAGCGTCGGGACGCCCTCGGCCGCGTAGAGCCGCAGGTCGCTGCCGTAGGGCACGCCCCGCTCGCGCGGCGCGGTGCCGGTCAGGTCCTCCTGCGCGGCGGTCACGACCTGCCGCAACGGGGCCCCGGCCGGGGTGCGCCCCGGCGCGAACTGCCCGCCGGGCCAGGTCACCTCCACCGGGTGGGAGCGCAGGAAGGGGTGCTCGGCGCACGCGGCGGCCAGCCGCTCCTCGACGGCGGCGCGCGCCTGCGCGGGGTCCTCGTCGAGGCGGACGCCCAGCCGCCCGGTGGCGGTGAGCGAGTCGGGCACGGTGCTCGCCCAGTCCCCGGCGACGACGGTGCCGATCGAGAGCGTGTGCGCGATCGGGTACTCGGCCATGAGCGGGTCGACGACGGCGTTGCGCTCGGCCTCGAGCTCGCGCAGCACGGCGTCGACGAAGACGAAGTGCTCGACGGCGCTGCGCCCGGCCCAGCGGGCGCTGCCGTGCGCCGGCTCCCCCGGGACGACGAGCTGGAAGGTCAGCGCACCGCCGGCCGCGGTGGTGAGGGTGCCGCTGGTCGGCTCGGTGATGACGCAGGCGTCCCCCCGGTGGCCGCGGGCGAGCGTCGCGAAGGCGCCCAGGCCGCCGTCCTCCTCCCCGCCGACCAGGTGCAGGGCCAGCCGGCCGGGCAGCCGCACGCCGCTGGCCAGCACCGCCTCGGCGACGGCGAGGTTGGCGGCCACGCCGGCCTTCATGTCGCAGGCGCCGCGCCCGTGCAGCCGCGGGCCCGACACCCGCGGGGTCCAGGGGTCCCCGGCCCACCGCCGCAGGTCCCCGGGCGGGACGACGTCGACGTGGCCCTGCAGCACCACGGTCGGCCCCGCGTCGTCGCCGGTCGTGGCCACCAGCCCCCAGGACTCCCGCCGCGGGACCTCCGTGCCCGGGAAGCCGGGGCGCCCGGCGAGCTCGTCGACGTCGAGCCGCCAGTGGTCGACGTCCATGCCGGCGCGCGCGGTGCGCTCGGCCAGCGCGGCGAGCAGCTCGGACTCCGCGTCGCTGCCGGTGACGCTGGGCACGCGCAGGAGGTCGACCAGCGTGCGGTGCAGCGCCGTGACGTCGAGCGCGTCGAGGACGGCCTCCTCGGCCCGGCTGGTGCTCCCCCGCGGGGCCCTCGTCTCGGGCGCCCACGACCCCGTCAGTGTCACGACTCCTCCTCCGCGCCCCGCCACCGTGGCGGGCGCGGGAGACGCTAGGGACACGCGGCGTCCGGCGGGAGCCCGAAACGGTGCGTCCTCCCTACGATCCGTTGCGTCTGCAGCAGGGTGGACGCAACGGAGGAGCACGGTGGACGAGCTGGACAGGGCGATCGTGCAGCGGCTGCTCCGGGACGCCCGCACGACCTACGGCCGGATCGGGGCGGAGGTGTCGCTGAGCGCGCCGGCCGTCAAGCGCCGGGTCGACCGCCTGGTGCGCACCGGGGCCATCCGCGGGTTCTCCGCCGTGCTCGACCCCGCCGTCCTCGACTGGGACGTCGAGGCCTACGTGTGGGTGTACTGCGAGGGCGCGCCCGACCCCGAGGAGGTGCGCCGCCAGTTCGAGGACGTGCCCGAGGTGGTGCAGGCGACGACGATCTCCGGCACCGCCGACGCCGTGCTGCGGCTGCAGGCGCGCGACACCGCCGAGCTCGAGCGCGCCGTCCGCCGGCTGCGGGCGCTGCCCACCGTCGCGCGGACCGAGAGCGCGGTGGTCCTCTCCCGGCTCATCGACCGCTCCCGCGCCTGAGGTCCGCGCCGGAGGCCGGGGCTACAGGACGTCGAAGTCCGCGGTGTCGTAGCGGGCCGAGGTGACGACCTCGGTGGGCTCGCCGGCCGGCAGGGTGGCCTGGCTGTGCGCGCCGCAGCCGTAGTCGACGGCGACGACCCGGCCGTCGGCCGGGGAGTACTCGTTGCCGCAGGCGCCGAGCAGCGTGCGCAGCGACCCGGCCAGCGGCAGGAAGAAGCCGCAGGTGGCGCAGGGGCCGGGGGCCTGCCGGGCCATGGGCGCGCGGGGGCCGAAGTCACCGGCCAGCCAGCGGGCGGCGGCGCCACCACGGCCCTCGGCCGACATCACCCGCTCGCGGCCCAGCCCGATCTCGGTGGCCACCGCCTGCGCCTCGGGGTCGGCCGCGGCGTCGTCGTCGGCGGTGTAGGAGGGCACCAGCCGGGGGTCGTCCTCCGTGGCCGGCAGCACGTCGCCGACCGACAGGTCACCGGGGCGCAGCCGCTCGTGCCACGGCACCCACGCCGGGGCGAGCAGCGCGGCGTCGCCGGGCAGCAGGACGACCTCGTCGACGGTGACCCGGTCCTCGCCCGGCACGGCGGCCAGGGTGACCGCCCAGTGCCAGCCGACGTAGCCGGGCTGGCGGGTGGCGAAGGAGTGGGTGAGCACGGCGCCGAGCGCCTCGGGCGCGACGCCCTCGGCCGGCGACCCCAGCGGCTCGGCCGTGACGCCGAGGTGCTCGCCGACCAGGCCGGGGTCCCCGGCGGTCTCCTCGGCCGCGGCGCGGGCCACGTCGACGGCGGCGGTCAGCACGTCGCTGCCCGCGGGGGCGGTCTCGGGGTGCACCCGCCCATCGTCCCAGACGGCGGGCGCGCGACCGAGCGGCCGGTCGGGGTGATCACACCCGCCCGGACTGCCAGGGAGGTGCGGCACGATGGGGGCGTGCCGTCCTCGCGCCCGCCCGGGTCCCGCCGGGGTCCGCTGCGCCGCGGGCGGTCCGCGCCGGATCCGGCCGACCGCATGGACACCACCCCGCTCGACCTGCCCCGGCCGGGGACCCAGCCGCAGGCCGCGGCGCCGCCCCCGTACACCGCGCCGCCCCCGTACACCGCGCCGCCCCTGTACTCCGCGCCGCCCCCGAACTCCGTGCCGCCTCCGTACGAGCTGCCCCCGGTGCCTCCTCACGCACCGGGGCCGGAGCCCGCCGCCGCGCCGCGGGTCACCGTCACCCGCGTCGCCGTGGCCCGCAGCCGCGAGCTGACCCGCGCCGGGGTCGCCCGGGTGCGGGCGGCCAGCCGCGCCGACGGCGCCGGCGAGAGCGGGCTGACCCAGCTGCTGTGGGTCAACGCGCTGCACATGGCCGGCGACGCGATGATCGCCGTCTCGCTGGCCGGCACGCTGTTCTTCGCCGCGGCCGCCGACGCCCAGCGCTGGAACGTCGCCCTCTACCTGCTGGTCACGATGGCGCCGTTCGCCGTGGTCGCGCCCGTGATCGGCCCGCTGCTCGACCGGCTGCAGCGCGGGCGCCGGTGGGCCCTGGGCGCGGCCTCGTTCGGCCGGGCGGTGCTGGCGCTGGTCATGGCCGCCCACCACGACGACTGGTGGCTCTACCCGGCGGCGCTCGGCGTGCTGGTGCTGTCCAAGGCGCACAACGTGCTGCGCGCCGCCGTCGTCCCCCGGGTGCTGCCCTCGGCGATGTCGCTGACCTCGGCCAACGCCCGGCTGTCGGTGTTCGGCCTGGTCACCGCCGGGGTGGCCGGCGGCCTCGGCGCGGGCATCGCGTGGGCGTTCGGCTTCCCGCCGCTGCTGTGGGTCACCGCCGGCGTCTTCACCATGACCGGTGTGCTGGCCGTGCGGCTGCCGCGCCACGTCGACGTCCCCACCGGCGAGCAGCCCGCCGACGTGCTCAGCACCGACGAGCTGCCGGTCGCCGGCCGGCGGCGGCGCCCGGTCAACCCGCACGTGGTGCTGGCCTTGCGGGCCAACGCGGCGCTGCGCGGGCTCGGCGGGTTCCTCACGATCTTCTCGGCGTTCCTCGTGCAGGCCACCGTCGAGGGCGGCTGGGAGTCCACGCTCGCGCTCGGCGCGATCGCCGGGGCCGCGGGCGCCGGCAGCGTGCTGGGCACCGGCATCGGGTCCCGGCTGCACGCCGCCGACCCCGACCGGGTGGTCGTCTGGTCGGCCGGCGCGGCCGCCGCGGTCACCGTGCTGGCCGCGGTCTTCTTCGGCCTGGCGACCGCGGCCCTCGTCGCCGGGGTCTCCGCCGTCGCCAACGCGCTGGGCAAGGTCGCCCTCGACGCGATCATCCAGCGCGAGGTGCCCGAGAGCCTGCGCGCGTCGGCGTTCGCCCGGTCCGAGACGGTGCTGCAGCTGGCGTGGGTGGCCGGCGGCGCCGTCGGGATCGCGCTGCCCCCGATCGGCTGGCTCGGCTTCACCGTCGCGGCGTCGCTGCTCGTCCTCGCCGTCGGCCTGGTGCTGTGGAACCCGCGGCGGCGCCGGTGGACCGCGGTCGACCCGGACGCCCCCACCGTCCCCGGCGCCGTCGTCGCGCCCGGGGCCCCCACCGTGCCGGAGGCACCCCGCCCGTGAGGACGCTCCCCCGCGCCACCGCCGTCCTGCTCGCCGGTGCGCTCCCCGCCGTGCTGGCCGCGTGCGGCTCGTCCGCCGCCGCCACCCCGCCGGAGGTCACGGTCAGCGCCGGCCCGCAGGAGGTCACCGCGCGGCCCAGCCAGTACTGCGCGTCCGGCCAGGGGCAGCGCTACGACGTCACGCCGCCGGTGGTCGAGGTCTCCCCCGACACCCCGATCACCCTCACGGTGCCCGAGGAGGTCGCCGCCAACGGCTGGTCGGTGCAGGTGTTCGACGAGCAGCTGCAGGAGCGGCTGGGCGAGGTCGACGTCGAGGCCGGGACCACCGCGTTCGACGTCGACAGCTCCGACGTCGTCCCGCCGGCGTTCTACCTCGTCGTCGTCGAGGACCGGCACGGCGAGTGCCTGCTCACCGGCTCGTGGCCGGTCGGCTTCCTGCGCGCCGGCGGCGACCTCGGGGAGCCGGCGCCGACGACCCCGGCGGGTCAGGCGCCGAGGTCGCCCTAGTCAGGCCTCCAGGTCGCCGGCGACCGCGCGCAGCACCGCGGCCACCTTGCGCGACTCGGCGCGGTCGGGGTGCCGGCCGCGGCGCAGCGAGTTCGAGACGTCGTCGAGCAGCTTGATCAGGTCCTCGATGATCGGGACCAGCTCGTCGGGCTTCTTGCGGCGTGACTCCGCCACCTTCGCCGCCACCGACGGCAGCGGGTCGAGCACCCGGACCTGCAGCGCCTGGTCCCCTCGGCGGCCGGCCACGATGCCGAACTCCACCCGCTGGCCGGGCTTGAGCTCGGCGGTGCCCGCGGGCAGGGCGTCCTTGTGCACGAAGACGTCGGGCCCGTCCTCGCGCGAGAGGAAGCCGAACCCCTTCTCGGGGTTGAACCACTTGACTCTGCCGGTGGGCACGGTGAGATCCCTCGGTCGCTCGCGGGGTGGCCCGGCCCGGAGGCCGGCGGACGGCGGCGCGGTCGCCGCTGGGCCCAGGTTAGCCGCACGCGGCGCCTAGCCTGGCCCGGTGCCACCCGCCGACGGGCTCCCCGGCCACCCGGACTACCGCTTCACCCTCGCCAACGAGCGCACGCTGCTGGCCTGGCTGCGGACCGGCCTGGCCCTGGTCGCCGCGGGCGTGGCGGTGGCGTCCTACGTCCCCTCGCTGGGCACCTCCTGGGGCGGCGGCGCGGCCGGCCTGGCGCTGGTGGGCACGGGGCTGGGTGCGGCGCTGACCGGCTACGCGCGCTGGCGGGGCAACGGGCGCGCCATCGCCGAGGACCGGCCGCTACCGGCGGCCCGCGGCACCGTCGCCCTCGTCACCGCGGTCGTCCTGGTGCTGCTGCTGGTCGCCGTCCTGCTCGCGGTCGAGGTCGCCGCGCGGTGAGCGGCCGGGAGACCCAGCCGGAGCGCACGCGGCTGTCCTGGCAGCGCACCGGGCTCGGCCTGCTGGGCATCGCGGCGCTGCTGGGGCACCACGGGCTGCGCGCCGGCGCCACCGCCCCGCTGCTGCTCGGCGCCGCCGTCGCCGCGCTCGGGCTGGGCGTGCTCACCGGGCTCGCGCCGTGGCGGGCCCGGGAGCTGGACCGGCGGCCGGCGGCGGCGCCGGTCCCGGTCGCGCTCGCCACCGCGGCGGTGGCCGCGGCGGCCGTGGCCGCCGCGGTGAGCGTGCTCAGCCGCTGACGACCTCCCGGTCGACGACGCCCAGGCGGCCGAGCAGCTCGAGGAACACGACGGCGAAGTCGTTGTCGGCGACCTCGCGCCGGACCTCGGCCCAGTCGACCTGCTCGCGCAGCGCCCGCGCCACCGGCAGCAGCCGCGCGAAGTCGCAGTAGTGCTCGTCGAGGGCCATGAGCTTGGTGGTCAGGATGTCGGTGGCCGCCAGCACCGGCATGTGCACCGAGAGCACGGGGCGGTCCTCGGCGCGCTCGATGAGGTCGGCCTCCACCGGCCGGCCGCAGGTGCGCCACAGGACGTCGACGAACGAGTTGCCCTGGACCACCTTGGTCAGCCAGTCCTCGGCCGGGTCCTCCACCTGCAGGCCCGCGTCGGCGAGCACCTTGGTCGCCCGCTCGGCCTCCTCGGCGGTGACCAGGAAGTCGGCGTCGTGGTCGGGCTCGGGGGCGCCGCGCACCCACGCGGCGTAGCCGCCGCACAGGGCGAAGGGCACCCCGCCCTCCTTCAGCGCCACGGCGACGCGCTTGAGCAGGTCACGGATCTCGTCGCGGTCGGAGGGCTGCACGCGCGTGCAGCTACCCGCCTCCGGGCATGGCACTCCTCGTGCGCATCGCCACCTTCAACATCCTGCACGGCCGCACACCCGAGGACGACCGGGTCGACGTCGACCGGTTGGCCACCGCCGTCAAGACGCTCGACGCCGACGTCCTGGCGCTGCAGGAGGTCGACCGCGACCAGCCGCGCTCCCTGAACGCCGACCTCACCGCCGTGGCCGCCGAGGCGATGGGCGCCGTCGACTCGCAGTTCGTCGCCGCGCTGGCGGGCACCCCCGGCGGCACCTGGATGGCGGCCACCGGCGACGAGCAGCCCGGTTCGGCGAGCTACGGGATCGCGCTGCTGTCCCGCCACCCGGTGGTGTCCTGGCGGGTGGTGCGGCTGCCGGCGCTGCCGGGCCGGGTGCCGGTGTGGTTCCGCGGCGCGCGGCGGCCGATGCTGGTCAGCGAGGAGCCGCGGGTGGCGGTGGCCGCCGTCCTCGACGGCCCGCACGGCCAGTTCACCGTCGCCTGCACGCACCTGTCGTTCGTGCCGTACTGGAACTCCGTGCAGCTGCGCCGGCTGGTGCGCTCACTGCGGGGGACGCGGGAGCCGCTGGTCGTGCTGGGCGACCTCAACATGGAGCCGCGCAAGGCCACCCTCGTCAGCGGCCTGCGGCCCCTCGCCAGGGCGCTGACCTTCCCGGCGGAGGTGCCGGCCCGGCAGCTCGACCACGTGCTGGCCCGCGGCCGGCTGGCCGCCACCGGCCCGGCCGAGGCGGTGCGGCTGCCGCTGTCGGACCACCGCGCGCTCGTCGTCGACGTCGAGCCCACCTGACCGGCGTCCGTCCCGGGGGGGCGGGCCGGGGGGGGGGGGGGGGGGGGGGGGGGGGGGGGGGGGGGGGGGGGGGGGGCGGGGGCCCGGGGGGGG
>NZ_JBJGYI010000054.1:0-20230 GCF_054049915.1 Geodermatophilus sp. SYSU D00766
TTACGGCGGTCATGGCGAGAGGGAAACGCCCGGTCCCATTCCGAACCCGGAAGCTAAGCCTCTCAGCGCCGATGGTACTGCCCTGGAGACGGGGTGGGAGAGTAGGACACCGCCGGACAACCATTCAGCAGGGCCCCGCACCGGACACCGGCGCGGGGCCCTGCCGCATTTTCCAGGACGCGGTGCGCCTCTCGGAGCTGCCTCCTCGTGGTCCGGTTGCGCAGCGGGTCGGGACACCGTCCCGTCCGGCGGCGACCGCGGCGGGTAACCGGACCGGCCCCGCTCTCGTCAGGGGAGGATCGCGACTCCCGGTGAGGCCATGCCGGCTGTCCGGGGGCGTCGAGCGCCGATACGGTTCCCCCGTGGACGACGCCGTCGAGCCGTTCGCCGTCGACGTGCCGGCCGAGGAGGTCGACGACCTGCGGCGCCGGCTGCGGGCCACCCGCTGGCCCGAGCAGGAGACGGTCGGCGACTGGTCGCAGGGCGTCCCGCTGGAGTGGATGCGCGAGGTCTGCCGTTACTGGGCCGAGGACCACGACTGGCCGGCCCGGCAGGCGCTGCTCAACGCCCACCCGCAGGTGCGGACGGTGGTGGACGGTCTGCCGGTGCACCTGCTGCACGTCCGCTCGCCGCACCCTGACGCGCTGCCCCTCGTCCTCACCCACGGCTGGCCCGGGTCGGTCGTGGAGTTCCTCGACGTCGTCGGCCCGCTCACCGAGCCCGAGGACCCGCAGGACGCCTTCTCCCTCGTCGTGCCGTCGCTGCCGGGGTTCGGCTGGAGCGGCAGGCCGGACGCCCCCGGCTGGGGGCCGGCACGCACTGCCGACGCCTGGGCGGTGGTGATGCGCCGGCTCGGCTACGAGCGCTTCGGTGCCCAGGGCGGGGACATCGGCTCGTTCGTCTCGGCCAACCTCGGCGCCCGCCACCCCGACCGGGTGGTCGGGGTGCACCTGAACATGGTGGTGACCGGCCCGCCGGAGGGGCAGACGGAGTTCAGCGAGCGCGAGCGGCGGGCGCTGGAACGCGAGCGTGCCTTCCGTGCCGAGGCGGCGGCCTACAGCCAGCAGCAGCGCACCCGGCCGCAGACCCTCGGCTACGGCCTCACCGACTCCCCCGCCGGTCAGGCCGCGTGGATCCTCGAGAAGTTCGCCGCCTGGACCGACGGCGACCCGGTGGCGTCCATCGGGCTCGACCGGCTGCTCGACGACGTCTCGGTGTACTGGTTCACGGCGACGGCGACGTCGTCGGCGCGGATGTACTGGGAGATGGCCCGGGCGCCGGGCGAGCGGGCCCCGCGGGTGGACGTGCCCACCGGCGTCTCGCTGTTCCCGCACGAGATCTTCCAGCCGCCCCGCGCGTGGGTGCAGCGGCAGCTGACCGACCTGCGGGCCTGGCGCGAGCACGACAGCGGCGGGCACTTCGCGGCGCTGGAGCGGCCCGACGCCCTGGTCGCCGACGTCCGCGAGTTCTTCCGGCCGCTCCGGTAACCGACGCGACACATCCGGCGGTTAGCGTCCGGACACCCCACCCCCGGAGGCCCCCGCGTGCACCTCACCCCGCACGAGCAGGAACGGCTGCTGCTGTCCTACGCCGCCGAGCTGGCCCGGCGGCGGCGCGCGCGGGGACTGCGGCTGAACCTGCCGGAGGCGACGGCGGTCGTCACCGACCACGTCCTCGAGGGAGCACGGGACGGCGTCCTGGTCACGGAGCTGATGCAGTCCGGCCGCACGGTCCTCACCCGCGACGACGTGATGGACGGGGTCCCCGAGCTGCTGGCGGAGGTGCAGGTGGAGGCGACCTTCCCGGACGGGACCAAGCTGGTGACCGTCCACCAACCGATCCCGTGAGCGTGGTCCCCGGCGAGGTGATCCCGGCCGAAGGCGTGATCGAGACCCTCGAGGGCGCGCCGCGCGTCGAGGTCGAGGTGACCAACACCGGCGACCGCCCGGTGCAGGTCGGGTCGCACTTCCACTTCGCGCAGGCGAACCGGGCGCTGGCGTTCGACCGCGCCGCCGCGCACGGGCTCCGGCTCGACGTGGCCGCGGGCACCGCCGTCCGGTTCGAGCCGGGCATCACCCGCACCGTGACGCTGGTCCCGCTGGCCGGCGCCCGCGTCGTCCCGGGACTCACCGCCGAAGGAGGCCTCTCCTAGTGGTCCGGCTGTCCCGCGAGCGCTACGCCCAGCTGTACGGGCCCACCACCGGCGACCGCATCCGGCTGGCCGACACCGACCTGATCGTCGAGGTCGAGGAGGACCGCTGCGGCGGTCCCGGCCGGGCCGGCGAGGAGGCGGTGTTCGGCGGCGGCAAGGTCATCCGCGAGTCGATGGGCCAGGGCCGCGCCACCCGCGCCGAGGGCGCGCCCGACCTGGTGGTCACCGGCGCCGTCGTCCTGGACCACTGGGGCGTGGTCAAGGCCGACGTCGGCGTCCGCGACGGGCGGATCGTGGCGCTGGGCAAGGCCGGCAACCCCGACACGATGGACGGCGTCCACCCCGACCTGGTCATCGGGCCAGGCACCGAGGTGCTGGCCGGCAACGGGCGGATCCTCACCGCCGGCGGCGTCGACTGCCACGTGCACCTCATCTGCCCGCAGATCGTGCCGACGGCGCTGGGCTCGGGTGTCACCACGCTGATCGGCGGCGGCACCGGCCCGGCGGAGGGGTCCAAGGCCACCACCATCACGCCGGGCGACTGGTACCTGGCGCGGATGCTCGAGGCGATGGACCCCTGGCCGGTCAACGTCGCGCTGCTGGGCAAGGGCAACACGGTCTCGCAGGAGTCGATGGAGGAGCAGCTCCGCGGCGGGGCCAGCGGGTTCAAGCTGCACGAGGACTGGGGCTCGACACCCGCGGCGATCGACGCCTGCCTGACCGTGGCCGGGCGGCACGGCGTCCCGGTGGCGCTGCACTCGGACACCCTCAACGAGGCCGGGTTCGTCGAGGACACGCTCGCGGCGATCGCCGGCCGGTCGATCCACGCGTACCACACCGAGGGTGCCGGGGGCGGTCACGCGCCCGACATCATCACCGTCGCCGGGCACGCGAACGTGCTCCCCAGCAGCACCAACCCGACCCGGCCGCACACGGTGAACACCCTCGACGAGCACCTCGACATGCTCGTGGTCTGCCACCACCTGGACTCCTCCGTGCCGGAGGACCTCGCCTTCGCCGAGAGCCGGATCCGGCCGACGACGATCGCCGCCGAGGACCTGCTGCACGACCTGGGCGCCATCTCGATGATCGGCTCCGACGCGCAGGCGATGGGCCGCGTGGGCGAGGTGGTCCTGCGCACCTGGCAGACCGCGCACGTGATGAAGCGCCGGCGCGGGTCGCTGGCCGGCGACGGCGCCGCGGACAACGCCCGCGCCCGCCGGTACGTCGCCAAGTACACCATCTGCCCGGCGGTGGCCCACGGCATCGACGGCGAGGTCGGGTCGGTGGAGCCCGGCAAGCTCGCCGACCTGGTGCTCTGGGACCCGCGGTTCTTCGGCGTCCGCCCGCACGCCGTCCTCAAGGGCGGGGTGATCACCTGGGCGCAGATGGGCGACGCCAACGCCTCCATCCCGACCCCGCAGCCGCAGCTGCCCCGGCCGATGTTCGGCGCCTACGGGCGGGTGCCGGCGCGGACGTCGCTGCACTTCGTGGCACCCGCGGCGCTCGATGCGGGGCTCGGTGACCGGCTGGCGGTCGACCGCCGGCTGGCCGCGGTCACCGACACCACCCGGCTGACCAAGGCCGACATGCCGGAGAACACCGCGCTGCCGGACATCCGCGTCGACCCCGACACCTTCACCGTGACCGTGGACGGCGAGGTGTGGGAGCCCGAGCCGGTGCGCGAGCTGCCGATGGCCCAGCGGTACTTCCTCTTCTGATGACCGCGGCGCTGCTCACGCTGGCCGACTCGCGGCTGCCCGCGGGCGGGCACACGCACTCCGGCGGGGTGGAGCAGGCCGTGACGGCCGGGCTGGTGCACGACCCGGGCTCGCTCGCCGCCTTCCTGCTGCGCCGGCTGGCGACGGCGGGTGCCGTCGCGGCGGGTCTCGCGGCCGCGGCGACGACACTGTCGTCCTCCGGACGACACCTCGGCCAGGTGCCGTCCCCCGTGGCGCTGAGCCCTGCCAGCCCCTCGTCGGAGGAGCCTCCGGCCCCGTCCTCGTCGGAGCTCGTCGCTGCGCTCCTGGAACTCGACGCGGAGGCCGACGCGCGGACGCCGTCGCCGGCGCTGCGGGCGGCGTCCCGGCAGCAGGGCCGCGGGCTGGTGCGGGTGGGCCGCCGCGCGTGGCCGTCGCCGGCCTGGGACGCGCTGCCCGCCGCGCCGCACCACCCGGTGGCGCTCGGCGTGGCCGCGGCCGCGGGCGGGCTGACCGCCCGCGACGCCGCCGCGGCCGCCGCGTACCTGTCGGTCAGCGGCCCGGCGACCGCGGCCCAGCGGCTGCTCGCCATGGACCCGCTCACCGTCGCCGCCGTCACCGCTCGGCTGGCGCCCCGGATCGACGCCGTCACCGACGCGGCGATCCGGGAGGGGCTCCCCGCTGCCACCGACCCGCTCCTCGACCTGCTGGCCGAGGTGCACGCCACGAGAGGGGACCGCTTCTTTGCCTCCTGACCACGACCTCCAGGACTACGTCGACGCGGAGGTCCCGCACCGGCACGGCGGGCCCCTGCGCGTCGGGCTCGGCGGGCCGGTCGGCTCCGGCAAGACCGCCCTGGCCGCCGCGCTGTGCCGCACGCTGGGCGCCGAGTACGACCTCGCCGTCGTCACCAACGACATCTACACGACCGAGGACGCCGACTTCCTGCGCCGCCACGCCGTCCTCCCCGACGACCGGATCGAGGCGGTGCAGACCGGCTGCTGCCCGCACACCGCGATCCGCGACGACATCACCGCCAACCTCGACGCCGTCGAGCTGCTCGAGGCCCGCCACCCCGGGCTGGAGCTGGTGCTCGTCGAGTCCGGCGGGGACAACCTGACGGCGAGCTTCAGCTACGGGCTGGTCGACGTGCAGGTGTTCGTCGTCGACGTCGCCGGCGGGGACAAGGTGCCGCGCAAGGGCGGCCCCGGGGTGACCGCGAGCGACCTGCTGGTGGTGAACAAGACCGACCTCGCGCCGCTGGTCGGCGCCGACCTGGACGTCATGCGACGGGACTCGGCCGTGGTCCGCGGGGACAGACCGACGATGCTCGTCTCGCTGCGGGAGGACCCGACGGCGGGGCCCGTGGCCGACTGGGTGCGCGAGCAGGTGCGGGCCCGCCGGCTGCAGCGGGCGTGAGGACGCGGGTCGAGGTCGTCGCGCGGCGCGGGCCCGGCGGGCGCACGGTGCTGCCGGTGGTCCGCGCGAGCGGGCAGCTCGCGGTGCGCCGGACCGGGCCGGTGTCGGTGCACCTGGTGGCGGTGGCGTTCGGCCCGCTCGGCGGCGACGACGCGGAGGTCCGGCTGGTGGTCGAGGAGGGCGCCGTGCTGGTGGTGCGCTCGGTGGCCGCCGCCGTCGCGCTGCCCGCGCGCGAGGCACACCGGCCCTCGGTGCAGCGCGTCGTCGCCGAGGTGGCCGGGGAGCTGGACCTGCGGCCGGAGGCGACCGTGGTCGCCGTCCGGGCGCACCACCGGGCGGAGCTGGCGGCGGAGCTGGCGGCAGGCGCCCGGCTCACCGCCACCGAGCAGGTGCGGCTCGGCCGCGCCGGCGAGGAGCCCGGCCGCTGGACCGGCACCACGCGGGTCGCCGTCGACGGGCGGCCGCTGCTGCACACCACGGTCGGCCTGGGGCCGGGCGCGCCGGCCTGGCTGCCGCCGGTCGCGCCGTGCGCCTACGCGTCCACCGTGCACGTCGGGCAGGCTGCCGGGGTGTTGACCGCCGACGCCGCCGTCCGCCTGCCGCTGGAGAACGGCTGGGTGGCCACCGCCTGGGGGACGGAACTGCACCGGGTGGTCCGGGCGATCGGGGAGGTCGCGTGACCCTGGTCGTCCGCGCCCGGCGGGTGGTGCTCCCGGACGGTGAGCGCGCCGCGGCGGTGCACACCGAGGGCGGCGTCGTCACCGCGGTCACCGCCTTCGACGACGCCCCGGCCGGCGCGGTCACCCTCGCCGACGACGAGGTGCTGCTGCCCGGGCTGGTCGACACCCACGTGCACGTCAACGAGCCCGGCCGCACCGAGTGGGAGGGCTTCGCCACCGCCACCCGCGCCGCGGCCGCCGGGGGCGTCACCACGATCGTCGACATGCCGCTGAACTCCGTGCCGGCGACCACCTCGCCCGACGCGCTGCGCGTGAAGCGGGAGGCCGCGGCCGGGCAGGTCGCCGTCGACGTCGCGTTCTGGGGCGGCGCGGTGCCCGGCAACGTCGCCGAGCTGCGAGGCATGCACGAGGCCGGCGTCGTCGGGTTCAAGTGCTTCCTGCTCGACTCCGGCGTCCCGGAGTTCCCGCCGCTGGACGATGCCGGGCTGCGCGCGGCCCTGGCCGAGCTGGCGACCTTCGACGGGCTGCTGATCGCGCACGCCGAGGACGAGCAGGTCATCGCCGCCGCGCCGGAGCCCGCTGGCGCCAGCTACGCGGCGTTCCTCGCCTCCCGGCCCCCGGCGGCGGAGGAGACGGCGATCGGCCGGTTGGTGGCGGCGACGCGGGACACCGGCGCGCGCAGCCACGTCGTCCACCTGGCCGACGGCGACGCGCTGCCGCTGCTGCGGGCGGCGCGGGCGTCCGGCGTGCGGATCACCGTGGAGACCTGCCCGCACTACCTGACCTTCGCCGCCGAGGACGTGCCCGACGGCGGCACCGCGTTCAAGTGCTGCCCGCCGATCCGGGAGTCGGCGCACCGCGAGGAGCTGTGGGGCGCGCTGCGTTCCGGCGACATCGACCTGGTCGTCAGCGACCACTCGCCGTGCACGCCGGAGCTGAAGCGGCTCGACGTCGGCGACTTCGGGCTGGCGTGGGGCGGGATCGCCGGCCTGCAGGTGGCGCTGCCGGCGGTGTGGACCGGGGCCTGCGCGCGCGGGGTGCCGCTGGCGCAGGTGGTGGAGTGGATGTCGGCGGCGCCGGCGCGGCTGGCCGGGCTGCCGGGCAAGGGCGCGATCGCCGGCGGCAGGGACGCCGACCTGGTCGCCTTCGCCCCCGAGGAGCGGTCCACCGTCGGCCGGCTCGAGCACCGCAACCCCGTCACGCCCTACGCGGGCCGGGAACTCACCGGCGTGGTCCGGCGGACCTGGCTGCGGGGGAGGGAGGCCGACGGCAGCCCCCTCGGCCGGCTGCTGCGCCGAGGGGGCCGCTGAGCTCAGCTCTGGGGTTCCTCCCGGGCGGCCTCGTCGAGGATCTTCGGGTCCTCCGTGGAGCCGCCCGCGGGGTCGGGGTTGCCCAGCGCGGTCTCGGCGGGCAGCTGCTGGATGTGCTCGCGGGCGCGCTCGCGCAGGTCGTCGGTGGGTTCGGACACGGGTCCTCCTCGGGTCTCGCGGGACGCGGTGCCCCTACCCCGGCCGTGCGAGAGTGACCCGCGACCGCCCGCGACGAGGAGCCCGATGTCCGACCCCTTCGACCTGCCCGACCTCGCGAGCCGCGCCCAGGGCGGTGCCGTGGTGGCCGCCAACGACGAGTTCTTCGCCGGCAAGGAGAACCTGGTCCGCGCCGAGCCGGCGCGGGCCCGCGACGACTTCGGCGCGCGCGGCAAGGAGTACGACGGCTGGGAGACCCGCCGCCGCCGCGAGCCGGGGCACGACTGGGCGGTCGTGCGCCTCGGCATGCCGGGGGTGGTGCACGCCGTCGTCGTCGACACCGCGTTCTTCCTCGGCAACTACCCGCCGCGCGCCTCGCTGGAGGGCGCCGCGGTCGAGGGCCACCCGCCGGCGTCCGCGCTGCCCGACGCCGACTGGGCGCCGCTGCTGCCGCTGTCGGACCTCGCCGGCGGCACGGCCAACCGCTTCGCCGTCGAGCCGGGGCCGCGGGTGACGCACGTGCGGCTGTCCATCCACCCCGACGGCGGCGTCGCGCGGCTGCGGGTGCACGGCGAGGTGGTGCCCGACCCGCGGCTGCTCGACGCCGGCCCGTGCGACCTCGCCGCCCTGGAGAACGGCGGGCGGGTGACCGCGGTGAGCAACGCCTTCTACGGCAGCCCGCACCAGCTCATCGGCCGCGGCGAGGCCCGGTCCATGGGCGAGGGCTGGGAGAACGCCCGGCGCCGCGACGACGGCAACGACTGGGTCGAGGTGGCGCTGGCCTGCGAGGGCACGGTGACCCTCGCCGAGCTCGACACCTCGTGGTTCCTCGGCAACGCGCCCGGGTCGGCGTCGTTGACCGGTACCACCGCCGACGGGCGCGCGGTGGAGCTGCTGCCGCGCACGCCGCTGCAGCCCGACACCCGGCACCGCTTCGTGCTGCCCGGCGACAGCGGCGTCACCCGGGTGCGGATGGACGTCTTCCCCGACGGCGGCATGGCCCGGCTGCGGCTCTGGGGCCGCCCCACCGAGGCCGGCCGTGCCGCGCTGCGCCGCCGGTGGGAGGAGACCTCGGCCGGGTGAGCGTGTGCGCCGGCGCCGCACCCCGGACCTCGGAGTGCGGCGCCGGCGCACCCGCTCAGGTGCCCGTGAGGTGCTCGGGGCGCACCGGGACGCGCCGCAGCGGCAGGCCGGTCGCCTGCCGGATCGCGGCCAGCACCGCGGGCCCGGAGGAGATGTTGGGCGCCTCGCCCACACCGCGCAGGCCGTAGGGGGCGTGCGGGTCGGCGTACTCCAGCACCTCGATCCGCATCGGCGGCATGTCGAGCACGGTGGGGATGAGGTAGTCGGTGAACGACGGGTTCTGCACCCGCCCGTCGCGCACCAGGATCTCCTCCATCACCGCCAGCCCCAGCCCCTGCGCGGTGCCGCCCTGGATCTGCCCGACGACGGCCTGCGGGTTGATCGCCTTGCCCACGTCCTGGGTGCAGGCCATCTCCACCACCTTGACCAGCCCGAGCTCGGTGTCGACGTCGACCACCGCCCGGTGCGCGGAGAAGGCGTACTGCACGTGCGCGAAGCCCTGGCCGGTCTCCGGGTCGAGCGGCTGGGTGGGCCGGTGCCGCCACTCCACGGTCTCCTCGACCGCGTCGTCGCCGAGCACGTCGGCCAGCGGCAGCGCGACCCCCTCGGCGTCGGACACCACCTTCCCGCCGTCGAGCCGCAGGTCGCCGGCCGGCCGGCCGACCAGGGCCCGCGCCCGCTCCAGCACCCGCGCGCGGACCGCCTCGCACGCCGCCTTGACCGCCCCGCCGGTGACGTAGGTCTGCCGCGACGCCGAGCTCGAGCCCGCCGACCCGACGGCGGTGTCCTTCGGGTGCACCACGACGGCGTCGACGCCGAGCTCGGTGCGGGCGATCTGCTGCTCGACGGTGACCAGGCCCTGACCCACCTCGGCCGCGGCGGTGTGCACCGTGGCCACCGCCTCGCCGCCGACGACCTCCAGCCGCACCCGCGCCGTGGAGTGGTCGTCGAAGCCCTCGGAGAAGGCGACGTTCTTGTAGGCGACGGCGTACCCGACGCCGCGCCGGACGCCCTCGCCGTGCGTGGTGTTGGAGACCCCGCCGGGCATGTCGCGCAGGTCGAGCCCGGTGGGGAGCTCCGGCAGCGGCATGGCCACCAGCCGGCGCAGCAGCTCGGCCACCGGTGCCGGGCTGTCGACGACCTGGCCGGTGGGCGTCTCCGAGCCCAGCTCCATCGCGTTGCGGCAGCGCAGCTCGACCGGGTCCATGCCGAGCTCGGCGGCCAGCGCGTCCATCTGCGCCTCGTAGGCGAAGGCGGTCTGCACCGAGCCGAACCCGCGCATGGCGCCGCACGGCGGGTTGTTGGTGTAGGCGCCGTAGCAGTCGACGTGCACGTTCGGGACGACGTAGGGGCCCAGGCCCATCGTGCCGGCGTTGCCGACGACCGCCGGCGTGCTGGAGGCGTAGGCACCGCCGTCGAGGAAGATCTCGGCCTTCACGTAGACCAGGTCGCCGTCGCGGGTGGCGCCGTGCTCGTAGCGCATGGTCGCCGGGTGCCGGTGCACGTGGCCGAAGAAGGACTCCTCGCGGTTGTAGGACATCTTCACCGGCCGGCCGGTGTGCAGCGCGAGCAGGCAGGCGTGCACGTGCATCGACAGGTCCTCGCGGCCGCCGAACGCGCCGCCGACCCCGGCGAGGGTGAGCCGGACCTTCTCGGGCGGCATGGCCAGCGCCGAGCAGATCTGCCGCTGGTCGACGTGCAGCCACTGGGTGGCCACGTACAGGTCGACGCCGCCGTCCTCGCCGGGCACCGCCAGCCCGGACTCCGGGCCGAGGAAGGCCTGGTCCTGCATGCCGACCTCGTACTCGCCGACCACGACGACGTCGGCGGTGGGCTCGGGGTCGCCCTTGCGGACCTTGAGGTGCCGCACCAGGTTGCCCCTCGGGTGCAGGTCGGCGCTCTCCCGGCTGAGCTCGGTGACCTCGGCGGGGGCGTCGTGCACCTGGTTCCAGGTGGGGTGGCCCAGGGCCGCGCGGGCGTCGGTGACCGGCTCCCAGACGTCGTAGTCGACGACGATCCGCGCCGCGGCCCGGCGGGCGGTGTCGGGGTGGTCGGCGGCGACCAGCGCCACCGGCTCGCCCTGGTAGCGGACGACGTCGAGGGCGAGCACCGGCTGGTCGGCGAGCTCGAGGCCGTAGACCTTCTCGCCGGGCACGTCGTCGGAGGTGAGGACGGCGTGCACGCCCGGGACGGCCAGCGCCGGGCCGACGTCGATCGAGCGGATGCGGGCGTAGGGGTGCGGGCTGCGCAGCGTGACGCCCCACACCATGTCGTCCATCCACAGGTCGCTGGCGTAGGCGAACTCGCCGCGGACCTTCAGGACGCCGTCGGGGCGCTGCGCGTCGTCCCCGATGCGGCCGCCGGGGCCGCCCACGGAGGACGGCGCGCCGGCGGGCGTGCGGGTGGGGGTGCTCACCGGGCCTCACCTGCCATGCGGTCGGCGGCCAGCCGGACGGCGTCCAGGATCTTCTCGTAACCGGTGCAGCGACAGAGGTTGCCGGCCAGCGCCTCGCGGATCTCCGCGTCGGCGGGCGTCCTGCCCTCGGCCCGCGAGCGGCGGACCAGGTCGTCGGTGGCCACCAGCAGCCCGGGCGTGCAGAAGCCGCACTGCACCGCGCCGGCCTCGAGGAAGGCCTCCTGGACCGGGTGCAGCTCGCCCGGGCCGGCCAGCCCCTCCACGGTGCCGACCTCCCGGCCCTGCGCCTGCCCGGCTGCGACCAGGCAGGCGCAGACCGGCAGCCCGTCGAGGTAGACGGTGCACGAGCCGCACTCGCCCTGCTCGCAGGCGTTCTTCGAGCCGGGCAGGCCCATCCGCTCGCGCAGCACGTAGAGCAGGCTCTCGCCCTCCCAGACGTCGTCCACCTCGTGCCGGTCGCCGTTGACGGTGCAGGTCAGGCGCACGCCGGGTCTCCCTTCCGGTAGTCGGCCCAGGCCCAGGTCAGCGTCCGGCGGGCCATGACCGAGAGCGCGTGGACGCGGTAGCGGGCGGTGCCGCGCACGTCGTCGATGGGGGCCGCGGCCTCGGCGACCAGCGCGCCGAAGCGTGCCGCGGTGGCCGGTGGCAGCTCGGCGCGGGACTCCCACAGCCCGTCGAGCTCGCCGGCGAGGAACTCCTCGGCGGCGGGGGCGCGGCGCGGCGTGGGCGCGGCCGACCCGATGCCGGTGCCGACCGCGCGGCGGTCGGGGTGCAGCGCCAGGCCGAACGCGGCGACGGCGATGACCATCGCGTTGCGCGTGCCGATCTTGCTGTACTGCTGCGGGCCGGTGGGCGGGGTGATGCGGACGGCGGCGATCAGCTCGTCGTCGGCCAGCGCCGAGCGCTTGACGCCGCGGTAGAAGTCGCCGACCGGGATCCGGCGGGTGCCGCGGACGCTCGCCACCTCGACCTCTGCGCCGGCGGCCAGCAGCGCGGGGTGGGCGTCACCGGCCGGGGAGGCGGTGGCCAGGTTGCCGCCGACGGTGCCCCGGTTGCGGATCTGCGGCGAGCCGATGGTGCGCGCGGCCATCGCCAGCCCGGGCAGCCGGCCGCCGAGCTCGGTGATCACCCGGGCGTAGGGGACGCCGGCGCCCAGCCGCACCGCGCCGTCGTCGGTGCCCCACTGCTGCAGCTCCGGGACCCGGGTGAGGTCGAGCAGCAGCGCCGGGCGCAGCCGGCCGAAGTTGATGCCGACCATGACGTCGGTGCCCCCGGCGATGGGGACGGCGTCGCGGGAGGCGGCCCTGGCCTCCAGCGCCTCCTCCCACGTCGCGGGCTGCAGGAACTCCACGGGCCCTCCTCGTGCGGTGTGGGGACGGTCACGGTAACGCCGTCGCGTCACGGGGAGGTCGCACCTCGCGGCGGGCAGGATGCGCCCGTGGAGACGACTGCCGACCTGCTGGTGCACTCGGCCGAGCTGCTGGCCACCGTCGACGACGACCGGCGCGAGATCGCCGGCGGGTGGGTCGCCGTCACCGGCGGTGTGGTGAGCGGCGTGGGCGGCCCGGGGGACCCGCGGCCCGACGCCGTCCGGGCGGTGGACGCGGCCGGCTGCCTGGTGACGCCGGGGCTGGTCAACACCCACCACCACCTGTACCAGAACCTCACCCGCTCGTTCGCGCCCGCGCTGAGCGGCGGGCTGTTCGACTGGCTGGTGACCCTCTACCCGCTGTGGGCGCGGCTGGACGAGGAGGCGGCGTACACGTCGGCCTACGTCGGGCTCACCGAGCTGGCGCTGGCCGGCTGCACGACCTCCACCGACCACCTCTACGTGCACCCTCGCGGCGCCGGGGACCTGATCGGCGCGGAGGTGCGGGCGGCGCAGGACCTGGGGGTGCGGTCGCACTTCACCCGCGGGTCGATGTCGCTGTCGGTCAAGGACGGCGGGCTGCCGCCGGACTCCGTCGTCCAGGACGACGACGAGATCCTGGCCGAGTCGCAGCGGCTGGTGGAGGCCCACCACGACTGCTCGCCGGCGGCGCTCACCCGTCTGGCGCTCGCGCCCTGCTCACCGTTCAGCGTGTCGTCGGAGCTGATGACGCGCACCGCCGAGCTGGCCGAGCGGCTCGACGTCCGGCTGCACACCCACCTCGCCGAGACCCGCGACGAGGACGCGTTCTGCCTCGAGCGCTTCGGCCGCCGTCCGGTCGAGTACCTGGCCGACGTCGGCTGGATGACCGACCGGGTGTGGCTGGCGCACGTGGTCTGGCCCTCGCCCGCCGAGGTGGCGCGCCTGGGCGCGGCGCGGGTCGGGGCGGCGCACTGCCCGTCGTCGAACATGGTCCTCGGCAGCGGGCTGGCGCCGGTCGCCGAGCTGCGGGCGGCCGGGGTGCCGGTCGGGCTGGGCGTGGACGGGTCGTCGTCGGCGGACGCGGCGTCGCTGTGGCTGGAGGCCCGCACGGCGATGCTGCAGGGCAAGCTGCGGCACGGCGCCGGGTCGTTCACCGCCCGCGACGCGCTGGAGATCGCCACCCGCGGCGGTGCGGCCTGTCTCGGGCGCACCGGCGAGATCGGGCAGCTGTCGGTGGGGGCGTGCGGCGACCTCGCCGTCTGGCCGCTGACCGGGCCGGCCTTCGCCGGGGCGCTGTCGGACCCGGTGGAGGCGTGGCTGCGCTGCGGTCCGGTGGCCGCGCGGCACACCGTCGTCGGCGGGCGGTTCGTGGTGGCGGACGGCGTGCCCGTGCACCCGGCGCTCGACGAGCAGCTCGCCGTCCACCGCCGGGTGAGCGAGCGCATCCAGGCCCCCCTGTAGCCGTGCACTTCCGCGGAAGTGCACGGGTTGAGGTGGCGGCTCAGCCCTGGTCCCGGACGCCGACGAGTGCCCTGACGGCGGGTTCGACGTCGGACCAGGCGTCCTGCCAGGGGAATCCCGGCTTGTTGATCCGCAGCGAGACGGCGCCGTGGAGGAGCTGCCACAGCAGGACCGCGGTCGCCCGGGCGCCCCCCGCGGGCAGGTGATGGCCGCTCTGCACGGCCTCCTGCAGGTCGCCGGCTGCGGCCTCGATCAGCGCCCGGCCGGGGACGCCGCCGTCGGGCAGATCGAGTGCGGGCAGCACCCGGCCCTCGTAGAGGACCTTGTAGCGACCGGGGGAGCCCAGGCCGAAGTCCACGTAGGCGCGGGCGAGGGCCAGCACGCGCTCCACGGGGCCGCCGCTGCCGGCCTGGCTGCGGGCCACGTCCTGCTCGAGGTCGGCGAACAGCCGCTCGACGACGGCGCGGAGCAGCGCGGTCTTGTCCGGGAAGTGCAGGTACAGCGAGGGCGGGGTGACCCCGACGGCGTCGGCGACCGCCCGGATGGAGACGGCCTGCTCGTCGCCCGACTCGGCCAGCAGCGTCGCAGCGGTGTCGACGATGTGCTCCCGGAGCTCTCCGCCCTGGCCCCGCCGTGCCCGCCGCCGCCGTCCGTCGGGTCCTGTCGAAGTCACTTGACGGATCCTAGGATGCACCCGCTAACTTAGCGTGCGTTAACTTAACAACTGATAGGAGAAGCCACCATGTCCCGGACCTACACCGTCGTGGCCCTGGTCACCCTGGCTCCGCAGTGGTTGCAGATGACCCGCGCCGCGCGCGAGGAGTTCAACGACGAGCACGTCGCACCGGTCCTCGCCCGGCACGCCGGGCAGGTCGCCATGCGCCACGTCGACGTGGAGGCCTTCACCGGCACCTGCTCCGACGTGTTGATCTTCACCACGGATGACCTGGCAGCGTTCGCCTCGCTGTGGGACGACCTGCGGGACACGCCGCTGTTCGCCCAGCCCCTGCTCGAGGTCGTCGACGTCCTCGTCGGCCTGGACGCGGAGTGGGTCCGCCGGCCCGACCCGACGCCCCTCCCCGTGGGGGCCTGACCGGTGCCCGCGAACACTCCCAGCCGGACGACACCGCTGCCCGCCGACTGCGGTCCGCCGGGGCCGCCACGTTGTACGGGTGCGGGTCCCCGCTGGCTGAGCACTTCCGCGGAAGTGCTCAGCTAGAGGGCGGCGGCGAGGGCCTCGAGCTCCTCCACGGTGCCGTCGACGTGCGGCGACACCCGCAGCACCGGGCCGGTCATCTCGCCGGGCGCCCGCTCGGGGCCGGCCGCGGTGGTGACGATGCCGTGCTCGGTGAGCAGCCGGGCGCGGGTGGCGACGACGTCGACGCCGTCGGGCGGGCGCAGCGTGGTCGTGGCCGTCGGCTCGCCGACCGGCTCGACCACCCGCCAGCCGCCGGCGCCGTCGAGCACCTGCCGCCCGGCCCGGCCCAGCGCGGCCAGCCGCTCGCGGACCCGCGGCGGCCCGGCGGCCAGGTGCTCCCCGACCGCCAGCACCAGCCCGATCCGGCCGGCGACGTGGGCCTCGCCGCTCTCCAGCGCCCGCAGCGGCGGGAGGTCGGCCGGCCCCGGGAGCGCGGGCACCAGCTGTGCGGCCACCGCCGGGCGCACGCAGAGCAGGCCCACCCCGCGCGGCCCGGCCAGCCACTTGCGGGAGGTCGAGTAGACGACGTCGGCGCCGAGGTCGACGTCGACGTGGCCCAGCGACTGCGCCGCGTCGAGCACCAGCGGCACGCCGTGCGCCCGGCACAGCGCCGCGACCTCCGCGGCCGGCTGGACGACGCCGCGGTGGCTGGCCACGTGGGTCAGGTGCACGAACCGCGGCGGGTCGCCGGCCAACACCCGCTCGAGCGCCGCCAGGTCGGCCCGGCCGTCGCCGTCGACGGCCAGCGGTTCGAGCGCGAGCCCGGCCGCGCGCAGCATCGCCGCGTTCGGCGCGTACTCGCCGGGCAGGCACGCCACCCGGGCGCCGGGCGCCAGCGGCCAGGCGGCCAGCAGCGCCGCGAGCGCGGCCTGCGCCGACTCGACGAAGGCGACGTCGGCGGCGGCCATGCCGACCAGCCCCCCGATGACGCTGCGGCCCTGCTGCAGCAGGTCACCGGCGGTCGCCTCGGCCACGTAGCCGCCGAGCTCGGCCTCGTGCCGCGCGTGGTGGGCGACCGCCTCGAGCACCCGGTTGCTCTGCCGGCTGCACGCGGCGGAGTCCAGGTGCGTGCCGGCCGGCCGCGGGCGGGCGGCCCGCCAGGAGCCGGCGAGGTCGGCGTGCGGCAGGCGGAGGTCGAGCGCGGTCACCCGTCCCACGCTAGGACAGCTGCCCCCGGGCGACGGACAGGCCGGAGTGCGCGGGGTCGCCGTCGAGCGGCTCGACCGAGACGTCGACCACCGGGTACTCGCCCAGGTCGAGGCCGGCGGGGAGCTGGAAGTCCTCGGTGCCCGGGCGGACGACGCCCAGCGGCACCAGCCCGGTCACCGACTCGGTGAGCAGCCACGCCTCGTAGTAGCCCTCGGGCGGGGCGTCGGCGGCGAGCTCGACCCGCAGCACGCGGGTGCCGTCCTCGCGCTCGACGACGGCCGCGCTGCCGGTGGCGCCGCTGTCCTCCAGCGGGTCGAGCACCGCCTCGGCCACGGCGACGCCGCCGTCGTCCCGGCCGGTCAGCGCGACCGCACCCGCCCCGATCCCGAGCCCCACGACCAGCGCCGCCGCGGCGGCGAGCAGGAGGCGGGACCGGCGCGGACGCAGCGGCACCACCGGCGCGACGGGCCCGGGCTCCGGGCGGGCGGCGGGGACGAGGGGCGCGGGCGGGACGTCGGGCACCGGGTCGGCGGGCGGGGCCGAGGCCGCCACGACGTCGGGGCGCGGCGCCGTCGCGACGCCGGTCGCGGCGGCGATGCCGGCCCAGAGCGCCGGCGGGGGCGCGACCGGCGGGCCGGGATCGGCCAGCTCGGGCACGGCCAGCACGTCGACGGCGCGGCGCAGCCGGGACACCTCGCCGGTGCAGGACGCGCAGCCGGCCAGGTGCGCGGCGGCGTCGTCGGGCAGCGGCTCGCGGAGGGCGGCCAGCGCGAGCTCCTCAGGCGTGCAGTGCGGCACCGTCCACCTCCAACCGGTCTCGCAGGCGCTCCAGGGTGCGCCGGATGTGGCTCTTGACCGTCCCCAGCGGCAGGCCGGTGCGCTCGGCGATCTGCGTGTGGGTGAGGTCGGCGAAGAACGCCAGCTCGATGATGCCGCGCTGCGGCTGGCCGAGGCGGTCCAGCTCGCCGAGCAGGAGCACGCGGTCGGCGACGGTGGCGTCGACCGGGGCGGGTCCCGCGGCGGGTGCGGCCTGCGCCTCGGCGAGCGCGGCCTCCGCGGCGCGGCGCTGCCGGTCGCGCCGCGCCCAGGTGTCGGCGATCTTGTGGCGGCAGACGCCGGTCAGCCAGGCCGGGAGCGGACCCTGCTCGGGCCGGTAGCCCGCGCGGCCGGTCCAGGCCGAGACGAAGACCTGCTGCGTGACGTCCTCGGCGTCGGGGCCGGGACCGAAGGCGCGCACCGCCATGCCGTGCACCCGGGCCGCGTACCGCTCGTAGGCCCAGGCCAGCGCCTGCTCGTCGCCGGCGGCGAAGCGGCGGCCCACCTCGTCGTCGTCGGGCTCGGCCGCGCCGTACGGCGCCGGCTCCGCCACGGTGTCCACCCACCCGACCCTAGGCGACCGGGAGCCCGATCGGGGCGGCATCAGGTCGGTCACGGCGCCGGCTCCGCCACGACGACGACGTTGTCGCGGTAGCCGCCGACCTCGGGGAGGAACGGTCCGCCACAGGTCACCAGCGTCAGCCGCGGCGGCCCGTCGCGGCGGAACAGGGCGTCGACCGGCAGGGCCTGCTTGTCCAGCAGCTCGCGGGAGACGACCCGCCAGCGGGTGACGGCGCCGGCGGCGTCGGTGACGACCACCTCGTCGCCGGGCTCGGTACCGCGCAGCGCCGCCATCGCCCCGAGCCCCTGCTCGGCGTCGTCGACGTGCCCGGCGACCACCGCCGAGCCCGGTGCGCCGGGCACCGGGCCGAAGCGGTACCAGCCGGCCCGCTCGACGTCGTCGGGGAGGGCCATCTGCCCGTCCGGCGCGGTGCCGACGGGGTCGACGGGGACGTCGAGCCCGCGGGCCGGGACGGCGACCCGCGCCGGCGGCACGACGGCGGGGGCGGGGCTCGGTGCGGCGTCGCGGACGGCCACGGCCGGGCCGGCCGGCGGTTCGGTGGACTGCTCCGCGGGCGTGCCGAGCACCTGCTCGACCGGGGCGCCCGCCGCCGCCGGGGGGCGGGACAGCGCCCACACCGCGGGCGTGCCCACGGCGAGGGCCAGGCCCAGCACCACCCCGGCGGCAGCGGGTCGCACGTCGGTCCTCCCGTCAGGCGCGGTTGCCGGCCAGCCGGCGCGCGGCCACCGCCGCACCGGCCAGGCCCAGCGCGGAGAGGCCGACCACCGGCAGCGGCACGCCGCCGTCGTCGTCGGCCAGCCCGGCGCTGCCGCCGGGGACGCCGGACGGCGAGGAGTGGGCGCCCGAGATCGTCTGGACGGCGAGCTCGTAGCCGGCCTCCTGCGAGCCCCACGCGTAGACGATCGTGGTGGCGCCCTCGGCCACGTCGAGGTCGGCTGGGCCGATCGCGACGGTGTCGGTGCCGGCGAGGACGACGTCGGCGCTGACCGTGCCGGCCGGCACCTCGAGGGAGGCCTCGTTCGGGTTGGTCAGGTTCGGGGCGACCACCTGGCCGCCGGCGCGGACGTCGACCGCCGGCGCGGCGGCGACGTGCCGGACGACGACCCGGCCCTGGCCGGCCGGCACCGCGGAGGTGTCGTTGACGAACGGCGTGAGCGCGGGCTGGCCCTCCGCGGTCAGGTGGGCGACCACGGTGGCGTTGGCGCCGGCCGGTACCGCGACGCCGTTCGCCGACAGCAGCGGCGAGCCCGAGCCGTCGGCGGCGTCGGCGGGGAAGAGCGCCAGGTCGTAGGAGCCGGCGGGCAGCTCCAGCGGGCCGGCGAGCGTGCCCGGCGCGAAGTCGTCGATCAGCCGCTCGCCGTTCGCGTAGACGTCGACCGGGGTGTCCGGGATGCCGTGCAGCACGGAGACGGTGGCGGTGTCCGCCGCCGAGGCGGGTGCGACGCCGAGCGCGAGCAGCGCGCCGGCTCCGGCGACGGTGGCGAGGCCGAGGGTGCGGGTCCGGGTCACGAGGTCCTCCGGGGTCGGGGGTTGCTGACACCCCTCCTTCCGGCGTCCCCGCAGGTCCGGATGCACCCGCCGGAGGAGGCCGTGCGGTTCACGCGATCGGGTGCAGCCCGCGGCGGGGCAGGGGACCCCCCAACGCTCGTGCTCTCCCCCGGGAGGCGGGGCAGAGCACGAGCGCGCGGGAGAGCAGGTCAGGCGGCTGCGGGCTCCGGCAGCGGCGGTGCCGGACCGCGCGGGAGGCGTTCCGGACCTCCCGCTCCGGGAGGGGACCGGACGTGTCCGCGGGAGGATGCGGGGGTGACCTCGCCGCGCGACCGGGATCCCGAGGGGCGGGCGCGCAGCGCCCGCCCGCGCGACGCGCTCGGCCGGCCGCTGCCCCGCGGCGCCGAGGGCGTCGAGCGCGCGCCGGAGGGGGTGCCCCGGACACCGGACGAGGCGGTGGCCGAGGCGCAGCGGCTGCTCGACGCCGGCCGTCCCTTCCACGCCCACGAGGTGCTCGAGGACGCGTGGAAGGCGGCGCCCGACGACGAGCGGCAGCTGTGGCGCGGGCTGGCGCAGCTCGCCGTCGGGCTCACCCACGCCGCCCGGGGCAACACCCGCGGTGCGGCGACGCTCGTCGAGCGCGGGGCGGGCAACGTCGCGCCCTACGCGCCGGCGCCCCCGCACGGCCTCGACGTCGCGGGGCTGCTGGCCTGGGCCCGCGGGCCGCTGCGCGCCGACCGGCCGTTCCGGCTGCGCGGCCTTGGTCCGGCCTCCTGACCGCGGGCAGACTGCGGGCGGCGGGAGGGGACCCATGAGGAGCTACGAGGCGGCCACGCGCATCGACGTCGGCCCGGACGAGGTGTGGCCGCACCTGGTCGACGTGGGCACCTGGCGGGACTGGGACTCCGGCGTCGACCGGGTCGAGGGCCGGGTCGCGCTGGGGGAGCGGCTGACGCTGTACGCGACGATGCTCCGCAGCCGGCCGTTCGCCGTCGTCGTCACCGAGCTGCGGCCGGGGGAGGCGATGCGCTGGCGCGGTGGGCTGCCGTTCGGGCTGGCGGTCATCGAGCGCACCTACTCCCTCGACCGGCAGGACGACGGCGGCACGGTGCTCACCGTCCGCGAGGACCAGACCGGCCCGCTGGCGTGGGTGACCGAGCGCTCGACGCCGGACCTCAACCCGTCGTTCCGCCGGTTCTGCGCCGGGATCAAGGCGCTCGCCGAGCGCTCCGCCTGACCCACCCGTGCCCTTCCGCCGCCGTGGACGG
>NZ_JBJGYI010000055.1:0-19951 GCF_054049915.1 Geodermatophilus sp. SYSU D00766
CCCCCCCCCCCCCCCCCCCCCCCCCCCCCCCCCCCCCCCCCCCCCCCCCCCCCCCCCCCCCCCCCCCCCCCCCCCCCCCCCCGCGCCCCCCCCCCCCCGCCCCCCCCCCACCGGGATGTCAGCCGAGCAGGTACAGCGGGGTCCCCTCGCCGGCGCAGTCGACGCCCGCCACCAGCGAGTCCCCACCGGCGCCCAGGGCGAGGTCCGCGGCGCTGCCCAGCAGGCTCTCGCACAGCACGATATCGGCGACCACCGCGCCGGAGGCGAGGTCGACGGCGGCGACGGCGGCCCCGTGCTCTCTGCCCGTGTAGGTCAGGTACACGAGGCGCTCGTCCGCATCGACGACGATCCCGGCGGCGTGACCGGGCGCGGCCCAGCGCTCCTGCACCTCGCCGTCCCGCACGGTGACCAGCTCCGCGTCCCCGCGGTCGCCGGTGAGGGCGACCGCGGCGAGCACGGTGCCGTCGGCGAGCACCTGCAGCGCGGTGCCGGTGCCGGTGGCCTCCGGCAGGTCGTCGGCCAGCCCGACCGGCTCGCCGACCAGCTGCAGCTCGGCGTCGTACTCGGCCAGCGCGACGCCGTCGGCCCGGCCGTGCACGAGCGCGGCCACCCCGCCGTCCGGGCGCAGCGCCAGCACGTCGGCCACCGGCGGCAGCACCACGTCGACCTGCAGCCCGGCGCTCGCGGTGACCGCACCGGTGGCGACGTCGACGGTGGCGAGCCGGCTCCCTGCGGCGGTGTCCCACGCGAGGCTCGCGTACAGGGTGCGGCCGTCGGGGGAGAGGACGCCGGTGGCGTCGTCGGGCGTGCCGAGGTCGGGGTCGGCGGCGACCGGGACCACCTCGGCCTGCTCCGCGCCGGGCCGCAGGACGGTGAGGACGACGTCGCGCTCGTCGCCGGCCACGATCGGGCCGAGCGCGACGACCGTGCCGTCACCGGCGACGAGCACCTCGCCACCGGCATAGGAAGCGATCCCCGTCTCCCGGCCGACGGTCAGGCCGACGTCGCCGGGGACGAGCTCCACCAGCGCACCGTCGTCGCCGGTGCGCAGCGCGACGAACGAGCCCCCGGGGAGCGCGGCGACGTCGGCGAGGCCCGCCAGGTCGACCCTGCCCAGCACGTCGGTGAGCGCGGCCTCCCCGGCGACGTCGGAGGAGCAGCCGGCGGCGAGGACGGCGGTGACGAGCAGCGCGGTGCCGCGCATCAGCCGAGGAGGAACAGCGGGTCGGCCTCGTCGACACCGGGGCACTCGGCGCGGGCGGCCAGGCTGCTGCCGTCGACGGCCAGCGCGAGCTGCGCGCCGGTGCCGAGCTCGTCGCAGAGGACGACGTCGGCGACCACCTCACCCGTGGCCAGGTCGACCGTCGCGACGGCGGCCCCGTTCTCCTCGCGCGTGTAGTCGACGTAGGCGTGGCGTCCGGCGGCGTCGACCACGACGTCCCACGCCTTCCCGGGGATCGCGACGCTGACCGGTTCCTCGCCGTCCCGCACGGTCACCAGGCGGTGGTCGGCGCCGTCCTCGCCGACCCGCAGCGCGACCACCGCGGCGCCGTCGGGCAGCACCTCGAAGGCGTAGCCGAGGTCGTAGGACTCGTCGGGCAGCACCTCGACCGGGTCGCCGACGGGCTGCAGGTCGGCGTCGTACTCGACCAGCTGGGCGCCGGACTCCTCGCCGGTGCGGTCGCGGGTGTTCTGCACCAGCGCGACCACCCCGCCGTCGGGCCGCAGGGCCAGCTCGTACACGACCGCCACACCGTCGGTCTCCACCTGCACCTGCTCGCTGGCGACCAGCGCGCCGGTGGCGACGTCGATCGCGGCGAGCCGGTTCACGTACCGGTCCTCCTCCACCTCCCACCGCAGGCTCGCGTAGAGGGTGGTGCCGTCGGCGGACAGCACGCCGGTGCCCTCGTCGGGCGTGCCGAGGTCGGGGTGCGGGGCGACGAGCGCGACGTCGACCTGCTCGGCGCCCGCGGGGAGGAGGGTGACGGCGAGGTCGAAGCCCTCGCCGTCGGCCGACACGACCGGGCCGAGCGCGACGACGGTGCCGTCGTCGGCGACGTACACCTCGCCGCCGAGCCCGTCGCCGGCGTAGGCGGCGCCCTCGGTGACCCGGCCGACGGTCAGGCCGCCGTCGTCGTCGGGGAGCAGCTCGACGAGGACGCTGCCCTGCCGGTGGGCGGTGCCGAGGTTGCCGGTGAGCAGGCCGACGTAGCCGCCGTCGGGGGTGGCGGCGACGTCGTAGAGGTCGAGCGCGTCGTCGACGGTGGCGAGGTCGAGCCGGCCGGTGATCTCGGTGAACGGCCCGGCGCCGGCCGGCTGGGCGGAGCCGGCGACGGTGGACGAACAGCCGGCCACGAGGACGGCGGAGCCGATGAGCACGGCTCGGGAGCGGGTCGGGCGCATGTGCGGGGCCTCCTGGGCGGTGGGGTCCTCCGCACCTTCGGCGGCGTCACTTGCCCGGCACTTGTGGATCACGTGCGCGCCCCGCCGGGACCTGAGTCCCTACTCCGGCCGGCGCCGCCGCCCTACGTTCCGGGAACCGGGCGCATCGAGACGAGTGGGGGACGGGATGGGCGTTCGCAGGTGGTCGACGGGTGCAGTGCTCGCCGTGGGGCTGGTCCTGGCCGCGCCGGCCGTGGCTGGCGCGGCGCCACCACAGACGACGCCGCCGACCACACCGGCGCAGACCGGGGGTGGGTGCGCCGAGAACGGCGCGGTCATCGCGGGTGCCGCCCGGGGCGACGAGCCGTTCGGGGAGACGGTCAGGGACAACACCCCGATCGCTCCGCTGAACGCGGTCTTCTTCACCCTGTTCTGCGCGGAGGACTGACCGCGCTGCCGGCGCCGTCCTGACCGGACGGAGGCTCAGGTGGTCGGGACGGCGTCAGCCGCGCTCGGCGACGGCGGCCAGCCGGTCGAGCGAGGCCCGCAGCCGGTCGGCGGTGGTGGACCGCGCCCGTGGCAGGCGCTGCTCGTCGGTCAGCTGTGACCAGTCGTAGGTGTGCGTGACGAGGGTCCGGACGTCGTCGATCGGCTCGAGCTCCCACCGCCAGAGGTGTCCCGGCGGTGCCTGGCCGGGCTCGGCGGGCCGCCACGCGATGCGCCTGCCCTCCTCGAACTCGACCACGTGGTTCTCGCGGACGTTGCCGCCGGTGAGCGTCATGGTGAAGACGTCGCCGACGGCCCGGACCCGCTGCCCGCCGGTCGCCTCGGCCAGGTTGTCGTTGCCGTCCCACCGCGGCTGCTGGGCCGGATCGGCGATCAACTCGAAGACCCGGGCAGCACCCGCCGCGACCTCCCGGTCGGCGCTGACGACGCGCGGGACCTCCTCGGAGCCGGTCATGCCGACATCGAAGCACCGGGGAGCGCCGGTTCGGGAGTGCGCGGACCGGAGGATGAGCGCACCCGCCGCTACCTCGCAGCGACCCCGGCAGGCGGTCGGGGTCCTGGGCTCAGCGAGGAGCGGGGAGGTCTTCGAGGTCGAAGGCGGCGTGCAGAGCGGCGGTGAGGGCGATCTCCTGCTCAGGCCGCAGCCGGCCGATCTGCCGACCCAGCGCCGACGTCGGCACGGTGACGATGTTGTCGCAGCTGATGACGCTCGGGTCGTCGAGGCCGTCGGCGGGGCCCACGGAGACCTCGGTCGACAACCCGCGGATCCTGCTCGTGATCGGGGCGACGGTGACCCGCGACAGGTGTGGGCGGACCAACTCACGGGTCAACACGAGGACGGGGCGGGTCTTGTCGAGTCGAGCCAGGTGGATGGGACGCATCAGTCGAGATCATCGAGCGGCGTCCGGGCCGCGTACTCGGCGAGATCGTCCAGATCGTCGGCTGGGGGCTCCGCGGCCAGGATGGCCGCATCGCGAGCCGCGATCTGGCGGCGCTGCTCGCGTCGGAGCGCCTGACCGACCACCGCAGCACGGGAAGGAGCTCGGCCGTCGGACACCAGTTGGTCGATGAACTCCACGAGTTCCTCGGGGAGTCGAACGGCGATCTGGGTGCTCACTCCATCTACGGTACCGAACCGGGATGCACAGTGGTACCGGCGGGATGGGAGCAGCAGCCTGATCGTCCTCCTGCCACCATGCGTGCATGCCCGTGTCGATGACCATCCGCGAGGTCCCGGACGACACACGTGACGAGCTCGCCGCCCGGGCCGCCCGATCGGGCCAGTCGTTGCAGGAGTACGTGCGCGCACAGCTGATCGAGCTGGCCCGGCGGCCCCGCCCCGTCGACTTCTGGGATCACGTCGATCACCGGGTCCGGGCGACGGGCAGCCGGCTGACGGCGGGGGAGATCCTCGAGCTCCGCGACGGCGCCCGCTGGTGACGGTCGTCGTCGACGGCTCCGTGGTGGTCGCCACCCCCGTGGACAACGGCTCGGACGGGGAGAAGTCGGACCCCAACCTGTAGGCCCTCGACCGCAGGTCAGCCGGCGCACCCGGGCCGCGGTGCCGGTTCCGGTCGCCGGATCTTCAGGGTCCTGACCGGCGAAGACGGACCGTTCCGCTCGGCGTCGCTGGGGCGCGTGTGACGACGACGTGCCGGCGGGCCACCCGGCTGCCGATGGGGCAGGGGAGCGACGGTCAGACCCCCGTCGACTCGGGGGAGTGCTTCCGCATGGCTGGACGACGACGGCTCCAGGACCGCCTCGCGGTCCTCGGTGGCGCGCGGCCCGACCTGCTCGAGGCGGCGCCGGGCGCGCGGCCGCGGTTCGCCGCGCTCGGCGGGGTCCTGCTCAGCACCGGCGGCCTCGCCGTCGCCTCGGCGTCGTTCGCGCTGCACATGGCCCTCGGCGTCTGGTGGCCGTTCGCGCTGGTGCTCGGCCTCGGCTGGGGCGCCGTGGTGGTCAACCTCGACCGGATGCTGCTGGTCGGGATGGCGCACGACGCCTCGCTCAAGCGCAACCTCGCCCTCGCCGTCCCGCGGGTCGGGCTGGCGCTGGTCCTCGGCGTCGTCGTCGCCACCCCGCTGACGCTGCAGGTGTTCCACAAGGAGATCGACGCCGAGATCACCGTCATGCAGGCCGAGGCGGCCGACGCGTACCGGCAGTCGCTGCAGGCCGACGCGCGCTTCGCCGGGCTCGACGAGCTGCAGCAGCGGGTGACGCAGGCGCAGGACGTCGTCGCCACCGGCGGGCAGGCCGACCCCGCGCTGGCCGCCGTCCAGACCGAGCTGACCGCCCGGCAGCAGGCCTACGACGCCGCCCTCACCACCCAGCGCGACCTCGAGGCGCGGGCCCAGTGCGAGCTCGACGGCACCTGCGGCACGGGCGAGGCCGGCACCGGCACCGCCTACGTCCAGGCCCGCGCCGCCGCCGACGCGCAGGCCGCCGTCGTCGCCTCCGCGCGTGCCGAACTCGACGACGCGACCGCGGCCGCCGCGGACGCCGAGTCGCGCAGCGCCGACCTCGCCGCCGCCGCGCTGGCCACCGACTCCGCCGAGCTGGCCCGGCTGACGGCGGAGCTCGACCGACTGCAGGCCGCGTTCGACGCCACCAACGAGGGGTCCGGCGGCATCCTGCTGCGGCTGGAGGCGCTCGACCGGCTCAGCGACCGCAACGCCACGCTGGCCGCGGCGAAGTTCATGCTGTCGCTGCTGTTCATGTGCGTGGAGATCCTCCCCGTGCTCATGAAGGTGCTGCTCAACTTCGGCCCGCCGACCGCCTACGACCGGCTCGCCGCCCTGCGCGACGGCGGCGACGTGGAGATCGAGCAGCTGCAGCAGCAGTCGCGGCGCACCGTGGCTGAGGCCAAGGAGGAGCTGCTCGTCATGGCCGAGCAGGAGCGCCTCGACCGGCAGAAGGCCGTCATCCGCACCCGCCACCTCGCCGCCATGGCCCAGGCGCAGGCCGACGCCGAGGAGGCCGCCCGCCCGCCGGCGCCGCGGCCCGCGCCGCCGGTCGAGGAGCCGGCCCGGCCGCTGTGGGACACCGGTCCCATCCGCCTGGCCCGCTCCGCCGCCCGCACCATCCGGCCCGGTCGCCGGCCGGGTGGGCGCGTCCCGACCGCGGTCTGAGGTGACACCGACGCCCTGAGCCCGCGAGGCGGTGCGAGCGTGTGCGCCCGCGCCTCCTTCCACGCCCCGTGGTGCGGCGTCGGCGCACACGCTCTCCGGGCCTGGCCGGCCCGCCGGTGACCTACGCCGAGCTAGCCGCTCAGATCCGTGAGGTCGTCGTCCGCGCGGGCTGAGTCACCGCAACGGGTCGTCGTCGAGGTACGGGAGCTCGGGGACCAGCTCGTCCCAGTCGTCGGGCGCCATGCCCAGTTCCCGGCGGACCCGCCGCCGGGCGACCAGCAGGTGAGCGGCCTCCCGTGCCGCGTCGAGCGCCTCGACCTCGTCGGTGTCCTCGACGTCGCCCAGCGCCCTGCGGGTGCCCATCGTCAGCCAGCGGTGGGCCTCGCGCAGGTCGCCGTGCAGCTCGTAGTCCTCGCCGATGAAGAGGTAGACGTCCCCGTCGGACGGTCGCTCTCGGCGCACCTCTTCGGCCAGCGCGCGGGCGGCATCGACGTCGCCGGCCTGGAGGAGGGCGTGGTGCAGGTAGCAGCGCACGTCGGGCTCGACGGGCTCCCCCGTCCCGACGGCGCGGCGGAGTACGCGGACGGCGTCGTGAGTGTCGCCGACCCGGACGAGCTGTTCCCCGGCGGCGACGAGCAGGTCGGCCGTGTTGACCTCGTCGCCGGCCCGGGTGCCCTCCTCCGCCCACGCCTCCAGCCGCCTCGCCATCGCGCGGCTGTCGTCCGGCGTCTGGCCCGGGTGGTGCAACGCCGCCAGGTCGTCCTGCGTGCGCGGCCTCCGCATGCGCCGACCGTAGGGCAGCCGATGGGTGACCGGCCTCGCTCGGTCGGCCTGCTAGCCGAGCAGCAGTCGCCAGGTGGCGTAGCCGTCCTCCGCCGCGTCGCCCAGCGCTCGCCACTCGGCCGCGTCGGGATCACCGAGCACCGCGTCGAGGCGCCGGAGCCGCTTGCGGTCGCTGCCGACGAAGCGGGCGCGTTCGGCGAGCGGGTCGGACACGAGACTGGTCAGGAACGCGGCGTCGCTGCTGTGCCGTCCCCGGTCACGGTTGTCGGCCGTCCACGCGGCGGCCTTGAGCACCAGGGCGCCGAGGACGTCCGGCACCGGTACGACCGCCGACCTGGCTCCTCTGACGACGGACAGCCGGACGGCTCGCTCCAGCGCCTGGTGGCCACCCTCGATGCGGATCGTCTCGCCACCCGCCGCCGTGCGCAGGGACCAGCGCGGCGGGGAGTGGTCGGGAGCCAGGACGTCGACGACGGCACCGTCCGTTCCCCGGCGGAAGCGGTAGACCTTGCCGGAGCTGTCCGGTTGGGGCTCCAGGTCGAGTTGGCGCACCGCCTGCACGCACCGCCTGCACGCACCGGCTCAGGCCGGCCGGGTCGGTGAGGAGATCGGCGAGCAGGTCGACGTCCTGGCTGGCGCGTGTGGGCGTCCGGCCGGCGGCCAGGCCGTGCAGCATGACCATCTGGCCGCCCACGAGGACCCATCCCGACGGGTCCAACCGTCCGGCCAGGTCGAGGACGAGGTCCCACAACCGGTCGAGCGCCCCGGTGAGCGGCGGCAGCACGACCTCCCGCGGGGCGCTCACCCGCGGAAGGTGGCCAGGGCCGCGGTCAGCAGGTCCAGCCCCGCCCGGCGGGTGCGCACGTCGGCCGACTCGGCCAGGTCGACGGCGACGACGGCGGCCGGCATGTGGTCCCGGCCGCCCAGCGGCAGGTCGCCGAACCGGGGGACGCGGACGAGGAGGTTCGGCTCCCCGCGGTCGGACAGACCCAGGTCGCGGCGGAGGTCGCCGAGCGTCCGCGCCGTGCAGTACAGCTCCGCACGGGCGCCGGCGGCGACGACGTCCGCCCCGACGGCGTCGGCCGCGGTGATCCCGGAGGCGAGGACTCCCTCAGCGGCCAGCACCCGGTCCCGGTAGGCCGGCAGGACCCGCAGGTCGTACCGGTCGGCGCGGTCGCGGACGGCCGCGACCACCTGCTCGGCGTCGGAGGCCTGGAGCCGCCCTCGCAGCCGCGAACTCGCCGCCCTGTCCACCCAGGGAGCACCCTCACCGGACAGCTCCCAGAGCGTCGCCCACGCGACCGGGGCGGACAGGACACGGCCAGGGGTCACGGTGAGCCGGGCGCGCTCGTCGACCGCGTCCTCCGTGAGGACGAGGGTGCGGCCCACCCGCTCCGCCGGCAGTGTCCCGGTCCGGACGAGCCGGCGTACTTCCTGCGGGCTCACGCCGAGACGGGTTGCCGCCTGGTCGACCGTCAGCACGGCTGCCTCCGCTGCAGAAATGACGCGCTAGCGCATCAATTCTGCAACGCCGACCCCGTGCGGCCGACCGACACGCCGCTCGACCTCAGCCGACGCGGCTCCAGGTCCCGCAGTCGTCGGTGGAGAAGGCGACGTCGGTCGGGAGGATCTCGACGTAGGTCTGCCCGGACGGGTTGTCGTTGGCCAGGATCGCCTCGAACTCGCCGGTGAGGTCGCTCAGCCGCTCCCAGTAGCAGCCCGAGCTCCCGGTGGAGACGTACGTGCCGGGCTGGATGTCCGCGTTGACCAGATACACGCCGTCCCCGAAGCCGCCGCTGACGTCGGGCCCGTCGAAGGCCGCCGGTTCCCACCGGCCGCAGTCGTCGGTGGAGAACGCGACATCCGTCGGCAGGATCTCGACGTAGGTCTGCCCGGACGGGTTGTCGTTGGCGAGGATCGCCTCGAACTCGCCGGTCAGGTCGCTCAGCCGCTCCCAGTAGCAACTACTCGTGCCGTCGGTCCGGTACCGCCCCGGCTGGACGTCGGTGCCGACCAGGTAGGTGCCGTCCCCGAACCCGGGAGGCTCCTCTGTCGGCGTCGGCGCCTCCGTGTCCGTCGGGGGAACGGCGGGCACGGACGTCGCGGGAGCCTCGGCGACCGTCGCCGTGGGCTCGGTCGACCCCTCCGAGGACGCCGTGATGCTGCGGACGACGGCCGTCACGACCAGCAGCAGCACCCCGGCAGCGATGACGATCCCGAGGCCCGAGTAGCGCGGCCCGGAAGGCGGCGGACCCCAGCCCGGCGGCGGTCCGGGTGGGCCCACCGGTGGCCCGGGCGGCGGACCCCACGCGGGCGGACCGGCCGCACTCCAGGGTGGCGCCTGCGGCGGTGTCGTCCACGGCGCGGGACCGTCGGGTGCGGGCGGGCGTGCCCCGTACCGGCCGTCGTCTGCCGGCTGGGACATCCGCGCGGTCCTCTCGTCGAACGGTTCGAGCCGACGGAGTATCGCTATCCGACCGGTCGTCGCGGGAGCGGGTCGCCCGATGGGGCGACAGCGACCGGATCAGTCCCGGCGGGCGGCCAGGCGCTCCAGTGCCGCGGTGAAGCTGTCGTTCCACAGCCCGAGGTACGGCCACCGCTGGGCGACGTGCGCCGTCGCCTCCTCCACCGACATCCCCTCCTCGCGCACCAGCCAGCCGCGCAGCACCAGCCCGGTGCGCGAGGCGCCACCGTGGCAGTGCACGAGCACGCGGTGGCCCTCGGCGTGCAGCGCGGCGAGGTCGTCGAGCACGTCGGCCAGCACCACGTCGATGTCCACGTTGTGGTCGTTGTCGGCGATGTAGGCCGTCCGGTGCAGCGTGTGCGGGAACGGCTCGGCGAGCCGGCACAGGCTGATGACGGCGAAGTCCTCGTCGCTGAAGCGGGCGCCGTCGAGGTTGCCCGCCCAGATGCCCGGCAGCACCTCCGCCGGGCCGATCCGCGGGATCACCCCCGTCTCGGCCCGGAAGAACTCCTTGCCGTCGAGCGCGGCGGCCAGCGGCAGCAGCTCCGGCAGCCGCCACACCCGGTCGCCGTGGCCGGGCACCCGGCCGTGCACGACCGAGGCCCACCGCATCGGGATGCCGCCCATCCCGTACACCGCGCCGGCCAGCCCGCCGGCCACGCACGCCACCGTGTCGGTATCCCCGCCGAGGTCGACGACCAGCCGCAGCACCTCGGCGAAGTCCCGCCCGTGCCGCAGTGCCCACAGCGCCTGACCGAGCGTCGGCCACCCCGCACCGTTGGACTCCGTCGCCATCGACGGCTCCCAGTCGGGTGCCAGCACGGTCGCCCACCGGTCCCGGTGCTCGGGTGCTACGAGCCCCAGGGCGGTGGGGACGGCGGCCAGCGGGTCGCCACCGTCGAGTGCCACCCGCAGCAGCTCGTGGAGGACGGCGCAGCCCTCGCCGGCCGCCGGGTCGCCGTGGGTGAGCGCCGAGATCCGCCGGGCCGCGTCCACGGTCGCCGCGGTGCCGAACCTGCTGGACCAGATCGCCGCCGGCGTCGTGCGCATCAGCGAGCCGTTGCCCGCCGCCCGTCCGGTGCGGGCGAAGTGGTCGGCCGCCGCGCGGTCCCAGGGCAGGCCCGAGTCGAACACCGCCCGGGTCTGCACCCCGATGTCCGGCGGGCCGGCCGCCGCCCAGGCCGCGAACCGGTCGAAGAGATCGGCCTCGTCCAGCCCGTCCCGCTCGACGAGGGAGGCGGCCACCAGCAGCGCCATCTGGGTGTCGTCGGTGAACTCGCCCGGCTCCCACCCCAGCGACCCGCCACCGCACATCTCGGTCAGCGACCCGCGCGCAGGACCGGGGAAGCGGGCGGAGAACGCGCCGGGCGGGCCGAACTCGAACGGCGCCCCGAGCGCGTCGCCCGCCGCCGCCCCGACGAGCGCGCCGGCCACCCGGTGCGAGCGGTGCAGTCCCCGTGTCACATGCGCCAGTCTGCGCGACGACGAGAGCGATGCCCGTGGGGCTGCCCCCCTGACCTCCGGCAGACTCGGCAATGTGGTGACCATCCCGCTGGACGAGGCTCAGGAACAGCTGTGTGCGCTGGTCGAGGCTGTCGAGTCGAGGCACGAGACGGTCACGATCACCCGGGACGGTCGCGAGATCGCCGTCCTGATGGCCACGGCGGATCTGGACTCGCTGCACGAGACGATCTTCTGGCTGTCGCAGCCCGACGTCCGCGCCGACGTCGAGGCCGCCCGTGCCGACCAGCGCGAGGGGCGCGTCGCAGCGGCAGGCGAGCTGAGGGCCGAGCTCGGTCTCCCCGAGTGACGCGCCCGCCCGCTGCGTGTGGGCTCGGCCGGGTGTTGCGACCCCCGCCGTCCCCCGGGCACCAACAGCGTGACAAAGGCGCGCGGGACCGGCGCGGAGGGACCCGATCCCGGCGTACACGTGAGACCGTCCCGTCCCGATGTACCGCTCCGACGGCTCCCTGGTCCTGAGCCCCTCCGACCTGACCCGCCACCAGGCCTGCCCGCACGTGACGACGCTCGAGCTCGCCGTCGCCGACGGCCGGCTCCGCCCGCTCGCCGAGGGTCCCGACGACCACGCCGCACTCATCGCCGACCTCGGCACCGCGCACGAGCTCGCCTACCTCGACGCGCTCGAGGCGGAGGGCCGCAGCGTCGTCCGCATCCCGCCGCGGCTCGACGTCGCCGGCCGCCGCGAGGCCGAGGCGATGACCCTGCAGGCGATGCGCGCCGGCGTCGACGTCATCTCGCAGGCGTCGTTCTTCGACGGCGTCTGGGGCGGCGCGGCCGACTTCCTGCTCAAGGTGGCCACGCCGTCGGGCCTCGGCGACTGGTCCTACGAGGTCGCCGACGCCAAGCTCGCCCGCCGCGTCAAGGTGCCCGCCCTGCTGCAGATGGCCACCTACGCCGAGCGGCTCGCCGTCCTCCAGGGCCGGCCGCCCGACCGCGTCTGCGTGATCACCGGCGACGGCGCCAGCAACCCGTGGCGGCTGGTCGACGTCGCCGCCTACGCCCGCCGCGCCCGCGCCACCCTCACCGCCTTCCTCGCCGACCCGCCGGCCACCGAGCCGGTCCCGGTCGGCTACTGCAGCCAGTGCACCTGGAAGCCGCGGTGCGACGCCGAGCTGCTGGCCGCCGACGACCTCTCCCTCGTCGCCGGGATGCGCAAGGGCACCCGCGCGGCCCTGCGCGCCGCCGGCATCACCACCCTCGAGCAGCTCGCCGGCGCCGACCCGGAGACGCTGCAGGCCGCCCGCATCGGCGCGGCCACCCGCACCCGGCTGCAGGAGCAGGCGCGCCAGCAGCTCGACGAGCGGCGCACCGGCGTCCCGAGCCGCACCCTGCTGCCGCCGTCGGGCCCGACCGGCCTGCTCCGGCTGCCGCAGCCCAGCCCGGGCGACCGCTACCTCGACTTCGAGGGCGACCCGCACTCCGCCGACGGCGCGGGCCTGGAGTACCTCGCCGGGATCGGGGACCGCGACGGCGGCTTCACCGCGCTGTGGGCGCACGACCCCGCCGCCGAGAAGCAGATGGTGTGCGACCTGGTCGACCTCGTCCTCGACGCCTGGCGCGCCGACCCCGGCATGCACGTCTACCACTACGCCGCCTACGAGGTCAGCGCGCTCAAGCGGCTCACCGGCCGCTACGGCGTCCGCGAGGCCGAGCTCGACCAGCTGCTGCGCGCCGAGCGGTTCGTCGACCTCTATCCGGTCGTCAAGCAGTCGATGCGGATCAGCAAGGGCTCGTACTCGATCAAGAAGGTCGAGGCGTTCTACGGCCGGCAGCACACCGGCGACGTCGCCGACGCGATGGGCAGCGTGATCGCCTACGAGCAGTGGCTGGCCGACCGGGATCCGAAGCGCCTCGAGGCGATCGAGCTCTACAACAAGGACGACGTCGACTCGACCCGCGAGCTGCACGACTGGCTCGAGGAGCAGCGCGCGGAGCTCGAGCGGCTCTACGGCGGACAGCCGCGGCCGATGCTGCCCGAGGCCACCGGCCCCGCGCCGCGGTCGGAGGCCGAGGCTGAGGAGCTCGCGCTGGTCGAGCGGCTGCAGGCGGCCGGCTCCGACCTGCTCGCCGACCTCGTGCAGTGGCACCGCCGCGAGGCGCGCCCGGGATGGTGGGAGTTCTTCGCCCGCGCCGACCTCGACGACACCGCCCTGGTCGAGGACGGCACCGCGCTCGGCCGGCTGACCGCGCCGGTGGAGGTCGGGCAGGAGAAGCGGTCGAAGCTGTACGAGTACCGGTTCCCGCCGCAGGACACGAAGCTCTCGGTCGGGTCCAGCGCGGTGGACGTCGACCAGCGGGTCAGCGTGGGCACCGTCGTCGCGCTCGACGCCGTCGCGGGGCGGGTCGTGGTCAAGACGGGGAAGCCGCCGGTGGCCGCCCGCGGGCTCGGGCCGAGCGGGCCGATCGACGACAAGGGCATGCGGGCGGCGATCGCCGAGACGGCCGAGGACGTGCTGGCCGGTCGCGACTGCCTCGGCCAGGCGCTGCTCGAGCGGCGGGTGCCGGCCGACTGCCGGCGGCTGCCGGGGGAGGAGGCCGGTGACGCCGTCGTCCGGCTCGGGCTGCGGCTCGACGGCGAGGTGCTCGCCGTGCAGGGTCCGCCCGGCAGCGGCAAGACGCGGGCGGCGTCGCGGCTGATCCGCGAGCTCCTGGACGCGGGCAAGAAGGTCGGCGTCACGGCCACCTCGCACGCCGTCATCGGCAACGTGCTGTCCGCCGTCGGCCGGCCGGCGCTGCAGAAGTGCGAGGAGAAGCAGGCCTGCGGCGCGCCGGGCGTGGAGTGGTCGAAGGACGGCAAGGAGGTCGCCTCGCGGCTGGTCGACGGTGACGTGTCGCTGGTCGGCGGGACGGCGTGGTTCTGGACGCAGCCCGACCTCGCCGAGGCCGTGGACGTGCTCGTCGTCGACGAGGCGGGGCAGTTCTCGCTGGCCAACGCCGTGGCGGTGGCGCGGGCGGCCCGTTCCCTCGTGCTCCTGGGTGACCCGCAGCAGCTGGCCCAGCCGACCCAGGGCGTGCACCCCGGCGACTCCGGACTCTCGGCGCTGGAGCACCTGCTCGCGGGCTCCCCGACCGTGCCGGTCGGTCGCGGCGTCTTCCTCGACCGGACCTACCGGATGCACCCGGCGCTGACCGCGTTCGTGTCCGACCTCGCCTACGAGGGCCGGCTGGAGTCGGCGCCGCTGCGCGAGCGGATCACGGTGCGCCCGGGCGGGCTGGTGTCCGGCTCGGGGCTGGCGGTGCGGTTCGTGCAGCACCCGGTCGCGTGCGCGGCGTCGTCGGCGGAGGAGGCGGCCGAGGTGGCCGCCGTCTGGCGGTCGCTGCAGGGCGTCGGCTGGGTGGATCACGAGGGCGCGGAGCGGCCGATCGGCCCGGACGACGTGCTCGTCGTCGCGCCGTACAACAACCAGGTCGCGCAGATCCGCGCGCAGCTGCCCGACGGCGCGCGGGTGGGCACGGTCGACCGGTTCCAGGGGCAGGAGGCGCCGGTGGTCGTCTACTCGACGACGTCGACGTCGGCCGAGGAGGCGCCGCGCGGGGTGTCGTTCCTCTACGACCTCAACCGGCTCAACGTGGCGGTGTCGCGGGCGAAGGCGCTGGCGGTGGTGGTGATGAGCCCGCTGCTGCTCGACGCCGCGGTGCGGACGCCGGAGCAGCTGCGGCAGGTCAACGCGATGTGCCGGCTGGCCGAGATGGCGCAGGTCTGACCGGGTCCGCGAGGGGTCCGGAGCGGGCTCCCGGCGCGTAGGCTCCGCCGCCTCGCACGGGTGCCCCCCGGGCCGACGGAGGCACCCGCGACGTCGTCGAGTTCCGGGGGTCCGCTTCCATGACCGACCACCCCGTCCCTCCTGACCGGCACCGGCACGCCCACCGCCCGGCGCGAGCGGACCGCCGCAGGCCCGCGCTCCTGGCCGCCGTCAGCGCTCTGGTGGTCGTCGCGGTCGCCACGGCGCTGCTCCTCGCGTCGTGGGACGGCGCCGAGGACGCGGCCACCGCGGAGCAGGCGGTGGCGACCCCCGTGGCGAGCACGCCGCCGAGCAGCCTGCCGGTGACGGCACCCGCCCCGACGACGACCGCCGAGGCGCCCGCGCCGGACGTCCCCCAGGAGTTCGTCGACGCGGTGCAGCGCATCGGCATCCCGCTGGACCCGCACACCGGCTGGGTCCTCGCCGAGGGGATCTGCGTCCGCCTCGGGCAGCCGGAGTACGACCAGTTCCGGATGTCCGAGGGCGTGGAGCGGCTCTTCCCGTCCGTGTCCGACGACCAGGCGCACGAGTTCGTGGCGATGGTGGCCGAGTCGGTCTGCGGGATGTGAGCCCCGCGGTCCCGCGATCGACGTGCGGGGACATCAGGCCGCGGGTGCCAGTGGGGTGGGAACGGTGATCTCGCTGCCATCGGGTCGGTAGGTGTGCCATCGGCCGTCGGGTTGTCGCTCGACGCGGAAGCCGTGGTGGACCTTGGTGTGGTGCCGCTCGCACAGCAACGCGGAGTTGTCGAGTGAGGTCTCGCCACCGTCGATCCAGTGCACCAGGTGGTGCACGTCGGCCCAGTGGGTCGGCGCGTCACAGCCGGCGAAGACGCAGCCGCCGTCGCGGAGTTCGACGGCCTTGCGGATGGCCGGGGTGACCACCCGCTTGGTGCGGCCGACGTCGAGCGGCTGGCCTTCCGGGCCGATGACGATGCGGGTGACCTGGCCGTCGCAGGCCAGCCAGCGGGCCCGAGCGGCGGAGATGACCGCGCCGAACCCCATGGGGGCACTGCCTGCGCCGGCCGCCGGGTCGGCCAGGTCGTCGAGGTCGACCCGCACGGCCACGTGTGGCTTGACCGTCCGCAGCACCGGCAATGCACCGGAGCCCAGGGCGTTGTCGCACAGCTGCACCAGCGCGTCACCTTGCCGCTGTGCGCGGGTGCGCTGGTCGCCGGCGGGCCGGTCGGCTTGCACGTGCGCCTCCAGCGCCGCCTGCAGCTTCTCCCCACCGACCGCGTCGAGGTGGAAGCGGCCGCTCAGGGATCCGTCGGCGTGCTTGGCCACCGTCAGCGACCGGTCCTCGGTCGGATCCGGCTCGGGACCGTCGGGATCCAGCGCGTCGAGATACCGCTGCACCACGCCGGCCAGGTCGCGGTGGTCGCAGTCGAGGGCCACCTGCGTCAGTGCCGCGTCGATCGCACCCAGGTCGACGCCCCGCGCGGTCGCAGCGGCCAGCCGCTCGGGAGTGACGACCCGAGCTGCCTCGGTGACCTGCTCGGCGGTCACCCAGCCTGCTTCGTGCGCCTCGGCCAGGGCGGGCAGGTGCTCCAGCGCCCGCCCGTTGCGCACCAACCGGGTAGCGGCCGCCAGCGAGAGTCGGCAGTGCCCACACAGCCATGACGTCATCGACTTCAGCCCGTCGCGTTCGGGCGCCTGGGACAGCTCCGCCGCCCGCACCCGGCGGGCCAGTGCGGCGTCGATCCGGTTCCGCTCAGCAACCAGCGCGGCGACGTCGTCGAGCGAGTCACCGCCGGCGGGATCGCTCGAACACATGATCGAAGCCTACCGTCAACTGAAGCGCTGCTCAAGACGAAACCGCAGGTCAAAGCCAAGTTCACGACGGACGTGGCGGCGGCTGGCCGCCGAGCACACCGGCGACCACCGCGGCCGCCTCGTGCCCGGTCCGGACCGCGTCCAGCACCGGCGCCCCGCCTCGCCACCCGGCCAGCACCCCGGCGGCGAGGGCGTCCCCGCAGCCGGTCGTGTCGCGCAGCCGCCCCTCGGGCAGCGGCGCCACCGGCACCTGCCACGTACCCGCCCGCGTGAGTACGCGGGTGGGGTGTGCGCCGGCGTGCACCACGACCAGCGGCGGCACCTCCGCGGGCAGGCCGCCGAGCAGCCCCAGCACCGCGGCCTCGGCGGCGTTGCAGAACAGCAGGTCCGCCCGCAGCCCGGCGAGCAGCCCGCGGTAGGCCGCGACCCCGTGCCGCTCGATCCGCGCCGCGGCCGCGATGTCGACGCTCACCGGCACGCCGGCGTCGCGCGCGAGGGAGGCGACGGCCACCAGCGCGTCCGGGAAGCGCAGCAGGTCGTAGCCGTCCAGGTGGACGACGGCGGCGTCGGCGAGCCACCCGGCGCGGACGTCGTCCGGTGTCAGGCCGCCCTCACCCCGGTCGGTGAGCGGCGTCCGCTCGCCGTCGGGGTGGACGAGGACCGTCGACAGCGGCGCCCGGCCGCGGCGGACCACCGCCGTCTGCACGCCCCGCGCGGCCAGGCCGGCGAGCAGCGTGTCGGTGAGCGGGTCCGCCCCGGCCCACCCGGCCAGCCGCGCCGGGGTGCCGAGCCGGGTCAGGGTCGCCGTGACGTTGGCCGGCGCCCCGCCCGCCGTCGTCGTCCGCACCACCCGCTGCTGACTCCCCGCCCGCAGCGGCTCACTGAGCTCGAGCATCTGGTCGGCGACCAGCTTGCCCACCGCCACGACCGGGCCGGAGCCGGCGCGGCGGGGCCATCGCGGGCCGTCCTCGTCGTCCACGGCGACCAGGGTGCCCCGGCCGGGGAGGCCGGCCGGGGCACCCTGCCTGAGGTGCGTCAGGCGACGCGGCGGGCGCCCGCGTAGCTCGGCATCGAGTCCAGGTCGACGACGGCGACCGGCTTGCCGGCGGTCGAGGCGTGGACCATCTGGCCGTTGCCGATGTACATGCCCACGTGCGACACCGGGCTGTAGAAGAAGACCAGGTCACCCGGCTGCAGGTCGGACTTGGCCACCGCGGTGCCGAAGGTCGACTGGAGCTTCGAGGTGCGCGGGATCGAGATCCCGGCCGCCGCGTAGGAGTAGCTGGTCAGGCCCGAGCAGTCGAAGGCGTTCGGGCCGGTGGCGCCGTAGACGTAGGGGTCACCGACCTGGGCGAGCGCGGTGTCCACGGCGACCTGGGCCGCGGCGTTGGGGGCGACCGCCGGCGCGGCGGCCACGGTCGCGGTCGCCGTCCCACCACCACCCGAGTTCGCCGAGGCCGGGAGAGGTGAGAGGACGATGCCGGCTCCGGCGATGGCGGCGACGGCGATGCCGCGGAACGAGCGGCGGGTGGTGGACGTGCGTGCAGTCGTCATCGACGACGGTTCTCCTGTTCTCCACGGCCGCCTACCGGGTTAGCTGACGGGTTCGGACGGGGGAGTCGCCCGGCGCGACGGATCGCGCTCCACCCCAGGACTGCGGTGGGTCCCCGGCCCGGGTACCGGCTCTCGTGCCGGTGCCCGGTTCGGCGTGTCCGGCGGGTGTCACACAGGGCGTGACGGAGGACCCTGGCCGGACCGCGACGACGGTAGGGAGGGGTCCCAGGCCCCTCAACCGGACCGGGGGCCCGCCACGCCCGGACCGGCTCCCGGGACTTGACACCGGCCGCACGGCGGGACACCGGCTCCGACCTGCACGGATGCACGTGCCGCCGCCGTCCTCCCGGCGACGCGCCGTCGCCGACACGCCGGGCGGGACGAGAAAGGACGTGGCGGTGCGTCCGCACACGCCGTCAACGGCCCGCCACGCGCGGGGAGCGCAGCCGCCGGGATCCCCAGGGTTGCACCGCACGTTGACGGGGCACCCGACAGGCAACCGACATGAGGAGGACCCCGTGGGGATGTTGAGGAAGCTCGTGGCTTCGGGTGTCGCCGCCAAGGTGGTGCAGGAGCTCCAGAAGCCGCAGAACCAGGCCAAGATCAAGCAGTTCATCCGCGACTACCAGAGCAAGAACAAGAAGGGCGGGACGAGCGGCCGCGCCTACTGACCCACTCCGCTCCGCACGCCCCCCGTCCCGCGTCCGGGCCGGGGGGCGTGGTGCGTCCGGGGGTGCTTCCCGCGGTCCGCGTCATGCCGGCGTCCTCGCGGCGTCCTCATGGGTGCGGGGACCACCGAGGGGGCGAGGAGCGCATGACCGAGACCACGACGACCACCACGAGGACCGGCGGGGGTGCGGCGGACCGTCGACCGCACGAGCGGCGCGAGCACGTGGAGGCACTGCGGCGGGCGGCGACCCACCTCGCGACGGCGGAGTTCCTCGAGCGCCGCGCGGACCGGTCGGTCAACGCCGCGCTCGGCGCCCTGCTGCGCGAGCGCGCCTGCGAGCGCCGGCGCCGGGCCGGGCGGATCCTCACCGACCTGGGCATGCGCCCCCCGCGCGCGGTCCACCGCAGCCGGACCTCCCGCGCCGTCACCGGCGGCTGAGCGTCAGGGGCGGCCGGCGTGGGGGACGTCGACCTCCGTGGCCAGCAGCACCGCCTCGCGCACCGGCGCGCGGTTGTGCTCGTAGAAGTCCGGCGCCGCGCACATCAGCAGCGTCCGGCCGTCGTCGCCGCCGAGCATGCAGGCGAACACGCCCAGCCCCTCGGGTGCGGCGACGGCGTCGACGATCTCGCCGCCCTCGGCCACCCGCACGACGCGACCGCCCACGCCGTCGGCCGCCCAGATGCGGCCCTCGGCGTCGAGGGCGCAGCCGTCGGGTGCGACGGCGAGCTGTCCGAGCACCTCTTCGGTGCTCCGCCCGGTGACCTCGGGGCCCAGGGAGGCCCACACCCGGCGGTTGGTCAACGAGCCGTCGGGCGCCAGGTCGAACGCGGTGTAGCGGTTGCCGAGGGTCTCCCCGACGACGAGCGTGCCGCCGTCCGGGGTGATGACCGTGCCGTTGGGGAACTGCAGCCCCTCGGCGGCCACGGACACCGTCCCGTCGAGGTCCACCCGCTTGATCGACGCGGTGGTCGGCGCGCCGCCACCCATGAGGTCGAAGCCGAAGTCCCCGACGAACACGTGCCCGGCGTCGTCGACCACGAGGTCGTTGAGGTGCCCGCCGCAGTGTTCCGAGAGGTCGGCGTGGGGCGTCAGCGACGAGCCGTCCCACCGGAGCAGCTCGCGGGTCTTCATGGAGACGACGACCAGGGACCCGTCGGGCAGCCAGCCCAGGCCCGACGGCTGCCCGGGGACCTCGAACTGCACGGTCTCCTGGCCGTCGGCGGTCACCCGGCTCACCGTCTGCCGGTAGAAGTCCGACACCCACCACGTGCCGTCGTGCCAGCGCGGGCCCTCGAAGAACCCGCCGCCGGTCAGCACCGTCCTGATCTCGCGCTCGGCCATGAGCGGACCCTAGGGCCCGAGGACGGGCGCCACAGCCGTCCGGCGCGCTCGTGCTCTGCCCCCGCACGGGGGGCAGAGCACGA